>DATARD010000112.1:0-82642 GCA_036264355.1 Thermoanaerobaculia bacterium
GGCCATGCGGTTGGCGAAATCCATCACCTCGGTGTGGCGCCCCTTGTCGAAATGGATCTGGATCAACAACGCATAGGCGCCCAGGTGATCGGGCCGCAGCCGCAGCGCCTCGCCCAGCCGTTCGACCGCCTTGTCTTCGAGACCGTACTTGGCCAGCACCTCGGCCTCGGTGACGAGGTCCTCCTCGCGCTCCGGCTCCTGACTTCCGAGACCGGATTTGGTTTCGAGGAGATCTTCATCGAGCTCCAGCTCGCCCGGCATCTCGGGCGCCGCGGCCGGCGCAGCCATGGTGCGCTCGCCGGCGAAGGGCATCGACTCCCAGCCGTCGAGCGCACCGCCGGTGTCCAGGAGGTCTGCCGGCGGCTCCGGCTCGGCCTCCTGGGGGAGGCTCGGCAAGGGATGGCGCAGCGCGAACGCGCCGGTGTCGAGGACCATGTCGTCCATGTCCAGCTCGAGCTCGATGTCGGCTTCGGCAGAGTCCGTCCGGAGCGTCACCGTGTCCGCGGCGGGCGGCGGCGGGGCCTCCTGCGGTGTCTCCTGGGCCCAGGCCGGCCGGCGCGGGCCGCCTTCCATGTCCGGCGGCGGCTTGACCAGGCTGGTCGGCTCCTCGTCCTCGTCCGGGAGCTCGATCTCGAACATGTCGTCGAGATTCAGCTCCAGCTCGACCTCGCCGTCCTCGGCCTCCATCCCGCGCGCAGCCGGCGCAACCGGACCATCATCTCCGACCGCCGCGGCGGCCTCGGCCATGGCGCGCGACAGATCGTCGTCGAAGGAGAGGTCGATCTCCTCTTCCTCCTCGATCTCGATCGGGCGGCGCGACGCGGCGGGCGGCGGCGCCGCCCGGGGCGTGGGCCGCGGCGGCGGCGGCGGTTCCTCGTCCTCGATCGTGAGATCGAACGCGCTCTCCTCGGCCTCTTCCGCCGCCGCCACGGCCGGCGCTTCGACGGCCGCCGCCGGGATCTCGTCGAAGCGGACCATGCGGGCCACTTTTTCCGCCTGCGGATTGCGGTCCACCGCGACGGAGAGGAAGTGGACGGCGCCGGCGTTGTTGCCCGCTTTGCGCAGCTTGAGGACGGCGTCGGTGATGAAGGGGATGCTCTGGCTGTCGATGTCGAGCGCCCGCTCGTAGACCTGCGCCGCCTCCTGCGGACGGCCGTGCTTGATCATCAGCTCGGCGATGATGCGGTACTCCCCCATCGCCTTCTCGATGAGCTGCTGCTGGTGATAGATCTCGGCCAGCTTGACGTGGTAGGTCGGATTGTCCGGCTCGAGCTGCGCCATCTTCTGGTAGATGGCGATCGCGGAGGCGGCGTTGTCGTGCTTCTGGTAGTAGTCCGCCAGCACCTGGTACTGCGTGCGTGCCTCGGTCACCAGCCCCTGCTTGTGGTACAGCTCGGCGAGTTGTTCGTAGACCTCCAGACGGGTCGGATCGAGCTTGATGATCTTCTTGTAGATCGCGATCGCCTTGACGAAGAACCCCTCGACGGAGTACTGCTCGGCGATCTGGGTGAAGAAGTCGACCGCCTCGTCGATGCGCTGGATGCGGGCGTAGAGGTCGCCGACGCGGTTCAGCGTGTTGATGTCGTTCGGGTTCTCGGCGAGGAGCTTGCGGTACTCCTTGATCGCCGGCTCGATCTTGCCGCGGGCGACGAACTTCTCGGCGGTCTGGACGATCGCTTCGCGTTGGAGGGCCATCAGGCGGTCCTCTCCAGTTGCCGATCCGCTACGCGGGGGAGCACCGGGCGGTAGGTCAGGCGGTGGATCGGGCAGGGCCCATAGGTCTCCAGCGCCTGCAAGTGCTCGGCGACGCCGTAGCCTTTGTGCGACGCGAAACCGTAGTGCGGATAGGTGTCGTGGAGCCGCACCATCATGCGGTCGCGCTCGACTTTGGCGAGGATCGAGGCGCAGGCGATGGCATAGCTCACCGAGTCACCGCGGATCAGCGGCAGGCAGGGGAAGGAGATGCCGGGCAGCTTGACGGCGTCGATCAGCGCGCAGTCCGGCGCCGGCCGGAGCTCTGCCAGCGCCTGCGCCATGGCGAGGCGCGTCGCTTCGAGGATGTTGATGCGGTCGATGACGTCGGGGGAGATCTGGACCACGGCGCTGGCGAGCGAGCTGGCGCGGATCGCGTCCGCCACCCGTTCCCGCTCCGCCGCGGTGAGACATTTGCTGTCGTCCACCCCGGGGATGGCGCAGCGGGTGTCGAGAATGACCGCCGCCGCCGCCACCGGACCGGCGAGGCAACCGCGGCCCACCTCGTCCACCCCGGCGATGCGGGCGAATCCGAACCGTGCGAGCAGATCTTCGACACCCCGCATCAGGTGCAGGCGGTACGCCTCGGCAAACAGATCCATCATCACCGGGGCTGCCGGCATCGCCGCCCTGGGCAACGCTGCTCCTTTCCCGTGAGCCGCTCAGCCGCGCGGCTCGTCGCGCCGCTCCTCGATACGCGCAGCCTTGCCGCGCAGATTGCGGAGATAGTACAGCTTGGCGCGCCGCACCTTGCCCCGCCGCACGAGGTCGATCTTGTCCACCGTCGGCGAATGCAGCGGAAAGATGCGCTCGACGCCGACGCTGCCGGAGATCTTGCGCACCGAGAACGTCTCGCGCGTGCCGCCGCCACGGCGGCCGATCACCACACCCTGGAAGATCTGGATGCGCTCTTTGTCGCCTTCCTTCACCTTCACGTGGACGCGGATGGTGTCCCCGGGGGAGAACGCCGGAGCGCCCGCGTTCCGTAGATAGCTGCTTTCAACCTGATCCAACGTATTCATGGCTCACCTCGTCTTCATCTCGACGGTACGGACGGAGCCCGCCTGCCAGGGACGGAATTTCCGTCATTATTTCTCTTTCATCCGGACCGCGCAACCCGCAGCAGGTCCGGTCTCTTCTCCCGCGTCGCTTTCAGCGCCTCCGCCTCCCGCCAGCGGCGGATCGCCGCGTGGTCGCCGGAGAGCAGAACCTCCGGCACCGCCAACCCTTCCACCTCCGGCGGCCGGGTGTAGTGCGGATGGTCGAGGAGGCTGCCGCGGAAGCTGTCCTGCTCCACCGATCCGGCCTGCTGCACCACTCCCGGCACCTGCCGCGACATCGCCTCGATCAGCACCATCGCCGCCAGCTCGCCGCCGGAGAGCACATAGTCGCCGATCGACACCTCTTCGTCCACCACCGTCAGCCGCACCCGCTCGTCGATCCCCTCGTAGCGACCGCAGAGGAGGAGCAGATCGCCGCGCGCCGCCAGCTCGCGCACCTTGGCGTCGTCGAGCCGCGCGCCCTGCGGCGACAGCAGGACGCGCCAAGGCCGCTGCTCGCCGGTCTCTCCGGCGAGGGCGCGCACGGCGCGGATCCACGGCGGCGCCGTCATCACCATCCCGCCGCCGCCGCCGTACGGCTCGTCGTCGACGCTACGGTGGCGGTCCTCCGTGAAGGAGCGCAGATCGTGCACCTGCACATCCAGCAGCCCCTTCTCGATCGCCCGTCCCACCAGGCTGGTGGCAAGGAACGGGCCGAACAGCTCGGGGAAGATGGTCAGGACCTGGACGCGCATACTTCCAGGAGCCCCGGCGGCAGATCGAGCACGATCCGCCCGCGCGCCACGTCCACCTCGCGCAGAAACTTCTCGACGAACGGCACCGGCACCCGCTGCGCGCCATCGTCGCCGATCGACTCGACGATCAACAGCAGCCCGCCGCCGTCCTCTTCCAGATCGACCACGGTGCCGAGATCCCGCTCGCCGTCCTGGCAGCGGCAGCCCAGCAGCTCGTAGTAGTAATAGGTCCCGGGCTCCGCCGCCGGCACCGCGGAGCGTTCGACCTCGAGCCAGAGGTTGCGCAGCGCCTCGGCTTCGTCGCGGCCCACCACCCCCTCGAAGCGCACCCGGGCACCCGACTTGTGGTCCTGGCTGCTCGCCACCGTCAGCGTCCGTTCCGGCGTCCGATCTGAATCGGGGCCGCGGGTCGCGATCAGGCGGCTGCCGGGATCAAGACGGCCGGGCACGTCGCTCAACACCTCGACCACCACGTCACCCTGGACGCCGTGCGGACGCAACACGCGGCCGACCGTGACGCGCGCGGGCAGATCCTCGCGGGTGGTGTCTGGCGCGGTATCTGACGCGGTTGACGCGGTGACTGGCGGAGCGGCTGCGGCGGGCGCCTTAGTCGTCTTCGAGGATCTCGAGCTCATAGCGCACGCCCCGCCGATCCTCCCGGGTCTCCAGCAGGGTGCGTAGGGCGCGGGCCGTCCGTCCCTGCCGGCCGATCACCTTGCCCAGATCGTCGGGCGCGACCTGCAGCTCCAGGACGCCGCCGCCACGCCGGCTCGGGATCTCGGTGACCTCCACCTCGTCGGGCTGATCGACCAGCATCTTCGCCAGCTCCTTGAGGTCGTCGGCGAGCTCAGGCACTCTTCTTCACCTGTCCGAGGAGCTTCTTGACCGTCGGCGACATCTGGGCGCCGCGGCCGATCCAGTAGTCGGCGCGGACGGCGTCGATCTCCACCTTCGCCGGGTTCTTGGTCACATCGTAGTAGCCGATCTCTTCCAGGGCGGAAGCGGTCGGCGTGTTCCGGGAGTCAGAGACGACCACCCGGTAGAAGGGGTTGTTCCGGGCGCCCATGCGGCGCAGCCGAATCGTCAGCATGTTCAAAAACCTCCGAGTTTCACGAGCGTACGTCTCCAGCCCACCGAACCGGGCCGGCGCAAAGGAGGGAGAGTTTAGCAGGGGAGCGAGCGGAGGGCAAACCCCGGAGCACTAAATCTGCGGCAGATGCTTCTTGGCGCACTCCAGGATCTCGAAGAATCTCGCCATCCGGCGCACGTGCCCGCCTTCGATCTCCGGGTTCACGCGCTTGCCGTGCTTTCCCAAGGGGAGGCCATGATAGGTGCGGCCATTCCAGAGAACCCAGTTGTGGTGTTCCTTGGGGACGATGCGTGCGCCGGGGGCGCACGCATCGAGCATTTCGCGGATCTCTTTGAGAGTTACCAGGCCACTGGTCGTCATCCACGCCTTCAGGCAGCGATCGCCGCTCCACCCTCTTGATTGTTCGCAGCCTTGGGATGACGGATCTGCACGACCTCAATGCCGAGAGGAGATTCTGCCGGGCGCCGGTCGAGCCACTCGGCGGTGATCCGGCCTTGCCGTACCGCGTCCACGGCCTCTTCCCACTCGTGGAGCGCGGTCTGGTTGGTCTCGTTGAAGAACCGCTCGACCCCGGCTTGAAACCCCTCGAAGGACGAGGATTCAAGGGCGATGTCGAACAGCACGAGGCGGAATTCCTCGCAGAACGCGGCCAGGGCTTCGCTCGGGCTGGAACCCTTCGCCGCGAAACCGCCAGGGTTGACCCCCTCCACCCACGTATCGCCATCCTCCTCGAAGAGCAACGCACGCCCGTTGACACCGACTCCGGCGATGAATCCGTTCCCCTCGATGAGCTCGCGGCGGCTGAAGAGGATCGGGTATCTATCCATGGCGCTATCTTCCCTCGATCCGATCTTCGTCTCTGGTCTGTCCTCTGTCAATCCTACCGCCCCGCCCCCATCCCACCCATCGCGCGGCGGAGCCACTTGCCCTGAACCCCCTTCATCATCTTCTGCATGGACTTGTACTGTTTCAGGAGGCGGTTGATCTCGGCGACGGAGGTTCCGGAGCCCATGGAGATGCGCTTCTTGCGGCTGCCGTTGAGGACGTCGGGACGGCGGCGCTCGTGGGGGGTCATGGAGTTGATGATCGCTTCGACACGCTTCAGGCCGCCTTCGTCGACCTGCGCGGCGTCCAGGCCCTTGAGCGGACCGACCTTGGGCAGCAGGTCGAGGACCTGGCCGAGCGGGCCGAGACGGCGGATCTGGCGGAGCTGGTCGCGCAGGTCTTCGAGGGTGAACTCGCGGTTGACCATGCGCTTCGCGAGGCGCTCGGTCTCAGCGGCGTCGAGGCCCTGCTCGGCCCGTTCGATGAGCGACAGGACGTCGCCCATGCCGATCATCCGCGAGGCCATGCGCTCGGGATGGAAGAGCTCCAGATCGTCCGACTTCTCGCCGACGCCCACCATGCGGATGGGCACCTTGGCAACGGTGCGGATGGAGAGCGCCGCGCCGCCGCGGGAGTCGCCGTCGAGCTTGGTGAGGATGACGCCGGTCAGGGGGAGCGCCGCGGCGAACTGCTCGGCGCTCTTGACCGCGTCCTGGCCGGTCATGGAGTCGGCCACGAAGAGCGTCTCGTGCGGCTGGATGCGCTCCGCGAGCTGCTTGATCTCCTCCATCAGCGCCGTGTCCACGTGCAGGCGGCCGGCGGTGTCCATGATCATCACGTCGTGGCCGCGCTGGCGGGCGAGGGCGAGAGCGCGGGTGCCGAGGTCGGCGACGGTCTCGCCGGGCTCCGGCTCCACGACCGGCACGTCGACGCCCTTGCCGACCTGCTTGAGCTGCTCAACGGCGGCGGCGCGCTGCAAGTCGCCGGCCACCAGGACAGGGTGCCGGCCGCGCTTCTTGAGCCGTTTCGCAAGCTTGCCGGCGGTGGTCGTCTTGCCCGAGCCCTGGAGGCCGCAGAGCATGATGACGGTGGGCCGGCCGTCGACGCGAAGCTCGGTCCCCTCGTCGCCGAGGAGAGATTGCAGCTCGTCGCGGACGACCTTGACCACCTGTTGTGCCGGGGTGAGGCTCTCCAGCACCTCGGTGCCGAGCGAACGTTCGCGCACCCGCTCGGTGAACGGCTTGACGACCCGCAGATGGACGTCCGCCTCCAGCAGAGCCAGACGGATCTGGCGCAGCGCGGCGTCGAGCGCCTCGGGGGTGACCTTCCCCTCGCCCTTGAGCTTCTGGAAAACGTCCTGGAGCTTACCTTGGAGACCTTCGAACATGCAGCGCCCTCCTTCAGGGAGCGAAATCGTAGCACGGGGGTGGCCGTAGGGGCTGGCCCGAGAGTGATACGATTACGGAGCATGTTGAGGACGATCGAAGGCGTTTACCGGGAAGGCAAAGTCGAGCTGGCTGAACGGCCGGACGGCGTGGGCGAAGCAGTGCCGGTCCTCGTGACCTTCCTTGAGTCGCGCCTGGAGCCGCGGCGCGTGGACCTCCGCTCGCGCGGGATCGACGAAGCGCATGCAGCGGAGCTGCGCGCGCGGCTCGCGACTTTCGCCGCGGACTGGGACGGTGCGGAGATGGGTGTCTATGACGACTACGATTCCGCAAGAGCCAAGCTGTCAGAGGGGTGATGTAGCCCTCGTCCTCTTCCCGGACTCCAACCTTGCCGCCAAGCTCGGTTCTTTTCCTTAATGACCGGTTGGACACCACCGCGCCAGACTCTAGCCACTGGGGCATCATTGCTCTGTAACGTTCCAAAGGCCCTCGACAACCCTAAAGCTCGCGTCGTCTCGGAACAGCGTTGTTCCGTCGAACTTGTCGATGAAAAACAATGAGTTCCGATGCCGAATATAATATCCTGGATAATTGAGTGACTCAAAGGAAAAAAAGCCAGATCCACCTAGTCCCGGGACAATTCGAAAGGTAGAATCGTTCTTGCTCAGGTTGTCTGTTCCCTGTGCGTCTAGCCATAATTCGTAGTTCCGGTGACGCAGGAAGCGGCTTGAATGATTTACCGATCGGAAGGAAATAAGGCCTTCGTCGGAGCCGCTGGCAAGCCCTGGCAATAACTGGAAGGTTGCGTCTTGTAAATCGCTTTGGCTATTAGACACGGTCGATAGTTTGGCCCTGAAGTTTTGATGGCGTAAATAGTGCGAGGGATAATTCTTTGATTCCAAAGAAACCCCGGCTGGTTGGTGTTGGCCAGATTTTGACTGCACATCTTCGGCGGAATTTGGCTGCTTCGTGCCAACCTCTCGCGACACAGTGCGAAGGCTCGCCGCAGGCAGAACATTTAAGGCTTCGCCAGGAGGGCGCCATTTCAGAGTGATGAATGCATTGCCAGTCTCTTCGAAGAATTCGATCTCAATCCTATGCCACACTTCCCCCTTGAGGTATATGTCACCATCTGCCCCAAAGTGCCCATACGCCCTAACAAACTCCTTGGCTCCCTCCATTTTCCAATCATTAAGTACAGGCTTGTCATCAATAAACAGACGCATGCCGCTTTTGTGATCGCTGTTAAAATGATAGGTTCCTGTCACGGGAGCGTAGAACTCCCCACTCCATCGTACCAGGAAAAAGTCGGCAGAGATTCTCGGGGCAGGGGCGCCTTCTCCCCACGAAAAATCAATGGCTTTATCAATGCGAACGTATTCGGGCCTAGTAGCGGGAAAGCTCGGTAGGTTACCCGTCTGTAGAGGAGGGATGTTGAAGTACTCTCCGCGCAGGCCGGGCACTACGCGGGTATTGTCATCAGCCGCACCGCCGTTCTGCAGGTTGAGAGCTGCGGCTTCTACCGGATAGAGGACGCCTGTAACTTTGACGCAGTAGGTAGTCGTTTCGAGCACGAAGCCGCCTTCTGTAAAGCGAACCTCATGAAGAAGAGAGCGAACCGACTCGTGCGGTGACTTTGCGAGCGAAAGGTCAAAATCAAGCAAAGCCTCGAGAGTTGCTTTCTCCTCTGCCCTTTTACGGATCGTGGCGACATCCCCTTCCGCTACGCAAACCTTCTTAGAGAGTTCCTTTGGTCTCAATTTGGCGCGATCTTCTTCGGTTGCGTATGCTCTGATTTTAACGCACAATTCTCCCAGGCTCTGGCCATTAGAGAACAATGGATCTCCCTCGACGCGGAGATATCCCATGGAAGCTGCTTGTATTTGATCTTTTTTTAGAGAGAGGTTTTCGACCTGAGTCAGGCTTGTCACCAAGCTCCCGAATAGTTGCTCTACCGCCCCACGGCGGGCAGCGAGGAGCAACTCGCTTTTTGCATCCTCAAGCTTCCTTCCTTCGAGTGAAATGCAGACATTTTGCGTGACGATATCTCGCTCTGATGCGCCCAAGACAAGGGCGAGAATCAAGAGAAATCTCATAGACACTCCCTAATCTAAGCTAGGTGGTTGCGCTTCCAGGACGACCTCATAGCCGTCGTCGGCCAACTCTCGCTCGCTCACGACGCGCGCGTTTCTCACCCTCTCGTCGACTGTCGCAGTGACATTGTCATGCTTTACTCCAAGGTCAACGACTTCTGTCTTGGACTGGATTCGAGTTTCGAGCATTTCGGCGAGTCTCCTGCGAGCGTCTACTTCAGCAGCTCTCCGTGCAAGAGATTTTCTCTGCTCCCTGGGAAACTCAGATGAGGCAAAGCCAGTTCCCGTCACGCGAAGTGACTGAAGCGTTTGTGCTTCCTTCGGGGGTGCCATGGAGACCGATTTTTTCGATCTCATCGATTGCGAGTGACTTAGCCCGAACGTCTTCGTTTTTTCTTGTCTATCTACTTCACCTGAAGAGCCTGTTGAGGCCGTATATCTATCATCAACAGATTTTGAGGCAGGGAAAGGTGTGTGAGAGCTTTCTGCTTTCTGGCGGTCCTGGTACTGCACCCATGACCATGCTGTTAGCCCCGCAATTGCAACCGACCAGACAAGTATTAGAATCAGTAATATAACGCGGTAGGCTTCCCTTCGACCGAGTCGGGGAAAAACCTTCAGCCGGATAACCTCCCGAAATAGGATAAGAAAGATCCCTAATCCGATTCCGCCAATACCTGCTACCTGGCCCACAACCTTGAGGATTTGACCTTCCATTATATTTCTCCAACCAAGATGGAAAGAGCCTTTCGCCGCACCCCGTTTACCCGATGTAGCGTGTCACTGGATTCCGGCTATTCTTATTGAAGCGCTTTAAGTCTAATCGACGTCCTCAGCCTAGTCAATGTCCGGAGAAAGGCGCTCTGCTGGAGAGCCACCGTCGAAGCAAAGCCTCTCCCCTCTTCAATCTTGCGGCCGGCGAGGCGGTAAAGAAGCGAACCTGCTGTCCCGGCCGCGCCGCTCCAGTGTCGGCAGGGATCCAGCATCGGCCATCGCTGCTGCGAAGGGGATGTGAGAGGAGCCATGGGGCCACTGGGGAGGGCGGGGAGGGCGCTCCGTCCGCCCCCCGCCACGCCGGACCGCTATACTTCCCGGCCATGGAACGCAGAGCAAAGATCATGGCCACTCTCGGGCCGGTGAGCACCCAGGAGGAGATTCTGCGCGGTCTCATCCGCGCCGGTGTCGACCTGTTCCGCCTCAATCTCTCCCACGGCACGCACGAAGAGCACGGCAGGACGCTCCAGCTCGTCCGCCGCGTCGCCATGGAGGAGAAGAGCCATATCCCGGTGGTGATGGACCTGATGGGACCCCGCTACCGCCTCGGCGTGCTGCCGGGAGAGGGCCGCACCTTGCAGCCCGGCGAGGTGCTCTCCCTTGGCACCCAGGAGTCCGGCGCCGATCTGCCGGTGGATGCCAACATCCTGGCGTATCTGGAGACCGGCGAGCGGGTGCTGATCGACAGCGGCCTCGTCGAGCTGAAGATCGTCGAGAAGGAGGGCGACCACGTGCGCGCCCGGGTGGTCAACGGCGGACCGGTGCGCACGCGCAAGGGGATCAACCTGCCGGACACCAACCTGCCGTTCGAGATCTCGGAGAAGGACCACGCGGACATCGTTTTCGCGGTGCGCGAGGGAGCCGACTTCCTGGCCGCCAGCTACGTCGGCGAGGCGTCCCATCTCGACCAGCTCCGCGCGTTGGTGGAGGAGGCCGGCGGGCAGATCCCGCTGGTCGCCAAGCTGGAGCGGGCCACCGCTATCGAGCATCTGGACGACATCGCCGAGGCGGCCGACGGCATGATGGTGGCGCGCGGCGATCTCGGCGTCGAGGTGCCTCTCTACAAGGTGCCGGTGCTGCAGAAGGAGATCATCGCCGCCGGCCGCCGGTCGGGCAAACCGGTGATCGTGGCCACCCAGATGCTGGAGTCGATGATCGAGCAGCCGCGGCCCACCCGTGCCGAGGCGACCGACGTGGCCAACGCCGTGTTCGACGGCGCCGACGCCCTGATGCTCTCCGGCGAGACCGCCATCGGCAAGTACCCGGTCGAGGTGGTGAGCACGATGGCGCGCATCATCGAGGAGGCGGAGAGCTACGCCACCGGAGGCAATGTGAGCCAGGCGAGCCGGCGGCCGGCGCCGTATCCCCCCGGCCGCGGCCCCGCCCGCCGCACCTTCGAGCTCGATCCCGCCACCCATCCACCCGACATCGACCTCTCGCTCGAAGTGCCGGACGTGGTGTCGGCCGCCGCGGTGTCCGCCGCGGACCAGCTCGGGGTGAGCCGCATCGTCGCCTTCAGCCAGAGCGGCTTCACCGCCCGGCTGGTGGCCCGCTACCGGCCGAGCGCTCCCATTGTGGCCTTCACTCCTGAAGAAGAGGTCGCGCGGCGCATCCAGCTCGTCTGGGGGGTGCGCCCGCTGGTCACCGGCACCGAGGTGGGCACCCTCGACGAGGTGGTGCAGGCGGTGGAACGCCATTTGCTGGAGGCCAAGCTGGTGGCTCCCGGCGAGCGCATCATCATCCTGATGGGCCACCCGATCCGCGACAAGCCGCTGACCAACCTGATGCGGGTGCACCGCATCCGCTCCCGCTAGGAGGCCGAGCCGCCCGTGCTCCCCATCCGCGACATCAACCCGAGCCCGCGCCGGACGTTCCCGGTGGTCAACGTCATCCTGATCGCCCTGAACGTCCTCGTCTTTCTGTTCGAGCTGTCGCTGGGGCCGCGTCTCGAAGGGTTCCTGATGGCCGCGGCGTTCGTGCCCGCGCGGGCGTGGAGCGGCACGGGCGGCGGCGTGGTGCCGGAGGCGACCAGCGCGCTCCTCTCCATGTTCCTGCATGGCGGCTGGGCGCACCTGCTGGGCAACATGCTCTTCCTCTATATCTTCGGCGACAACGTCGAGGACCGGCTCGGGCACCTGCGCTACCTCATCTTCTATCTCCTCTGCGGCTACGCCTCGACCTTCGCGCACGCGTTCTTCAACGCTGCCTCGGTGATGCCGGCGATCGGTGCGAGCGGTGCCATCTCGGGAGTGCTGGGCGCCTACCTGGTCCTCTTTCCGCGGGCACGCATCGTCACCCTCGTCTGGCTCTTCATCTTCGTCCGTTTCGTCGAGATCCCGGTGCTGGTCTATCTGCCGCTCTGGTTCCTGATGCAGTTCTTCTCCGGCGTCTCGTCTCTGCACGCGGCGAATCCGGACGCCGCCGGCGGGGTCGCCTGGTTCGCCCACATCGGCGGCTTCATCGCCGGTCCTGTCCTTCTCTTCCTGCTCGGCGGCTTCCGGCGGCCGCCGGAGCCCCGGCGGTATCCGTCCCCGTGGTGAGACGGTGGTGAGACGCCGCTGGCTCCTCGCCGGCGCCGGCCTCCTGGCGCTGGGATTGGTGGACGCCTGCTGGCTGGAGCGGCGGGTGCTGCTGGTGCGCCAGGACGTGCGCCTGGCGATCCCCGGCGCGCCGCCGCTCCGTTTCGTGCAGCTCAGCGATCTCCACATCGACGGCGACCATCCGCTGCTCCACAAGCTGCTCGGCCGGGTCCGGGAGGCGAAGCCGGACGTCATCCTGATCACCGGCGACTTCATCCAGGATGTCCCGGACCGCGAGGTCAACGCACGCCACCTCGCCGCCGCCGCGGCGTTCGTCTCCGGCCTGCGCCGGATCGCGCCGGTGATCGGCATCCAGGGGCACAGCGAATACGATGGATCGGCCGTCACCGCGCTCGATCACGCGGGCGTCGCCTTTCTCTCCAATGAAGGACGGCGGATCGGCGAGGACGGCCGCCTGCTGCTGCTCGGTCTCAACACCCAGGTGGGAGACGACGCCTACGCGCAGCGCTGGAAGCCGGCGTTCCGCACGCTTCCTTGGAAAGGGCCCCACCTCTATGGCGTCCGCCGGGGAGAGCCGTACGTCAACTTCTACAGCCACTGGGACCCCGAGCCGGCCGGCCTCGCCGACGAGAGCGGACCGCTCGCCTGGAGCGGCTACGACACGACCTGCGACACCTGGATCGACAGCCGGAACGCCGGCGCCGGCATCGTCGTCCACAGCCGGTTCGTCCTCGGCGAGGACCGCATGATCCGCCTGCGCCGCGCCCGCGCCGAGAACGGCGAGCCGGGCTCCTTCCTCCTGGTCGCCCAGGGCTCGACGCTGACCGGCCAGGTGGACACCGGCGTCGATCCGCAGCCCGGACGCTGGTACCGGCTGCGCGTGCGGACGGAGGTCGTCCCAGGAGTCGGTGGAATCGGCGGCGCGGTGCGGGTGCTGGCGAAAGCCTGGCCGGTCGACGGACCCGAGCCGCGGGACTGGCAGGCGCGGGCCGAGGACCGCGGACCGCACCGCGCCACCTCCGGCACCGTGGGCCTGTGGGGCTGGGGCGGCGGCACCGTTCTCTACCACAACCTGAAGGTGACCGATAACCGCGGCGCCGTGCTCCTCGACGCGCCGCTCGAAGGTGCCGCCGCGCCGGACGGCTTCCGCCAGGGAGCGCGCGGCACCCGCCTGACCCTGGCCCTGGCGCGCAGCCCGTATACTCCGCGGGGGACGCCGCGGATCGTCCTCTCGCACGTCCCGGACGTCGTCATGGAAGCCTCCACTCTCGGCATCGAAGCGGTGATCGCCGGCCACACCCACGGCGGCCAGGTGCGCCTGCCGTTCGTCGGCGCGCTCACCACCCGCAACACCCTCGGCCCCTACTTCGACTTCGGCCGCTTCGAATTCGCCGCCCCCAACCGCCGCGGCCTCACCACCCTCTTCATCAACGGCGGCATCGGCACCTCCGTGCTGCCGGTCCGCTTCTGGTGCCCGCCGCGGTGGGCCGTGATCGAGTTGGCGGGAGAGTAGCGGCTCAGAGGAAATCAACCGTGGCCATGATGTTGCCGTTTCCTGTGGCCTCGAACCCGTGGCGCCCATACCAATTGACCAGGCTCGCCTGGCTCAGCCCGCCCTGGGACTGGGCGTCGAGCCAGACCTTGCGGTTCAAGCCGATGACCTGCAAGACGTGATTGAGGATCAGGGTGCTGTAGCCATGATTGCGCTGGTCGGCCTCGACAAAGACCTCGGAAAGCTCGATGCCGCTCTGGTCTCCGCCCGGGATGGGCCGCTCCGCGGCGCTGTAGCGGGCGCGGCCGACCACGGCGCCCTGCAAGGTGACGTCGATCTGCCGATAGCCTCCAGCGATCGCCGCCGGTGCGCCAAATACCAAGGCCGGAGCCGCGGCTGCCGCTGCCGCCGGAGCCGCGTCCGCTGGAGCCGCAGCAGCCGCGTCCGCCGGAACCGCGGCCGCTGGAGCCGCTGCCGCCGCATCCGCCGGAGCCGCAGCCGCTGGAGCTGCAGCCGCCGCAGCCGCAGCCGCCGGAGCCGCCGCATTCGCCGGAGCCGCGGCCGCCGGAGCCTGGTCCTGCTGCGCATTCTCCCGATACTCTGCCGGCGCGCCGCCTAGCTGCTCCTGCCACCACTGCTTATAGGCCGGATCGTCCCGCCAGCGGCCCCAATCGAACTCAGACTCACTGGGCTGCCCCTGGTAGATCGTATGGCCCACCGGCTCCTCGCCGTTCTCGTACGCACCCCAACTGTCGGTCGCGGGGTTCCAGTAAAAGAGGACAACCCGCTGGATCACGTTCGCGGCGGCCCCCGCCGAAACAGCGGGACTGGGTCCGAAGATGGACATCGAGCCGGCGCTTTGTCCGCGATGCGGCGGGGCCCCCGCGGCCGGCTGCGGCACCCGCTGAGCCCGCGCCGGAGACAGGGGCCGGAAGGGGCGATCCTGAAACGCTGAAGGCGGGGATGCCGCCCCGGAGGGAAGCCTGGCGCGATCGGCTGGGGCGTTCGTCTTCATTCAGATCGCTTCTGCGAGATCGTCGATCCTCACAAATATACTCAACACCGATGTCCCTGCACAATCTCCCCACCATGGCCGTTCCCGCCCCGCAACTGGAGCCATCGCGTCATCCCCAGCGCGGCCGTCCTCCGGGTCCCTGCCCCCGGCCCAGGCCCTGCGTCACCGCGGCTTCGCCGGGGTAGACTCGCAACCACCCGCGCCGGGAGCGCGGGCTCTTGGAGGAGGCCGACCGTCTTGATGCCCCGTCTGTGGATGACCCTGATATTCTTCCTGGTCATGGCGCAGCACACGACAGCCCAAACGGCGAAGGCCGGCGCACCGAGCCTCAAGCTCGACGAGACGACCCAGCTCGAATTGATCAACGCGCGGGCGCTCTGGGTGGATTACAAGGGCCGCCGCGCGCTCAAGCTGGCCCCGCGCGAAGGGCACGAGCACGACACCGACCAGGAGATGGCGGCGGTACTGACCGGCACCGACTTCAAGGACGGGGTCATCGAGATCGACGTGTCCGGCGCGCGCCGCCAGGGCTACTCGACCGCCGAGGACACCAGCGGCTACAAGGGCATGATCGGCTTGAGCTTCCGCGTCCAGGGCAAGCAGGCCGAACGGTTCTACATCCGCCCCGAGAACGCGCGTCTGGACAATCAGCTCTTCCGGAACCGCTCGACGCAGTACGAATCGATGCCGGAGTTTCCCTGGGACTGCCTGCGCGACGAATACCCCGGGGTGTACGAGTCCTACGTCGACCTGGAATCCGGCGCGTGGACGAAGCTCCGGATCGAAGTCTCCGGCAGCGCGGCGCGCCTCTACGTCAACGGCGCCAGCCAGCCGTGTCTGATCGTGAACGATCTCCGGCACGGCGAGAGCCACGGCGCGATCGGACTGTGGGCGCGGGTCAGCACCGACGCCTATTTCTCGAACCTGCGCGTCGAGCCGGCGGAGCTGCCCAAGGTGACCGAAGTGATCAACGGGCACGCGGAGACCGCCACCTATCGCGGCATCCAGTCCATCAGGCTCATCCCGGCGCCGGAGACCGCGGGCAAGGACGAAGACATGATGGCCCTCCTCGACCTGCCCGCCTTCAAAGACGGCACGATCGAGCTCAACGTCGCGGGAGCCCCGCGGCCCGGCATGCCTCCGGACTCAAGGGGATTCATCGGCCTCAGCTTCCGCACCGGCGAGCACGGCGAGTGGTCCGAAGTGTTCTATCTGCGGCCGACCAACGGACGAGCGGACGACCAGATCCGGCGGAATCACTCCGCGCAGTATGTATCCCACCCGCAATTCACCTGGGACCGTCTGCGGCACGAGCACCCCGGCGTGTACGAGTCCTACGTCGACCTGGAGCCCGGAGCCTGGACGCCGATCAAGATCGTGGTGGCCGGAAAAACCGCCCGCCTCTACGTCAACGGCGCCGCGCAACCGACCCTGGTTGTCAACGACCTGAAGCACGGCGACGGCCCGGGGCGGATCGCGCTGTGGGCGCATGTGGAGACGGACGCTTATTTCGGTCCGCTCACGGTCACGGCTCGCTGACGCGACCGCCGAGCCATCGATCAATGCTCAGCCTTGTGCCGCCCGAGCCACCTCGCTCGCCACACCGTCCATTGGCACCAGATGGAGCTGAAGATTCGCACCGACGGCGCGAGCGAGCTTGACCATGGTGCCGATCGTGAAGTTGACGTTGCCCTTGAGGATTTTCGTGACATAGGGTGCGGAGACACCGATCCTTGCCGCGAGCTCGGACCGGCTGACCTGATTCCGCTCCATCCATCCGGCGAGCTCCTCGGTCAGCTCCATGATCGCCGTCGCGGTCCAGAAGTCGTCCTGCTCGGCAGCCCGCTCGAAAAGACGCTCGAACGATTGCACGTCATCTTTTTTCATCTTTCTTCTCCATCCAGCGGACAGCTCCCCGGAGCTTGGCAGCCCGGTACCTCTTGAGAGCTTCGCGAGCGATCAGCTTCTCTCTTTCCGGGGTTTTCTGCGTCTTCTTGACAAAGCCGTGTGCCACGATGATCAGCTTCCCCTGGTCGTAGAACCAAAGAACACGAAGCCGGCCCTCCTCAAGCTGCCAGACCTCCGGCTCGATCTGGTGCGAGATCGCCGTGTTCCGTGGCGGCCCGTCGCGAGCGATCAATCGGAGCCGGGCCAACAATCTCACCCGCTCCTTCCCCAGAGGGCTTCGGGCGTTAGGCTCTCCCTCTGGATCGGCCACTCCTTCGGTCAGGAACTCCCAGAGAGGGCAGTCCCCGCGGTCTGTACAGATCGCGGCGATCGTCCACGTCGCCCGATAGACCAGCCTCAAGTTCATATTAACCTATGAGTGAAGAGCGCGTCAAGACTCCATTCGCATCGGATCAGGGGAGGATTCTTATCACAAGTGGCTGTAAAGTTCCCTGGAACCGTCCGATGTGGCGATTTCCCAGGTCGCGCTGTCGTGCACGTGAAGCCCCAGCATCGATCTGCCGCGAAGGGCTGTTAACCCCGCCCGCCTCCCAGCCGTCCTAAACTCGAAGCCGCCCCCACCCCCGGGTGCGCGGTTGTCGAGGAGGCCGCCGTGAATGACTCGTTCGTCGTTCTGGTTCTTGGGCAGCTCTTTTTTGTCGTCGCTGCCTGCTGGATCATCGCCAACTATGTGGCGAAACGGGAGCGGTTGCGCTCGGAAGAGCGCTTGCGCATCCTGGACCGCTTCACCACCGCGCAGGAGCTCAGCGACTTCCTGGGCTCCCGCACCGGCCAGAAGCTGCTCGACCGCCTGGGTGGCCGCTCCCAGCGCGCCGCCATGGGCATCGTTCGTGCCGTGCGCGGCGGAATCATCCTCTGCTTCGTCGGCCTTGGATTCCTGGTCTTCGCCTCCAACCTCAAGGCTTCGGGACAGGAGCTTTTCGGGGTCGGCGTCATGCTGGTGATCACCGGCCTCGGCGTCATCGCCTCGGCTTTCGTCTCCGCTGCCGTCGCACGGCGGCTGGGCCTGCTGTCCGGTGAGCAGAACGGCAGCGGCGCGCCGGGCACCACGGAGCCCTGATGGCCGCCGGTCCGGATCTGGACCAAGCCGCGTTCACGGCCTTCCACGCCGGCACCGCCGGTCCGCTGTGGGGATATCTGAAACGGATCGGCGGCGATGCGGCGCTGGCGGACGACATCCTGCAGGAGAGCTATCTCCGCTTCCTGAGCCGTCCGCCCGCCGCAGCGAGCAGTGAGCGCGAACGGCGCGGTTATCTGTTCCAGATCGCCACCAATCTGATGCGCGACCGCTGGCGCCGGGAGAGCACCGAACGCACCGGCCTCGCCCGCTTTCTGCCGGCCTCCGAAGCGGGATGGACCCGCAATCCGGCAACCGCCGACCAACTCGACTGCGCCGCGGCCCTCGCCCGCCTGCGGCCGCGCGACCGCGCCGTCCTCTGGCTGGCCCACGTCGAGGGCTACGAGCACCGGGAGATCGCGGAGATCCTGGGGCTGCGGACCGCCGGAGTCCGCGTCCTGCTGTTTCGGGCACGGAAGAAGATGATGCAGAATCTGGAGACCAAGAGGTAGCCGTATGAACGAGCCCAACGAACCGAGCACGCCGGCCCCGCCGGACACCCTCCGTGATCAACTCCTGGCCCTCGCCGCCGAGACCCGGCCCGTCAACCCGCTCCCGTCGGCCGAAAGGCTCCTCTGGAAAGCGGAGATCCGCCGCCGGCTCGCCGAGCAGCAGGAGAAAGAAGAAAAAGCCGCCCGGCCCGCCGTCTGGGGCTGGACCGTGGGCCTCCTCGCCGGAGCGACGACCGTCCTCTTCGTCCTGAGCCTCCACCTCGCCGAAAGCGCCGCCGGAGCGAACGCTCCCCCACTGCCCGCCGCGGTCTGGCTCGCCTCGCTCGTGATCGCACCGGTCGCGGCGATCGTCACGATGGGGTGGCTGCGGCGGCGGGTGGCGTAACGGCCGCACGTACCCCCGCCATGCTCGTTTCCGCTCCCCAACCGGAGCCATCCCGTCCGCCCCGGCTCGTTCTCGCCGGCGCCGCTGTCCTCTGGATCGTCCCGGCTGTCTATGCGGCCTGGCGGTTGGGGGAGAAGAGCTTCGACGACTTCTACATCACCTATCGGTATGCCTGGAATCTGGCCGCCGGGCATGGCTTCGTGTTCAATCCCGGCGAGCGGGTGTTCGGCACCACGGCGCCGGGATTCGGACTGCTGCTCGCGCTGCTGACGCGGTTGACCGGAGTCCCGATCCCCTGGCTTGGCACGCTGGCCATGTCCGTGGCATTGATGGTGATCGCCGTTCTCGCGCTCCGCGACAGCGGCGACCGGTGGCCGGAGGCTTTCGCGGCGGGGAGCCTGCTCCTCACCTGCCACTTCCTCTGGGTACAGCACGGCAGCGAGGTGCCGTTCACTCTCGCCGTGCTCGTCGGAGCGGCGGCGCTGGCCGGCAGGAGCCCTGTTCTGGGCGGGCTTCTCGCGGGATGCGCCGTCTGGTGCCGGCCGGACGCTCTGGTGGGCGCGGCTCTCCTCGGATTGCTGCTCTGGCAGGAGCGGCGGCGGCTCCCCTGGCGCTACGGCGTTGCTGTCGCCGGTGTGGTGGCGGCCGGTCTCGTCTCCGCCCGGCTCTGGTTCGGTGAGTTTCTGCCCCACACGCTGGAGGCGAAACGGGCGCAGGCCCTGATCGCGGGATCGAGTTGGAAGGCGGGGATGGAGTTCTGGCCCGAGACGCTCCGCCAGATCGACCGGCTCTACTCCGGCGGCTCCGCGCTCGTCCTGATCCTCGCCGGAGGGATCGGCCTCGCCGCCGTCTGGCTCCGCGGCGGACGCGTGCTGCGTCTCCTCGCCGCCAATGCCGTGGCGCTGGCCATCGCGTACCCGCTGCTCAAGGTGCCGGCCTACACCTGGTACATGATCCCGGTGATCGCCGCGGTGCTCTACGGCGCCTGCTTCCTGGCGGGAGAGATCGGACGGCGGATCGCGGGATGGCTGCAGCCGGGACCGGTCCGGCGGATCGCCGCGGTCCTCGCGGCGGGCTTCGTCTTCGCCGCCGTCTTCTTCTCCATCATCCTCCGCACTGCCCAGGAGGCGACGAGACCGCGCGCCTTCCCCCGCTTCACGCTTTACGAGCAGACAGGATCATGGATCCGCGACCACTCGGCGCCGGGCGATGAGATCTCCTATGTCGAGGTCGGGACGCTGGCCTATTTCAGCGACCGGCCGGTGCAGGACCTGGTCGGACTGGTCACTCCGCGCAACCTGCCGTTCCTGGTGCGCAACGACCTCCTCGACGCGTTCCGGGAGCATCCCACCACGTTCCTGATCCAGCACGAGAAGCTGGCGAGCTTCACCGCGGCGATCGTCAATCACCGCTGGTTCCGGCGGCGCTGGGACGAGGTCCACCGCGAAGCGATGCGGAGCCCCGGCGAGGCGCTGGTGGTCTACCGGCGGAACAGCGTGCCCTATTAGATTCTTGGCCTCGCTCGACTGTGTGCCGCCCTCGGTGCCTGGACACGGGGGACAATTGTCAATACACTAGGTGCGTGCGATTTGGGTGGGACCCTGTCAAGGCGGCAGCGAATCTTGAAGAGCACGGAGTCAGCTTTGCCGAGGCATCAACGGTGTTGTCCGACGACTTCGCCCTCACCCGCGAAGACCCTGGCGCTTTGGGAGAGCAGCGCTTCGTGACCCTCGGACTCAGCGACTCGGGAAATCTTCTGGTCGTGGTCTACACGCATCGCCAGCCGGACCTCCTTCGGGTCATCTCGGCCTGGAAGGCCAACCGTCGGCAGAGTTTGAAGTATGAGAAAAGTCGCCGCTGAACCCTATCGGGACATCGATTTCTCGCAGGCAAGGCAGGGGCCTGTGGTGAAACCTGAGCTGGGCAAGACCAAGATCTCCATCCGCCTGGACAATGCCGTCGTCGAAGCCTTCCGTGCGCTCGCCGATCAGGCTGGAGGAGGGAACTACCAGACTCTGATCAATGACGCGCTGGTAGCCCACCTGCATCAGCGGGCGATCCTCGACGCCGTTCGGCAAGTCGTCCGAGAGGAGTTGAGGGAGGCCGCGGCGCTGCCTCGCCGGGTTCGGCAAGCCACCGTCAAGTCCGCCGCGGGATGACCGCTGCCGATCAATTGATGTATCCCAGAGCGCGCAACCGGCCCAGGGTCTCCGAATCCACCGGTGTGTCCTTCGCGTCTCTGTCCTCAGACCGCTTCTCGCTTTCGATCCAGGCGAGGAGGCGCGAGCGCGCCCAGGCGGCGGTGAGATCTCCGTGGCCGGCCAGGTTGACGGTCTCGCCGGGGTCCTTCTCCAGGTCGAAGAGGTATTCGGGATCGTGGGTGCGGCCGATGCCCTCGCCCTGTCCCCAGCCCAGGCCGGCGCGCGGTGCCCAGATCACTTTCCAGCGGCCGGCCATGGCGGCGTAGATCCCTCCCTTGAGGCTGGAGCCGGCGGCGAGATGGATGTCGTCCCCGGCATCCAGACCTTGGGCCACCGCGAGCAGGGAGCGCCCGGAGGTGGCCGGCGCAGTTGCTTGGAGACCGCAGAGTTGCCGCAGGGTGGCGTGCAGATCCAGGGTGCTGGTCCGCGCTTTCACTGCTTGCGCCGGCAGGCGGCCGGGGGACCAGAGGACGAGCGGGATGCGCAGCATTTCTCTGTAGAGGGTGAAGCCGTGGAGGACTCCGCCGTGGTCGAAGTGCTCTTCGCCGTGATCGGCGGTGAGGGCGACCAGGGTGTCGCGCGGCGGCGCCCAGGCGGAAACTTCTTTCAGGAATCCGCCGAGCTCGGCGTCGTTGTAGGCGAGCGACGCGTTGTAGAGGCCGCGCAGGCGGCGGCGGTCCGGCTCGCCGGGAGTGAGCCGCGCGTGCTGGATGGCGGTCAGGGTCGCCGTGGTGCCGTCGATGCGCGAGGGGATGCCGGCGGTCCAGCGCGACAGCTCGGGCTCGGGCGGATCGTAGGGGTTGTGCGGATGGATGGTATGGAAATAGAGGAAGGCCTTCGATCCCAGTGGCAGGGTGCGCAGCCACTCCAGCGCCGCGGTGTGCGCCTTGGCGGCGTTGCGGTTCGGGTGCTCGGTCGTCTCGTCGCCTGCCATGAGCACCTCGCGGGCGACGTGCTCGAAGCCGCGGTCGGTTTGGTAGGCGGCGCTGACGTAGGGATTCCCGGAGAAGAGCCCGGTGTGGTATCCCGCTTGGTGGAACAGCTCGGCCAGGGTCGGCCCGTCCTCCGGCGCCAGCTTCCAGCCGCCGCGGGAGACGAAAGGGCGGCCGGTGAACAGGGCCTTGGTGGAGGGCAGGGTGTTCGGCGCCACGCTGCGGTGGTCGTAGAACGCCATCCCCTCGCGCGCCAGGCTGTCGATCGCCGGCGAGATGCCGGGCGGACCGTCCAGGTAGCCGACGGTGTCGCCACGCAGAGCGTCCATGACATAGAGGATGACCAGGCGCGGCGGCGGACCGGGAACGGAAGCAGCGACCTTGGGCGGTGTCCCCGATGGCGGGGACACCGTGCCGCCGGCGATGGCGAGGCGCTCCCAGCGGCCCGCCGGGCCGCTGCCGCGGGCGAGGAACCGAATCCGCACGAGACGCGACCGCTCCAGCCCTTCGGCGTCGCCGAGCGGCAGGGAGATCACCCTGGCGCCGCGCAGCCGGTTCCACAGGCTCGGCGACCAGGAGAAGTGGCGGATCGGCGTGCCGTCCTCGCGTTCGAGGGTGAGGTCGAAGCGCTGGCCCGGCTCCGGATGGTCCGGCGGCACGAACGCTCCCACCAACCGGGCGTTGGGCACCGCCGGCCGCACGATGTCAACCAGCGAGTCGCCGCTCTGCACGATGTCCTTGCCCTGCACGCGGACCTGTCCTGCCGGCAGCACCGGACGCACCGCGGCGGCCACCACGTTGTGCGTCCCGGGATCGAACGAGAGATCGATCGGCACCCGTCCGAGCGGCAGATCGGCGGGCAGCGGGATTTCAAGCGGATCGCGCACCGGGAACGATCCGACCGCGCGCCCGGCCGCCTTGACCCGCACCTGGCCGCCGGTCTTTTCGTCGAGCAGATGGAGGACCAGGGTCCGCGGGCCTTCACCGCCGAGGCTGACGATCTCCAGGCGGGCTTCTTGCGCCGTCGCCGACAGCACCACTTGGCCCTGTGGGCTCTTCCACGGCCACCACCCGGAGAGGAACCGGTTGCCGCCCAGGGCCGGCGGCAGGGCCAGATCCTTCTTTTCCGTCAACACGTCGAGCGCATGCTCGCCGTCGATCAAAAGCCGGACGGGACCGCCGCGGCTGTCACCGGTCCGCTCGCAGGCGGCGAGGACAAGGAGCGGCGCGAGAAGGACGATCAGGGGGACGAAGAGGCGTTTGCGCATGGAGCGGGAGCCGCCGGCTCCGCGCGATCATAGCCCATGCACGGGACAGCGCGATCCTTCCACGGCCTCCGCCTGAGAGTACATGTCACGCCAGGCGGGGTTTTGCGGGAAGAAGTTCGGCCGCAGCTCCCGGCTCTCGTAGGGACGGTGATAGACCGGGGTGGTCGAGGACGAGAGCGGCGGGACGATCCAGGACCACTCGGCATAGGTCGGCCGGCCTTGGCGCGCCTCGTAGGCCTCGAACTCCAGGAAGTGCTTCGACGCCGTGTGATGGTCGACCATCTTGACGCCGGCTTTCTCGAAGGAGTGGAGGACGGCGACGTTGAGCTCCACCAGGGCGCGGTCGCGCCACAGGGTCCGGTTGTTGTCCGTCTTCAAGCCGAGCCTGCGGGCGATCACCGGCAGCATGTTGTAGCGCTTCTCGTCGGCGAGGTTGCGGGTGGCGATCTCGGTCAGCATGTACCAGCCGTTGAAGGGAGCCGCCGTGTAGCGCAGGCCGCCGGCCTCGAAGGTCATGTTCGAGAGGGCCGGGAGCGCATGCCAGCGCAGCCCCAGCTTGGCGAACCATGGGTAGTCGGGATGGGCGATCTCCACCTCGAGGACCAGCGAACGCGGGATCTCGAAGAGGCGCGGCGCTTTGCCGGGCATCTCGATCACCAGAGGGAGGAGATCGAACGGAGTCCGCGGTCCGCCCCGCCAGCCGAGCGCCCGGATGACGCGCGTGATCTCCACCTGGCCCGGATCTCCGACGACGCTGCCGTTCGCCTGGGGGTAGCCGGCGTAGCGGAGGAGCTGATCGTTCCAGATGCGGATCCCGCGTCCGCCCGGCGGCGCCGCGGCAAAGACCGTCATCATGGAGACGATGCGGCCGCCGTTGGTGGCCAGCGCGAGGTGCTCGCAGAGCGCGGCGAAGACCTCGTCGGCGCTGTCGAGGCCGCGGCAGTCGCGCACCTGGAGAGACGCCCAGTACTTCCGGCCGATGCACCGGATGCTGTTGCGCCAGGCGAGCCGCCCCGCCTCGGAGAGCTCCTCGGGGGTCTGCTCATAGGTCCCGCGCGACTCGATCTCGGCGGTGATCTCCTCCAGCCGGCGGTCCTTGACCAATCCCGGCCGCTCGGCACGCAGGACGTACAGGTACTCGGCGGCGCGTTTGAGAAGCTGCGAAGAGTGCGAGAACATAGGGCTTTCAGCCGTAAGGGAAAGTGAGGCAGTATCGCAAAATGGGCGGTGGACCGCAAGGACGCCACCGGTGGAACGACAGGCGGAGCCGGAATCCCTCAGCCGCCGAGGGCTCCTGACTGTGCGATATCCTTCTGCCGTCTCATGCCAATGCCTCCCATGCTCCCAACGCCCCGCCCCAGCCGCCACCCCCTCCGGTCTCTAGCCGGCGTTCTTCTCGTCGTTCTCCTGCCCCTCCTGATGACCGCCTGCGACCGCTCCCGCCCTGCCGTCCCGGCGGCGACACCCGCGCCCGCTCCTCCGGCAGCGCCGGCCGTGGCGGCAGCGTCGACCGCCACGGCCTCGCCGGTGGGATTCACAATGCAGGCGTTCGACCAAACGGACGGCGATTGCGCGGCGCCGGAGGGGTGCGCCACGGTGAGCCTCCAGGTGCCCGAGATCGTGAAGGCGCCGAGCGCCGCGGCGCGCGAGGCGTTGCAGCGGTTCATCCGCGACGAGTGGCTGGCGCCGTCGTTCGGCACGAAGAGAGGCGACGACCTCGCCCTGCTCGCCCGCGAGATCTTCTCCCAGCGCCGCTCCTTCCTCGCCGGCCATGCCGGGACGTCCGGCCGGAGCGCGACCTGGTGGGTGCGCCGCGGCATCGACATCGTCTATCAGGATGACCGCGTGGTCAGCCTGCGCTACGGCGGCGATTCCTTCACCGGCGGCGCGCAGCCGGTCAACGAGATCCTCCTCGCCAGCTTCGAGCCGGCGACCGGCCGCCGGCTCGCCCTCGCCGATCTGTTCGCGCCGGGGAGCGACGAGGCCCTGCGCACCCTCGCCGCGGCGCGCTACCGGCAGCTCCGCCACGGTCCTCCCGAGGCGCCGTTGCAGCTCGACGGCCGCTTCGCGGTGGTCGAGGCCGGGCTCCTCGTCGCGACCGGCAGCGAGCCGGCGCAGATCGTCCTCACCCGCGCCGAGCTGGCGGAGGTGCTGAAGAAGGACGGTCCGCTCGCCCGCGCCGGCCGGCCGCGCGGCTACTTCCCGTCGCCGCTGGGATCTCCCGGTGTACACGGCGGCCCCGATGCGGAGTCGTCCGAGCCGCTGGGCTCGGACCTGGGTGCGAGCCTCGGCGAGGAACGGAGCTGGAAATCGAGCAGTGTTCCTCACTGACCTGCCATGCCGCGTGCGCGCGTGCCACCGCCCCTACGAAAACAAGAACGATCCTTCGGCGATAAGTTAACGCCCCCGCCCCGGGCGGCGGAGGGCGTCGCCGTCGCCGCACTCGAAAAAAACGCAGAGAAATCCGCCGGTTTTGCAGAGAAACCAACGAACTCCACGGAGAAACCGGAGAAATATGTCGAGACACCGAGCCAATTCTCTGCATTCGGCCCGGGTTTCGCTCTGCGCCAACGCAGAAAAGCAGAGAATATCTGGCAAAACGCAGAGAAACTCTCAGGTTTCGCAGAGAAACCTCGCGGTTTTATCGAGAAACCCGGCTCAAACGCAGAGAACTGCGCGACGGGAGACGTGGATTGCAGCGCGGTGTGGACGGATTGCGATGAGAATGCGGAGAACTGCGGGAATGTCTCGACATCTCGGCTCGGGAGCCTTGAAGCGCCGCTCCGTTGACACCCTCCGGCGGATCGCTTTACATTAGGCCGTGCACCCCTCCGGCAGCCCCCAACCCACAACCGGTCCCGATGTACCCGGCTCGATCGTCGGCGCCATCCCCGCGCGCTACGCCTCGACGCGCCTGCCCGGCAAGCCGCTGCTGGCGATCGCGGGACGGCCGATGATCGAGCACGTGTATGCCCGGGCGTCGCAGGCGCGCGGGCTCGACCGGGTGGTGGTGCTCACCGACGACGAGCGCATCGCGCGGGCGGTCGAGGCGTTCGGCGGCGCGTGGGAGATGACGCCGGCCGATTGCGCGAGCGGCACCGACCGCATCGCCGCCGCGGCGCGGGCCGACGGACGGCTGGCGGACGCCGCGGCGGTGGTGAACATCCAGGGGGACGAGCCGCTGATCGACCCCGAGGCCGTGTCACGCATCGCCCTCCATCTGCGCGATCACCCCGGCGATCCGGTGGTGACCCTGGCGGCGCCGGCACAGCCCGAGGAGATCGGGAATCCGAACGCCGTCAAGGTGGTCACCAGCCTCGCCGGCTATGCGCTCTACTTCAGCCGCTCCGGCATTCCCTATCCACGGCAGGAAGGCGGCTTTGCGCCGCTCAAGCACCTGGGGATCTACGGCTACCAGCGCGCGGCTCTGCTGCGCCTCGCCGCGCTCCCTCCCACTCCGCTCGAACGCAGCGAATCTCTCGAACAGCTCCGCGCGCTCGAAAACGGCATTGCCATCCGCGTGCTGCTTGCCGAGCGGGGCTCTCCCGGGGTCGACACCCCCGACGATCTGGAACGCGTCGAGCGCCTGCTCGGCGCTCCACCAACTGGACACCTTTAGGAGACGAGTCCAATGGCCACCAAGTTCATCTTTATCACCGGCGGCGTCGTTTCCTCCCTGGGCAAGGGTGTGGCCGCCTCCTCCGTCGGCGCGATCCTGGAAGCGCGCGGCTTCTCGGTGACCGTGATGAAGTTCGATCCCTACATCAACGTCGATCCTGGGACCATGTCGCCCTATCAGCACGGCGAGGTCTTCGTCACCGACGACGGCGCCGAGACCGATCTCGATCTCGGCCACTACGAGCGCTTCACCCACACGGTGACCAGCAAGCGCCACAACTACACCACCGGCCGGATCTACGAATCGGTGATCAACAAGGAGCGGCGCGGCGACTACCTGGGCAAGACGGTGCAGGTCATCCCGCACATCACCGACGAGATCAAGGAAGCCATGCGCCGGGTGGCCAACGACTTCGACGTGGTGATCGTCGAGATCGGCGGCACGGTGGGCGACATCGAGTCGCTCCCCTTCCTGGAGGCGATCCGCCAGTTCCGCCAGGAGCTCGGGCGCGGCAACGCGGTCAACATCCATCTGACGCTGGTGCCCTACATCGCCGCCGCCGACGAGCTGAAGACCAAGCCGACCCAGCATTCCGTGCGCGAGCTGCGCGAGATCGGCATCTCGGCCGACATCCTGCTCTGCCGCGTCGACCGCGCGCTGCCGGAGGACATGAAGAAGAAGATCGCCCTGTTCTGCAACGTCGACGTGCGCCAGGTCATCGCCGCCCGCGACGTGTCGACGATCTACGAAGTCCCCCTCATGTTCTGCCGCGAAGGGTTGGACGACATCGTGCTGGAGCTGCTCAACCTGCCGCACTACGACCGCGACATGTCACGCTGGGAGAGCCTGGTGGCGCGGATCAAGAACCCGCATCACCGGGTGCGGGTGGGGATCGTCGGAAAGTACGTCGAGTTGCCGGACTCCTACAAGAGCCTGAACGAAGCGCTGATGCACGGCGGCATCGCCAACGACACGGCGGTCGAGCTGGTCTACGTCGACGCCGAGGAGCTCGAAGGGCACAACTGGCCGCACGCGATCTTCGATGTCGACGCGCTGCTGGTGCCGATCGGCTTCGGGCATCGCGGCACGGAGGGGAAGATCCGCGCCATCCGTTACGCCCGCGAGCACAAGGTGCCGTTCTTCGGCATCTGCCTGGGGATGCAGTGCACGGTGATCGAATACGCCCGCAACGTCTGCGGCATCAAGGACGCCACCTCGTCGGAGTTCGATCCGGAGACGGAGCACGCGGTGATCTACAAGCTGCGCGATCTGCTGGGGGTCGAGGAGCTGGGCGGCACGATGCGCCTCGGCGCCTACCCGTGCAAGCTCCAGGAAGGGACGCTGGCGCGCAAGATCTACGGCGTGCCGGAGATCAGCGAGCGCCACCGCCATCGCTATGAGGTGAACCAGAAGTATCTCTCCATCCTCACCGACCACGGCCTGATCGTCTCGGGCCTGTCGCCGGACGGCAAGTTCGTGGAGATGGTGGAGCTGCGCGATCACCCGTGGTTCCTCGGCTGCCAGTTCCACCCAGAGTACAAGTCGAAGCCCACGGATCCGCATCCGCTGTTCGTCTCCTACATCGCGGCGGCGCTGGCGGAAAAAGAGCGCCGCCAGGCCGCAGATCACCCCGTGGAGCGCCGGACCGAGCCCCGGATCGTGGAATTGCCGTCCGCCGTGCAGGTGGAGAGCTGATGCCGGTTCGATCCGTGGAGCTGGCCCCCGGTGTCCTGATCGGGGGCGAAGGGAGCAGTCTCCCGAGTCTCCCGAGTCTCCCGAGTCTCCCGGTGATCGCCGGCCCGTGCGTCATCGAGAACGAGGGGCTGGTCGTCGAGACCGCCCACGCCCTGGCCGCGCTGGCCGAGCGGCTGGGCTTCCCCCTCGTCTTCAAGTCCTCGTTCGACAAGGCCAACCGCAGCGCCTTCGGCAGCTTCCGCGGCCCCGGCCTGGTGGAGGGGCTCCGCGTCCTCAAGCTGGTGCGCGAGGAGACCGGCCTGCCGGTGCTCACCGACGTCCACGAGCCGGCGCAGTGCGCTCCGGCGGCCGCCGTCTGCGACGTGCTCCAGATCCCCGCCTTCCTCTGCCGCCAGACCGATCTCGTGGTGGCCGCCGCCGCCACCGGCCGCCCGGTGAACATCAAGAAGGGGCAGTTCATGGCCCCGGACGACATGCTGAAGGTGGTGGACAAGGCGCGCAGCACCGGCAACGCCAATATCACGGTGACCGAGCGCGGCGCCTCCTTCGGCTACCACAACCTGGTGGTCGACATGCGCAGCTTCGCGCTGCTGCATGACGACGGCATCCCGGTGATCTACGACGTCACCCACTCGCTCCAGCTTCCCGGCGGTGGTAGCGGAGCCAGGGAAAGCGGCGGCAACCGGCGTTTCGCCGAGCCGCTCGCCCGCGCCGCGGTGGCCGCCGGCGCCGACGGCGTCTTCCTCGAGGTCCACCCCGATCCCGAGCACGCCCTCTCCGACAGCGCGGTGCAGCTTCCGCTCGAACGGGCGGAGGAGCTCATCAGGTCGCTGCTGGCGATCCGGAAGGCGCTGTGAGCAAGCCCTCACCCCCGGCCCCTCTCCCGGCTCCCCCCACCCTGTCCCCGGGAGAGGGGAGACCAGCAAAAAGCTACAGGGTGATTGCTACGCAAGTCCTGGAGACCGAGGCCGCGGCGATCCGCGGGCTCATCGGCCAGCTCGACGAGCGGTTCGACCGCGCGGTCGAGCTGCTGCGCGGCTGCACCGGCCGGGTGGTGTGCACCGGCATGGGGAAGAGCGGCATCATCATGAAGAAGGTGGCGGCGACGCTCGCCTCGACCGGCACGCCGTCCTTTTTCCTGCATCCGGCCGAGGCGGTGCACGGCGATCTGGGGATGATCGTGCCCGGCGACGCCGTGCTCGCCGCGTCGTACTCCGGCACCACGGAGGAGCTGCTGCGGCTGGTCGAGACGCTGAAGCGGCTCGGCGTGCCGCTGGTGGTGATGACCGCCAACAACCGCTCGCCGCTGGCGCGCCACGCCGACCTCCACCTGCCGGTGGCGATCGACCGCGAAGCCTGCCCGCTCAACCTGGCCCCGACCGCCTCGACCACCGCGACGCTCGCGATGGGCGACGCTCTGGCCATGGCGCTCCTCGAAGCCCGCGGCTTCACGCGCGAGGACTTCGCCCTCCTCCACCCCGCCGGCCGCCTGGGCAAACGGCTGCTCAAGGTGCGCCAGCTCATGCACAGCGGCGAGAACCTGCCGGCGGTGCGCCTCGACACGCCGATGCGCGACGCGCTCTATGAGATGTCGCGCAAGAAGCTGGGGATCACCGCCGTGCTGGACGCCCAGGGCCGCCTCGCCGGCTGCATTTCGGACGGCGATCTGCGGCGCGGGCTGGAGACGGACGAGAACCTGATGCGCCACACCGCCGGCGAGGTGATGACCCGGAGCCCGCGCACCATCGCCGGCGGCGAGCTCGCCGCCGCCGCCCTCAAAACCATGGAAGACCACCGCATCACCTCCCTCTTCGTGTGCGATGCCGAGGGGCGTCTCGAAGGCGTGGTCCATCTGCACGACCTCTGGCGACTGGAGCTGTTTTGACCGATTCGATCGTCACCTCCGACGAGGCGCTCGCCCGCCATGCCCGCGCCCTGGAATGGATCCTCCTCGACGTCGACGGCGTGCTCACCGACGGCCGGCTGATCTATGGTCCGGAAGGCGAGCAGTGGAAGGTCTTCGACGTCCGCGACGGGATCGGCCTGAAGCTGTCCCAGAAAGCGGGCTTGAAGGTGGGCATCCTCTCCGGCCGGCTCAGCGAGGCGCTGCGCTTCCGTGCCGGCGAGCTCGGTCTCGACGCGCTGATCATGGACCGGCCGGAAAAGGCGTCGGCCTTCGCCGAGTTCCTCGCCGCGCACGACACGGCGCCCGAGAAGGTGGCCTACATGGGCGACGACCTGCTCGACCTGCCGGTCATCCTGCGCTGCGGCCTCTCCTTCGCGCCGTCCGACGCCGCTCCCGAGGTGCGCGAGCGGGTGACCCGGGTCGTCGGCCACCGCGGCGGCCGGGGCGCCGTGCGTGAAATGTGTGAGATCCTGTTGCGTGCCCGAGGCGACTGGGAGAAGATCCTGGCGACCTTTCTCCACACGTCCGACGAGGCCGCCGCATCCGCCTGATCCGCTCGACTCCGCCCGCGCAGCAGGTCCGCCGCCGCAAGTGGACCAGCCGGCTGCGCGCCGCCCTGGTTCCCGGGGCTCTGCGCTGCCTCGCGTTCGTCTTCGGCCTGCTGCCGCGCCGCGCCGTCCTCGCGATCGGCGGCGCGCTGGGCTGGCTGGCGTGGCGGCTGAGCGGACGCGACCGCCGCCGCGCTCTGGAGCACCTCGCCGTCGCCTTCCCCGAAATGCCGGACGAAGAGCGCCGGAAGATCGCCCGCGCCTGTTTCCGCCATGCCGGAAAGAACCTCTCCGAGCTGCTCCACCTCTTCCGGCGCGACCGCCGAGCGATTCTCGCCTGCCTGGAGGTCGAGGGCTGGGACAACGTGCAGGCCGCCCGCGCCACCGGCCATCCGCTCCTCTTCCTCACCGCCCACTGCGGCAACTGGGAGCTCATCGCGACCGTGGTGCACAACGGCGGCATCTCCCCCGCCGCCGTGGCCCGGCCGCTCGACGACCCCGCGCTGCAGAAGATCGTCGTCGACCTGCGCTCGCACTTCGGCACCACCACCATCGCCCGCGGCACCCGCGGCGCCGCCCGCCAGCTCCTCGAGACCCTGCGCCGCGGCGGCGCTCTCGCCATGCTGATCGACCAGGACACCAAGGTCGACGGCGTCTGGGTCCCCTTCTTCGGCCGCCCCGCCTTCACCCCGGTGGGAGCCGCCGAGATCGCGCTGCGCCAGCACGCCCAGGTCCTCCCCTCCTTCATCCACCGCCGTCCGGACGGCAGCCACCTCGTCCAGTTCCTCCCCGCCCTAGATCTCCCGGACGATCCCCGCGACGCCACCGCCCTGATGACCGAACGGGTCGAAGAGCAGATCCGCCGGCACCCGGAGCAGTGGGTGTGGTGGCACAAGCGGTGGCGGCGGCAACAGCCCGAGCAGCTCGAGGATTGAGATCATGTCCGCGGCGCAATCCACCTCCTGGCGGCGCCGTCTCGGACTGGAGCGCGGAGCCGGAGCGCTGGCCGCCGGCCTTTTCGTCTACGGGTTCGGCGAAGAGCTGTGGTTCCGCTACCTGCCGGCGTTCCTGCGCTTCCTCGGCGCCTCGGCGTTCACCGTAGGCGCCTTCGGCACGCTCAAGGACCTGCTCGACGCCGCCTACGCCTATCCCGGCGGCGTGCTGACCGATCGGCTGGGCAGCCGGCGCGCGCTCCTCCTCTTCGGCGCGCTCACCACCGCCGGCTTCGTCCTCTATCTGGCGTTCCCGTCGATCCCCATGCTGTTCGCCGGCCTCTTGCTGGTGATGGCCTGGCAGTCGCTCGGGCTGCCGGCCACTTTCACCCTGCTGCGGGAGGAGATGACCGGCGACAGCCGGCTCGTGGGATTCACCGTGCAGTCGGTGGTCAAACGGCTGCCGATCGTCCTCGCGCCGCCGCTCGGCGGCTACCTCATCGGCCGCTTCGGCATGGCGGCCGGAATGCGCTTCGGCTTCTCCCTGTCGATCGTCCTCTCGATCCTGATGCTTCTCGGCTTGTGGCGCGCCTTCCGCCGCCGCGACGTGCCGGTCGATCCGGCCGATCCCGGCCATCCGGACCAGCCGCGGAGCAAGGTGCGTCTCCACCCCGTCCTCGTCCGCCTGCTGATCGCCGACTGCCTGATCCGCCTCTGCGAAGGGCTGCCCGAGGTCTTCCTCGTCGTCTGGGCGCTCGAAATCGCCCACCTCTCCGCGGCGCGGTTCGGCGTGCTGACCGCCATCCTGATGATCACCGCGATCCTCTCCTACGTGCCCGCCGCGATCCTCGCCGGCCGAGCCGAGAAGAAGCCGTTCGTCGTCCTCACCTACGTCTTCTTCACCCTCTTCCCGCTCGGCGTCGTCTTCGCCCACTCCTTCGCGGCGCTGGCCGGCACCTACGTCCTCGGCGGCCTGCGCGAGATCGGCGAGCCGGCACGCAAGTCGCTGATCGTCGACCTGGCGATCAGCGATCCGGGCCGCACCGTGGGCCTCTACTACACCATCCGCGGCTTCGCCGTCGCCGGAGCCGCAGCCATCGGCGGCGCCCTGTGGACGATCCGCCCCGAGCTGACGTTCTACGTCGCGGGAGCGCTCGGAATGGCCGGCACCCTCTGGGCGGCGCTGATGCTCCCGTCCCATCCCACCGTCCGGAAGGACCACAAGGAGACGCCATGAAATGGGTGACCCGCACCGCCATCCACGTCAACCGCACCGCCACCGCCTGGTTGATCCGGCGTTTTCTCGATCCCGAAGCGGAGATCCTCTTCGTCCCCGCCGCCGAGGTGGCCGCCGTGCAGGAACGGGAGGGAGCGATCGGATTCGATGCGCCCGGAGCGCGCTATCCGCACAGCGACGCGCAGGGTCGCTGCTCCTTCGAGCAGTTGATCGACGAGCGGCTCAGCCACGATCCGGCCCTGCGCCGCCTCGCCAAAATCGTCCACGGCGCGGACTTCCCGGCGGAGATCACCATCACCCCGGAGTCTGCCGGGCTCTGGGCAATCAGCCAGGGCTTCACCGACGTCGAGCCGGACGACCGCCGCATCGTCGAACGCGCGTCCTTTCTTTACGACTCGCTCTACGCGCATCTGCGGCGCGATGTAGTCCGCGTCCACGGCATGGGGAGCACAGCGACGGCCTAGTCTTGAACGGGCGATCTCCTGCTCGTCCACGGGAACGGGAAGGCCCGCTGGAAGGGTGTAGAGATCGTCACTTCTCATCTGGCAAGCCTATCGCGGACCCGCCTCCAGAAACTCCAGCACGCGCCGCCGGTACTCCACCGAGCCGTGGTCCCACCGACCACCTCGGCCCGCAGATCCGGAGGCGGAGGCCCGATCCGGACCGGCATCGGCCGGGACAACAAGCTGCCGGCGAGCAGAACACAGACAGCCCCGCAGACCATGATGCTGGATCCAAGAAGGATGAAGAACTTCGGCCGCAGGCCGAAACTCGTTGGAGTCCGTGCCCGGCTCACTTTGCGCGCTGTTTCCGAACGTGTGCCACCGAGTCGGCGACGAGCTCTTCGAGCACCGGGATCTTGATGTCCGAAAGGCGCTTGATATAGACGCACGCCTTTCCGGTCTTGTGTTTACCAAGCTCGGCCAACAGGCGCTCCCGGCTCTCGAAGCCGGTCATCACGTACAGGCTGATATCGCCTTTGCGGGAGGCGAACCCGACAAGGCAGGAGTCGCCTTCATGACCGCTCTCGTATTTGTAGTGATAGCTGCCGAATCCGACGATGCTGGAGCCCCACATCCTGGGCTCCTCGTTCGTCACGCGCCGCATCACCTCGGTGAGCGCCATGCAATCCTGGCGTCTCTGCTCGTCTTCGATGGCTTCAAGGTGCGCCTGGACACTCGAATCTGTCCGCCTGGTCTTCAGCTCTGCCATTTGGACCTCCATGGATCAGCGGAAAACAGACTGTACGCCGCGGAGCGGAACGCCTTACTTCTTGGAGGTCGACGACGACAGCACCACCGTGTTGGAGGCCGACCAGACGTACGTCTTCCCATTCGAGGCGGGGATGGTGCAGGCCTGGCCGTCCGCTCCCACCTGATAATCACCGTCGTAGACCGGGCACTCGCACTGGATGGGATCGCCATTCTTGTGTCCAGACGGAGCGCTGCCGTCGGTGAATCGACAGGCGGCGGTCATGCACCCCGCGTACTTCCCATGGCAGGGCGGCGGCGCGGTCGCCAGCTTGTAGCTCCCGTTCGGCGGGCTCATGATAAAGCTGAAAGTGGAGACGATCTGGCCCTTCGGATAGAAGGAGCTCGCGGGATTTCCCTGCGGCTGGTTGTTGATGTACGTGCAGACTGTCGCCTGACTCGGCGTGCCGCTCTTGCACGTGCCCTTCGTAATGTTCGGACAGCCGCAGCCATCGGCCCCGCACTGCTGCACGGCCTGATAGTAAGCCCCCTGGTTGAGGATGCCGTTGATGTCGACGTAGTTTGTTCCCGAGTTGTAGTACTGGCAGGTGCAGTCGGCGACGCGGCCGTCTTTGCGGAGGGTGCACGGCAAGGCCTGCCCGCCAAAAATGCCGGACGGAGGTCCCGAGAAGAAGCACAGCGCGTACGCGCCGCTCTGGCAGGAGAGCATGTTGGTCGAGCTGGTGGCGGCGGCCGGCGTGGCGCCGGCCGGGACGACGATGACGTCCGCCTTGGCCGGCCCGTAGGTCGTCGTCCAGCACTTCGTCAGCTCGAAGGGAGTATTGGTGCAGTTGGTGCCACACGAAGGGGTGACCTTGGAGCAGAGCGGCTGGGGTCCTGTCGTGATGGGCGCCGCCGCCGCCGAGACCGGCATCGTAAAGCTCAGGAGAAAGACTCCCAGGGACATGCCGAGACCAAGCCGTCGCGCAATCTTCATAGAATCTCCCCTTCCGGATTTGAGTTGCTGAATCCGCGCCATCTTAGTGGAACGCGACGGAGAGCGTCAACGCGGGAAGGTCGCGCCATGCGGTATGCTTCGGCCGTGATCGACGCCCAAGCCCGGCAGAGCCGGCTGTATAGCGAAGACCTGGCGCCCGTTCCCGCTTCCGGGCGAAAGTGGGGCATGGCGAGCTTCGCCGCGCTGTGGATTTCGCTCGCGGCGTGCATTCCGACCTACATGCTCGCCTCGTCGCTGATCGGCGGCGGCATGAATTGGTGGGAGGCCGTGCTCACCATCTTCCTCGGCAACCTGATCGTGCTGGTGCCGATGGTCCTCAACGCCCATGCCGGCACCAAATACGGCATCCCGTTCCCGGTCTACTGCCGCGCCGCGTTCGGCACCGTGGGCGCCAACGTGCCGGCCCTCCTCCGCGCTCTCGTCGCCTGCGGCTGGTTCGGCATCCAGACCTGGATCGGCGGCAATGCGATCTACAAGATCGTCAGCCTGTTCGTGCCGTCGCTCGCCACCGGGACGCCGCTGCCGGTGCTCGGCATCACCGGGATGCAATTCACCTGCTTCCTGCTGTTCTGGGGCGCCAACATGTGGGTGATCTATCGCGGCATCGACACCATCCGTTTCCTGCTCAACATCAAGGCGCCGCTCCTCGTCGCGCTCGGCCTGGTGCTGCTCGCCTGGGCCTATCGCGCGGCGGGCGGCTTCGGACCGATCCTCTCGCAGCCGTCGCGTTTCGATCCCGGCCAGCCGCAGGCCGGACAGTTCTTCTCCTATTTCTTTCCGGCGCTCACCGGCATGATCGGTTTCTGGGCGACGCTTTCGCTCAATATTCCGGACTTCTCCCGCTACGCCAGAACCCAACGCGATCAGGTGCTCGGCCAGGCGCTGGGCCTGCCGCTCACGATGGCGCTCTATTCGTTCATCGGCGTGGCGGTGACCTCGGCGACGACGATCATCTATGGCCAGACGATCTGGGATCCGGTCGACGTCCTCACCCGCTTTAAGAATCCCGCCGTGCTGGTCACCGCCATGCTGTCGCTCTGCGTCGCGACGCTCGCGACCAACATCGCCGCCAACGTGGTGAGCCCGGCCAACGATTTCGCCCACCTGGCGCCGAAACGGATCTCCTTCCGGATGGGCGGTGCGATCACTGGCCTCCTCGGTGTGCTCATGATGCCGTGGAAGCTGGTGGCCGATCCCAACGGCTACATCTTCCTCTGGCTGATCGCCTACGGCGCGCTGCTCGGACCGATCGGCGGCATTCTGATCGCGGACTATTTCGTGGTGCGGAAGTGCCGCCTCGATCTCGACGCTCTCTATGACGAGCAGGGTGAGTATCGCTACACGCGCGGCGTGAGCGTTGTCGCGATCGTCGCTTTGATCGCCGGCGTGCTGCCGAGCCTCCCCGGTTTTCTGGAGGAGGTGAAGCTCCTCCCGGCCGGCTCGGTTCCCCAATCGCTCGCCGGGCTTTATCACTACGCGTGGTTCGTCGGCTTCGCGGTGGCGTTCGTGACGTATCTGGCGGGGCGGCGGCTTACTTCCGAGAAAACCTCTACTGCGCGGCCGCAGCCCTGAGCGCCGCCATCTCCTCACGGTTCGGTCCATACATGCCCGGGCTCACGCCGCCGGCCAGGCGGCAGAGCATGCCGAGTTGGCCGCGGTGATGGACCAGGTGGAGAAGCAATCCGTTCCACAGGATGTCGACGACGGACATTTCGTCGCCGCCGAAGTACTTGATCTTGCGCTCCAGGTCCTCGGGGCGGAGCTTGCGGATGCGCTCCCTGGCGTCCGCATGGATGCGCTCGTAGCCCGGCGCCAGCTCGGCGATGGTGCGCGGCCGCGCGATGCCGGGCGGTTTCATCCCGGGATCGAAGCCGCCGGATTCGACGCCGAGGCTGCTGTAGGCGTCGCCCTCGGCGATGTGCCAGGCCATCTCACCGATCGACCGCCCTCCAGCGTCCGGCCGGAAGTCGTACTGATCCGCCGGCAAGGCGCGCATCAGGCTGGCCGTCTTCTCGGCTTCGGTGTCCCAAAGCGCCAGAAACCTCTCGAGCTCGGTCATCTTCGTATCCTCCTCACCAGGAGCATATCGCGCGCGGGCTCCGGCTGGAGGCCTGGGACCGGCCAGGGAGGTGGCTCAGACAACCGTCCTCCCTGGTGGGTCGTTGGGTCTCCTAGACGACGAGCGGGCAGCGGCCGCGGACCGGCATCGTGCAGCCCAAGCAACTGCCGCCACCATCGGGCGGGTTGCCACAGAGGTTGCAGCAGAGCTGCCCGGTCGGGCAGTCGCTGTTGCTGGTGCAGCCGGTTCTGAGCAAAGGAGCGGGCATCAGGTCACCCGGAGCCTGGGCCTGCCCGTTCGACAGGGTCGCAAGGAATTGCGCCGTGTCGGGTACCGGGGCAGACACCTGAGCCGGCTGTGCCATGAGCTGCGCGCTGAGACCGAGGGCGAAGAGGGCCAGGAAGATCAGTACGGTCTTCTTCATGTGCTTCATCTCCTATTGTTGGCGGACCGGCAGTAGACCGGCCCGCCTTCAAAAGAATAGGTGCCTCGAAGCCCGGAATCGGGGACCCGCGGGTGCGACGCCCCTCCGTAAAGCCCCTCATACAATCCAGAACTGGACGTTCTGCTGCTCCAGAAAGCCGCGGGCCTCGGGGCCTTGCAACAAGGCGAGGGTGGAGAGGGTGCCGGCTTCGAGGCAGGTGCTGGCGACGACGGTGACGGAGCTGGGCGCTCCGCGGACGGGCCAGCCGGTTTTTGGATTCAGGATGTGGCCGAGGCGCTTGCCGCGCCAGCGCACGAAACGCCTCGCGTCGCCGCTCGTCGCGAGGCCCGCGCGCGCGAGGTCGAGGCGGTAGAGCGCCGCCTTTCCCGTCCTTGCGGGATCGTCGATGCCGACCGACCAGGTGCGGCCGTCGCTCCGCAGGCCGCCGACGTACATGTCGCCGCCGAAGTTCACCACACAGGAGCTCTGCGTCCGCGCGGCGAGAAGCGCGGCGGCACGGTCGACCGCGTACTCCTTGCCGATGCCGCCGAGATCGATCTCCATTCCCGCCGGCATCGTCAGCGTCTTGTCCTGCCAGGTGACCCGCGGCCAACCGACGTGGCGGAGACACTCCTCGACGGCCTGCTTGCCGGGGACCTTGTGGCCGCCGTCGAATTTCCAGATGCGCCGCAAGACTCCGGAGGTGATGTCGAAGAGACCCTCGGAGATCTCCCAGCAGGTGTTGGCGTAGTCGAGCAGGTGAGCGGTCTCGTCGTCCACCGTGACCGGCTTGCCGGCCGCGTGGTTGATCTCGTGGACGATGTTGTCGCCGCGGTAACGGCTGAATTTGTGCTCGATCCGGAGCGCTTCGTTCGCCGCGATCTCCACCAGCGCCGCGGCTTCGTCATGGTCATCGCTGTCGATGAGCACCGAGCAGGGGCTCGCCATCGCGACGAACCGGCCGGCGAAGTAGTCCTCGATCCGGGTGAGGATCGGACCCTGTTCGACCGGCCGGTGCATACCTTACAGATTGAACGAGTATCCAACCACCAGCGAGATGGTGTTGATCGCCGGGTTCAGATCGAACGTGTTGGCCGCGCCGAGATTGTCCGGTGCGGTGCCACTTCCGGCCTGCCGGATGTAGTCGGCGCGGACGGTCCACAGCGCCGGGCTGTCGTCGACGTGGAAAGCGAACGTCAACCCGAGCGTCATCGTGGTGAGCTGCCCGAGGCGGTAGTCGGCGGTGGCGTATTCCGGCGGCGCCAGGCCGGCGACGATGCCGAAGGTGAAGAAGTCCGCCGCGGTCTGATGGTAGTAGCGGGCGTGCGGCTCCAGATACCAGCCGTCGTCCAGATCGTGGCGATAGCTCGCATCGACCGTGTTCGATCGGATGCCCCAACTGTCCTTGTAGTAGCGGTAGGACGAATAGATGATGTCCTGATCGAGGTGGTACACCGAGCTCGCGAGCAGGGAGGACCGCGCGCGGCTCGCCGGCCGGTTGTCGGTGAGCTGGCCGATCGGCGACTCGGACCGGAAGCTCACCAGGCTGATCACCTTGTACGGCTCGGTCAGGTAGCCCCGCTCGAGCGTGCGCGACGCGTCGAGGCCCAGAAGCCAACGCCGCGACATGACGCGCGAGACGCCGAACAGGAAGGTCTCCACCCGCTTCGAGTTTTTTCCGTTGGTGACCTCGCTGCCGTCGGACAGCCCGATGGGAGTCCCGCCGACCGGAAAGACGCTGTCCCAGTTGTAGCCGCCGCCCGCCGTGACGGTGACCGTGCGCTGGAACATCTCCGCCGACACCTTGCCGGTGACGCCGAGCGATTGGTAATCCTTTTCGCGCGATGCGTGAACGCCGAGCGTGGAGGCGAAATACTTGCCGATCGGCGTCTGCCAATCCGCGTCCAACCCGCCCCGGTGATCCTGGAACTTCGTGGTCGGAATCGCACCCGCGGGAGTGCTGCTCACCTTCCCCGACGGGCTGGTGATCGATTGCGGGACGCCCGAAGGCAGCGCACCGGTCGGCGAGGAGCCGGTGATGAGGTCGACCGCGAGCTGTGCCGAAAGAATCTGGCCGTCGCCGAAAAGACGCGTGGCGCGGACGACCGGCTCCACCACCTGCACACGGTTCTGCTCGCCGTAGTAGAGCGTCGTGGTGTCGATCTGGGTCGTCGGCTGATCCGCCGCGGCGGCCGCGGCCGGCACCAGGAGGAGAGCGAGCGCCGCCTTGTTGAGGCGCTCGCGGAGCGATGATCCTGGGCTGCCCTCTAGTTGCATCCGCAGCCCCCGCCGCCGACGCCCTGACCGCCCGTCGAAGCTTCCTTGCTGAAGTAGATGTGCTCGTCGATGGCGTGCAGCATGGGACAGGGGTTGAATTGCATTCGCTTATCGGCCAGCAGGTCGCGGTCCCAGGGTTTCACGCTCGCGCAGCCGGCGCACATCCCCGGCAGCGCGAGAACGACCGCCGCGCGCAGCAGCCACTTCGCAGACGTTTTCATTGTGCAATCGTCTCCTTGATCTTCTTCTCCAGGGTCTCCGTGTCCCTGGCATCGAACCCGGCGTGGCGGTAGACAACACGTCCATCGCGTCCCACCAGGTAACTCGACGGCATCGTCGCGACATCATACGCCTCCGCGGTCTTGCCCGCGGGATCGAACGCCACAATGAAGGACGGCGTGAACTGGTGGAGGAACGCATCCGCCGGCTCCCGGCTCTTGTCCAGATTGATCGCAACAACCACGAAGCCGTTCGCGGCGTTGTGCTCGGCCACCTCGCTCATCCAAGGGAACGACTGCCGGCACGGCCCGCACCACGAAGCCCAGAAGTCGACGAGCACGACTTTCCCGCGCAGCTCCTCGAGCGACACCGTGCCGTTCTGGGTCGGCAGCTTGAAGGTGGGCGCCGGAGCGGCCACCGTGGCGCGAGTCGTCTTCGACCCGGCAGGGACCACCAACACCAGCAACAGCAGCAAGGGGGAGATCAGGCGCACAGCGCGGAGGATAGCAGCATTCGCGAACGGTTTGTGGTTCTTCAAAGGTGGGCTTTCCATGGGCTCCGCAGGAGTGCAAAGGGTGCGCCGGAACGGCGGGAACGGAGCCTGGTGGACGAGCCCGCCCACTGAAAGCATCCGCCGTCCCACATGGAGGTCGGACGTGTCCTCCAGGATGGACGCGCACAGCTCCGCCCTTTGATGTTTCGACGCTCTCTTAACCGGTTTTGCAATTCCGGTACCAGTCCGGCGTGAACACCTCGGCGGTAGATCTGACAGGCCCTCCGCCTCATCTCGTCGAGAGTCCGCCGGGCTTTGCTTCGCCGCCGCCTGCCACTACCTCCCTGGCGTTTGGCTCACGCATCCCGGCCGAGTGTACTCTCAGCCCATCCTTTGTCCTTGATTGACTTCCCGAATTAGGCTACCTTTTCCCGCAGAGTGTAATCGGGAGAGGAGAAGGGCATGGAGCACAAGCATCTCGATGCGGTCGCGCTGGAGATTCTGTTGGCCACGGACCGCACCGCCGAGCAGAACGAGCAGCTCTTCCACCTGCTGGCCGTCTGCCCCCGTTGCCGGGAAGTCGGAGGCTGGCTCCACGAGCTCCATCAATCCGAAGCTCTTCCTCCCGTGTCGGTTCGATCGACGCCGCCCTGGCCCGCACAGTGGGAGTAAGCGCCACGGAAAGAAGGAGAAAAAAGAAGTTGCCGGCGAGACGCCAGCGCTCCCAGGGAGACTGCGCGCCACGGATCAAAGCTGGCTCGGCGATATACTTTCTCGCCGTCCGTGCAGAAGAGAATCCATGGAAGACACCGAGCGGAAGGATTCGCCTCGTATGAAGGAAAGCCAACACATCGAGTGGAAGGAGACCTGGCGCGACGAATATCTGCGCTGGATCTGCGGCTTCGCCAATGCCGAGGGCGGTGTGCTGGTCATCGGGCGGAACGACAAGGGCGTGGCCGTGGGCGTGGACAATTCCCGCAAATTGCTCGAAGACCTGCCCAACAAGATCCGCGACGTGCTGGGCATCATGGCCGATGTCCATCTCGTCACCGAAGCGGGCAAGGAGCTGGTCGAAATTCGTGTCGAGCCGTATCCCAGTCCTATCAGCTACAAGGGCGAATACCACTACCGCAGCGGCAGCACCAAACAGGAGCTGAAGGGTGCGGTGCTGGAGCGCTTCCTTCTGAAGAAACGCGGACGCCACTGGGACGACGCGCCGGAGCCCTCCTTCACCGTGCGCTCCTGCAGCGCCGCGGCTTTGCGGCTGCTCAAGCAGAGGGCGCAAGAGAGCGGCCGCATGGACCGGACTGTTCTACGAGACGGCCGGGAGCTCCTGCTCGGTAACCTGGAGCTGATCGAAAAGCACGGCCTCAAGCGCGCCGCCTGCCTGCTATTCTCCGACCGCCCTGAGAAGTACGTGAGCGGTGCCTGGATCAAGATCGGCTTCTTCGTGACCGATGACGACCTCCGCTATCAAGACGAGATCCACGGCAACCTCTTCGAGCAGGTGGAAAAGACGCTCGACCTCCTGCACACCAAGTATCTCCAGGCCTACATCAGCTATCACGGCTTGCAGCGCAGAGAGACCTTCCTCTTCCCGGACGCCGCACTGCGCGAAGCTCTGCTCAACGCTGTCGTGCACAAGGACTACAGCAGCGGCATCCCCATCCAGATCAGCGTCTACGACGACCAGATCGTCCTCTGGAACCCCGGCGACCTGCCCGAAAACTGGACGTTGGCCAAGCTCCTGGGCAAACACCCTTCCTGCCCCTTCAACCCCCTGATCGCCAACGCCTTCTTCCGCGCCGGCTACATCGAATCCTGGGGACGGGGCATCCAGAAGATCCAACGCGAGTGCCGCGAGCATGGGATCGAGCCGCCGGTCTACGATTTTGAGATGGCCGGCCTGCTGCTGACCTTCCGCGCCAATCCCGCGCATCTGCAAGCGGCTTTGGACCAGGCCCAGGCGCCGGTAGAGCCGCCTACCTCGGAAGCTACCGAAGGAGTTCCTGGCAAAACGCCGGTCAAAACGTCTACCGGGGAAGTCACCGGGGAAGTCACCGGGGAAGTCACCGGGGAAGTCCGGCGGCTCGTGTTAGAGCTCGAGGGTCAGATGAGCCGTGCTCGGCTCCAGCAGGCACTCGGCCTTCGGCATGAAGATCACTTTAGGGAGAGCTATCTGATTCCAGCATTGCGGGGCGGGCTCGTTGAAATGACCATCCCGGACCGGCCCAAGAGCAGCCGGCAGCAGTACCGGCTCACGGCAAAAGGTGAGATCCTCCTGGCGAGGTTGAAGAAGGAGAAGAGCGCATGAGCACTATCGGCCAACCCGAGCGCGCCATCCCAGAACCGCGTCATCGCCCTCTTCCGCTCCGAGCTGGGCTATCGCTATCTCGGCGACTGGTCCGACCGCGACGTCAACAGCAACATCGAGGAGGAGTTGCTCTCGGCATGGCCCGCATGCTGAGGGCTCTCCGCCAGCCTGTGAAGAGGTAAGCTCCCTCACCATGCGCGCCATCCTCGTTCATCGTCTAGGTCCTCCCGAGGTTCTCGAGCTCGCCGACGTTCCACGGCCGGAGCCAGGGGCTGGGCAGGTTCTCGTCGAGCTTCAGGCGACAGGGGTGAATTTTTCGGATACCGAGCGTCGGCGCGGGGTGTACAAGAATCTCAGCCTGCCTTGGATTCCCGGAACGGAAGGCGCCGGGCGGGTGGTGGCAGTTGGGCCGGAGGTGGATTCCAATTGGATCGACCGCCGTGTCGCTTTCTGGGCGATGCCTCCGGCGGTGAGCGGGACGTATGCGGAGTTTGCGGTCGCGCCCGTGAGCACGCTGTTCGATCTGGGAGACGCGGTTCCGTTCGATCTTGGGGCTGCTCTGCCGGTGCAGGGGCTGACAGGCTACGGGTTGGCCTTCTTCGCGACGGCGATCGTTCCCGGCGCGGTGGTTCTCATCCATGCGGCGGCGGGCGGAGTCGGTCAGATTCTCGTGCAGCTCGCCCGGCGGCAGGGCGCTCGCGTGCTGGGAACGGTGTCGAGTCTTGAGAAGGCTGCAGCGGTGGAGCGTTTGGGCGGCGAAGCGTTTCTATATGGCCCGGATCTTCCGGAACGCGTCGCCGCGGCCACCGGCGGACGCGGCGTCGATCGGGTGTTCGATTCGGTGGGCAAGGCGACACAACCCCAAAGCCTTGCTGTGCTGGCTCCGTATGGCGAGCTGATCTATTTCGGCGAAGCGAGCGGCCCTCCCGATCCGATCGATCCGGATGTGCTCTACAACCGCTGTCTCAAGGTCGGCGCGTTCGGCCTGTACATCGACGATCCGGCGGCCTGGACGATCGCACGCCGGAACCTTTTGTCGTGGGTCGAAACGGGCGAGCTGGAGATCTCGATCTCGCGGCGCTTTCCGCTGGCCGAAGCCGCCGAGGCGCACCGGCTGCTGGAGGGCCGGGCGACGACGGGGAAGCTGGTGCTGCTGCCGGACGCGGTTTGACGCCTTCCGGCCGCCTTGGTATTGTGCCGTCACGCTTCGAAAAGACGGATCGCCAGCTTTCCGTATGGCCACGATGAGCCTGCACCCCTTCAACCGGCGCCTTCTGGCCGAGGATCTCGTCCGGGTGCGCCGTCCGGACGACCGGGAGCGCTCCGCGGCGTCGCAGCGCCAGGCACGGATCGATCCCAATCCGCACCAGATCGACGCGGTGATCTTCGCGCTGCGGCGGCTGCCGGAGGGGGGCTGCATTCTCGCCGACGAGGTGGGCCTCGGCAAGACGATCGAGGCGGGGCTCGTCATCGCGCAGCGCTGTGCCGAGGGTGCGCAGCGGGTTCTGCTGATCGTGCCGAAATCGCTCATCGGGCAGTGGCAGGGCGAGCTGTTCAATCTGTTCGGCATCCTTCCGACGCAGACGCGGGAGGATCCGGCGAGCTTCTCCACTCCGGGCGTGTATCTGGTGGGCCGCGAATTCGCGGGCAGCGAGCGCGGCGCGGCGGCTCTCGGCGCGGGGCCGCCGTTCGACCTGGTGGTCATCGACGAGGCGCACGAGATCTTCGCCGGGCTGCACAAGCGTTATGGGCGCGACGGCCTCTATGCCGAGGATTCGGACGACGCGATGATGGCTCACCGGGTGCGCGGCTTTCTCCGCTCCGCGCCGGTGCTGCTGCTCACCGCGACGCCGATGCAGAACTCGCTCGCCGAGCTGTGGGGGCTGGTGCAGTACGTCGAGCCGACCGGCACGCTGCTCGGCGACATCGCGACGTTCCGCCGGGTGTTCTGTGACGAGGACGACCGCACGCTGGTGCCCGGGCAGGAGCACGAGTTGCAACGGCGACTCGCCCTGGTGCTCCAGCGCACGCTCCGCCGGCAGGCGCAGGAGTTCCTCGACCGGCCGTTCACGCAGCGCCGGTGCCGGCTCTACGAGTATGCGATGAGCTCCGCCGAGCGGACGCTGTATGACGATGTGACCGACTATCTGCTCCAGCCGTCGCTCTTCGCGTTCGCCGGCCGGCAGCGCAGACTGCTGTTGATCGGGTTCCACCGGCGCATGGCGTCGTCGATCCCGGCGCTCGCCAAGAGCCTGGAAAACGTCGCCGCCCGGCTGCGGCGCCTCGCCGCCGGATTTTCTGTCCTGGACGATCTGAAGGACTTGGAGGACCTGGAGGACGAAAACGAGATCGTCGCGGAATCGAGCGGCGACGATGCGTCCGCACCCAAAGATCCGGGAGCGCTCGCGGCAGAGCTGGCGCGGGTGGAGGAGTTCATCGCCCGCGCGAAATCGCTGCCGAGCGACGCGAAAGCGCGATCGTTCCAGGACGCGATCCGGGTGGTGCTCGATCTCGGCCGCGATGGCAGCGGAAGCGGCAAGGCGGTGGTGTTCACCGAATCGATCACCACGCAGGAGTATCTCCGCACGCTGCTGCTTGCGATGGGTTTGCAGGACGACGACATCACCCTCTTCCGCGGCGTCAACGATCATCCGCGGGCGCACCAGGCGCATGCCCGCTGGCTCGCCGAAGAAGGCGCGCGTCTCGCTCCGGGCTCGCGGCCGAGCCGCGACGTCGCGACGCGGCTGGCGCTGGTGCACGAATTCCGCACGCGATCGAAAGTCCTGGTGTGCACCGAGGCGGGCGCCAAGGGCTTGAACCTGCAATTCTGCGAAACGGTCATCAACTACGACCTGCCGTGGAACCCGCAGCGCATCGAGCAACGCATCGGGCGTTGCCACCGCTACAGCCAGCAGCGCGACGTCACGGTGATCAACTTCATCAACCGCGACAACGACGCGAACCGGCTGACCTTCGAAATCCTCAGCCAGAAGCTCGATCTGTTCGGCAAGGTGCTCAACGCCTCCGACACCGTGCTGCACGAGCCGCGCACCGATGCTCCCGAGATCGCCGTGTCCGCCGTCGCGGTCGAGCTCGAAAGCGACCTGCGGAGCATCTACAGCCGGTCGCGCTCGGTCGACGAGATCACCCGTGAGATCGCGGCGCTGCGCGACAAGATCGCGGAGCGGCGGGACGCTTATGATAAAGAATACGAGCGGACTTCGCAGATCATCGAATCCCGCTTTGACGACGACGTGCTGAAAGTGTTTCGGGATCTGCGCGACGAGCTGCCGGACGCTCTCGCCCAGCTCGATCAGGAGCTGGCCGAGCTGGTGAACGACTACCTGGCGGCGCGAGGGATTGAGTACCGTCGCTCGGACGACGGACAACGCGTCGTCTTCGAAATCCTCTCCGGAGATGATGCAGGAAAGAAATTCGCGACCGGCGACGCGCGGGGTTTGAGCGACGCCGAGCCGTTGAATCTCGCGCATCCGTTGGTGCGCGAAGCGATCGCCGACGCGCGCACCTGGCCCGGCGGATCGGTCGTGCTCCGTCTGCAATCCGACTCCCCGCCCGAGCTTGCCGCGCTGGCGGGAAAAACGGGCGTTCTCGCAGTCGTCCTCGCGGACTACGGCGGCTTCGAGCCCGTGCAGCGGTTGATCGCGGCGGCAGTGGTCGATGGAACGCCGATCGATCCCTCGCTGGCGGCTCGGCTCTCCCATCTGCCGGCTGCCGATGGACCGTTGCTCAAGATTCCGGCGGATCTGCCAAGCCTGGACGACGCCCTGGAAGAAGCTCTTTTCGTCGACCAGCGGGAGGTCGAGAAAAGCGAGCAGAGACACTTCGAGCAGGCGCTCGGCCAGCTCGAGCGGTTCGTCGAGGATAAAGTGCTCGTCTGCCGCCGGGAGCGGGCTGGAATCGCCGGCAAGCTGCGCGCCGTCCGCGAACGCCGCGACGAGGTGGTCGGAGCGAGCGCCCGCGAACGCATCGAGGAAGAGATGGCCCGTCTCGCCACCCGGGACGAGACGCTGGAAGAACAGATCAATGCCCTGGACTCCAGGGAAGACGAGGTCTACCGGAAATGGCGAGACCAATATCACGCGCTCCGCTACCAAGCCCCCAAGATGACCCAGCTCTTCCGGGCAGCGTTCCTGATCGAGATGTCATGTTGAAACTATTGCATACCGCGGACTGGCACCTGGGACGGCGGTTTCCCGCGTTCCCCGAGGAGGCGCAGAAGAAGCTTTCGCGGGCGCGGATGAATGTGATCGCCACGATTCTCGACGTGGCGCGGCGCAACGCGGTGCACGCCGTGCTCTGCGCCGGCGACCTGTTCGATGAGCCGACACCGAGCGCGGACTTCTGGGAAGGGCTGGCGAAAACCTTCCGTGATCATCCGCCGCCGCACCGTCCCGTGTTCCTGGTGCCGGGCAATCACGATCCGCTCACCTCCGAATCCGTCTGGGCGCCCGGACATCCGTTCCGCGCCCGGCTGCCGGCCTGGGTGCACGTCGTCGACCGGGACGACTTCGAATTCGAGATCACGCCCGACGCCGTGCTCTATGCACGGCCGTGCCGTTCGAAAGCCGGAGAGTGCGATCTGGCGATGAGTCTGCCGGCGCGCCAGCCCGGCGATCAAAAGCTCCGCATCGGCTGCGTGCACGGCAACACCTTCGATCTCAAGGGCTATCAGACGAATTTTCCGATCAGCCGGGACGCCGGAGTCGAACGCGGGCTCGATTATCTCGCGATCGGCGACACGCATTCGTTTCGTGACGTCACCCCAAACCTGCCGGTGCCGACCGTCTATCCGGGAGCCCCGGAGCCCACGAGCTTCGACGAGCACGGCGCCGGCCAGGTGGCGGTGGTGGCGTTGTTCCGGCACGGCTCGCGTCCCCGTGTCGATACGGAGCCGGTGGCGTTCTGGCGTTGGCTCGACGTGCGCTGCCGCACGATGAACGAGCTGCGCGCGCTGCTCACCACCAAAGATCTCGAACGCCACGTCGTGCGGCTGCATCTGGACATGACGGTCTCCCTGGCGGAAGAGAGCGAGCTCGAGCGGATCATCCGCGATCTCGAAGGCACTGACGCCACGCACGGCCGCGCCGGCATTCTGCTCGTGGATCGGACCCTCTTGCGTTTACAGGCCGGCTCCGCGGATGACTTCCCCGACGATTTGCCACCGGTGCTCAAGGACACCGTCGCCCGCCTCGATCGGATCGTCGCGGAGGCGGTGGACGAAGCGGAGAAAATGAAAGCAACCCGCGCGCTCTCCCATCTCTACAAGCTGGTGCAACGGCAGAACGATCTGTCCGGAGGAGCTCGATGAGGCTGCATCGGCTGCGGGTGCAGAGCTTCGCGGCGATCCGGGACGTCGAGATCGCGTTCGGACCGGGATTGAACATTCTCTATGGCCCCAACGATCTCGGGAAATCGACCCTGGCGGACGCCATCCGCCTCGCGCTCCTGCTGCCGCACACCTCGACGGGCTCCGATCCCTATATTCCGTGGTCCGGAGCCAACGATCCATTCGTCGATCTCACCTTCCAGACCGAGGAACAGCGCTTCTGGAGGGTGCGGAAACAGTTCGGCAAAGGCGGCTCGTCGCTCCTCCAGGAGTCGAGGAACGGTCAGGATTTCGACGACGTCGAACGCGCGCGGCGGGTCGATGCACGGCTCCGCGAGATCCTGGGCTGGGGAATTCCCGAGCCCGGCGCAGGCTCCGGAAAAGGCCTTCCCGCAAGCTTTCTTTCCGCGGCGCTTCTGTCGACGCAGGCCAACGTGAGCGACATTCTCGCCGGCAGCCTGGACGACGATCCCACCACCACCGGAAAAGAACGGATCGCGGCGGCTCTCCAGGCGGTCGCGCAAGATCCGTTGTTCGTCGCGCTGCTGCGGGAAACCCAGGAACGAAGGGACGAAGGGTACACGGAGAAAGGCGCGAAGAAGACCGCCAAAGGGAGCGTTTTCAAGCTCGCCGCGGACCGGGTGAAAGAAGCGCGCGACGAGAAAGAACGTCTTCAGAAAATCGTCGAAGATTCAGAAGGAGTCGAGCAACGCCTCCGCGCGCTGAGCGAAGAGCGGCAGCGCCTCGATCAGGAGCTTGCCGCGGCAGCGGAGCGATTGATCGCGGTCGAGCAGCTCGCGCAACAGGCCGCGGACCATGCCGCGGCGGCCGACCGCCTCCGCGCCGCGCAGGATGCCGTGCTGCGCATCCACACGATGGATCAGAACGTGGCGGACGCGGAAAAAAAGGTGGAGGCGCTGGCCGCCGCCAAGAACCGCGCGGAACAGACGTTGAAAGATCATCAAGCCGCCGAAGCCGCGGCCCGGGACGCGCTCACCGCCGCGGAAGAAACCCAGGCGCAAGCCCAGCGGGCCGAAGCCGCCCGGACGGAGCAGGCGGCGAACGAGGAGCTGCGCCGCTGCGATCTGCTCCAGCGTGCCTGGGAAGCGCGGGCCGCGGACAAGCTCGCCGCGAGCGCTCAGGCCGACGTCGACAAAGAGACGGTTCTCCAGGAGCAGCGAACGAAAACCGCGGACGAGCGCGCGGCGACGGCTGAACGCCGCGCGCGGATCACCGTGCCGCCGGCGGCAAGCCTGCCCGCCCTGCGCAAGCTCGCGACCGATCTCGCGAGCGCCAAGGGAGCCCTGGACGTCGGTCTCGTGATGACCATCATTCCCACCGCGCTGGTGAACGTGAGAGTCCGCAAGGACGGCGAAGCCGCGACCGACCTAGGAATCCTTGCGAAGCCGCTCGACGTCGATGCGAGCACCGAAGTGGAAGTCGACATCGCCGACCTCGCGACCGTGCGTGTCCGCGGTGGAAGGCGCGAAGCGCAGGAGCGGCTCCGCACGCTGGAGACCCATTGGGCCGCCGATGCGCTGCCGCACCTCAAAGCGGCCGGCGTCGAAGATCTCGATGCGCTCGACGCCAAAATCGCCGAGGCGAGAGATCTGGACTCCCATCTCAAGAAACTCGCTGGCGACCTGGAGACGCTGGACCGTCAGATCAACGCGCTCGCCGGAGCCGCCGGCGCATTGCAAGAAGCCGCCACCCGCGCCGCTGCCTGCCACCAGGCGCTCGGAGACACCAGGCTCGAAACGCTCACCGCCGATCTCGATGCCTTGGGGCCGGACCCCGGATCGACGCTCCGGACGCGCCGGCAGCAGGCGCTCGCGTCGTTGCAAAGCCTCATCGATGCCAAAAAGAGCCCGCTCGAAGCCGCGCTCGCCGGCGTCCGCGAGGCCACGGAAAAGGCGCGCTCTCAAGTCAAAACAGCGCAGGAAGATCTCACCCAAGCGATCACCCATCTTGCCTCCGAAGAAGGCCGTCTCGCCGAGCTCCGTAAAGTCCGCACCGCCGCGGATCTCGCCGCCGCCGAAGCCGATCTCCGCACCGCGACGCAACTGCACAATGCCCTCCCCGCTCCGGAACGACCCGTCCTGCCCGCGGAAGTGACCGCCGCAAAAGACGCATTGCAGAAAGCAAAACGGGATCTCGCCACCGTGGATCGGGACCTGCACATCACGCAGGGCATGCTCCAGCAGGTGGGAGGAGCCGTCGCGAGAGATCATCTGCGCGACGCGCTGGAAGCCCTCGAACAGGCCGAGCGTCACGATCGGGAGATCGAAGCGGATTATGAAGCGTGGAGACTCCTGCTCGACGAAATGAAAGCCGCCGACGCCGCGCAGGCCAGCAACCTCGGCCAGGTGCTCGCCCCCGCCATCGCCGACCGCTTCCAGGCCCTGACCCAGCAGCGCTATCAAAGCCTCCACCTCACCGCGCACCTCGGCACCGAAGGAGTCCTCGCCGCCGGCAAACTGAGATCGCCCGACCTTCTCTCCGTCGGCACGAGAGAGCAACTCTCCACCCTGTACCGGCTCTGCCTGGGAGAGTACCTCCAGACCACCATCGTCCTCGACGACCAACTCGTGCAAAGCGACGACAACCGCATGGAATGGTTCCGTGCCCTCCTCGCCGAAAAGGCCCGCGCCTTCCAGATCATCGTCTTCACCTGCCGCCCCGGCGACTACCTGGACGCCGCGGCCATGGCGGCGGAGGATGGGCCGGGCTCTGTGGACAGCGAGGAGGGATTCGTGCGCGCGATCGATCTGGGGCGGGCGGTGGAGCGGGGGGAGTGAGCGCGAGAGGCCATGCCCTTGTCCGCGTTCGGAGCAGTAGGGTACACTCACTTTCCTGAGCGACACCTCTACAAATTTCAATCCGTTCCCGGGCCTGCGGCCGTTCGAGCCTCAGGAGGATTATCTCTTCTTCGGCCGCGAGACCCACATCGACGAGCTGTTGCGGCGGCTGCGCCGACATCGCTTTCTCAGCATCGTCGGCACTTCTGGCAGTGGCAAATCCTCGCTCGTGCGCGCCGGTCTCCTGCCGGCGCTCTACGGCGGCTTCATGGCGCAGGCGGGGTCCCGGTGGCGGGTCGCGGTCTTCCGGCCCGGGAGCGATCCCATCGGTCACCTGGCGACGGCACTGAATCATCCCGACGTCTGCGGAAGCTCCGGGACAGGCAGGGAAGAAATGTACCGGGCGATGATCGAAGCGACGCTCTCCAGGAGCTCCCGCGGCCTCATCGAGGCGGCCCGCCAGGCCCCCCTCCCTTCCGGCGAGAACCTGCTGGTCGTCGTGGACCAGTTCGAGGAGCTCTTCCGCTATCGCAGCGCTCTCCACAAGGGGAGCTTCGACGAGGCGAGCGCGTTCGTCCGTCTGCTCGTCGAAGCCTCGCGGCATGAGGAAATTCCGATCTATGTTGTCCTGACAATGCGTTCAGATTTTCTGGGCGACTGCGCCCAGTTCCAGGGTCTTCCGGAAGTGATCAACGAGGGGCAGTACCTGATTCCACGTCTGACGCGCGATCAGATCCGCCAGGCCATCGTGGGGCCCATCGCCGTCGGCGGCGGGGAGATCGCGCCTCACGTGGTCGAGCTGCTGCTCAACGACGTCGGCGACAACCCGGACCACCTGCCGATCCTGCAGCATGCCCTGATGCGGACCTGGGATTTCTGGCTGAAGGATCACGCCGAGGGAGAGCCGATTCAGCTCCGCCACTATGAGGCGATCGGCGGCATGCGCGAGGAGCTGTCGCGTCACGCCGACGAAGCGTTCAACGAGCTCGACTCGGAAGCCGAGCGCGCTCTCGCCGAGAGGCTGTTCCGCAGCTTGACCGAGAAAGGACCCGACAACCGCGAGATCCGCCGGCCGACTCGGCTTGCGGACCTGTGCGCCACGGCTGGAGCGCCGCAGGACGAGGTCGTCGCGGTCATCGACCGGTTCCGCCGCCACGACCGTTCCTTCCTCATGCCGCCGGCCGACACCCCTCTCGCGCCGAACACGGTCATCGACATCTCGCATGAGAGCCTCATGCGCGTCTGGAGCCGGCTGTGCGCCTGGGTGGAGGAGGAGAGCCGCTCGGTGGAGACCTACCGCCGCGTCGCGGAAACCGCGGCGCTCTACGAGCGAGGCAGGGCAGGGCTGTGGCGCGACCCCGACCTGTCGATCGCCTTGAGCTGGCGGGCCGACAACCAGCCGAACATGGCGTGGGCCACCCACTACGCTCCCGGGTTCGAGCGCGCCATGGCCTTTCTCGACGCGAGCCGCGAGGCGGCCGAAGCCAAGAAAGCGGCCGCGGAGGCGCAGCGCCGCCGGAAGCTCCGGCGCACGCGGCTTTTCGTGGCGACGCTGAGCGCGGCGTTCGTCCTCTCGCTGATCTTTCTCTTCTATGCGATGAACCAGGCACGGCTTGCCCGGTCGCGGCAATTGGCGCTCGAGTCGACGCGGCAGCTCAACACCGATCAAGAGCTTTCTCTTCTCCTGGCCGTCGAAGCGGCGCGGGCGAAAGGCTCGCGGGAAGCGGAAGGCGCCCTCCGCAACGCGCTTCTCCATCCTGGCCGGATCTGGCGCCTGCTGTCTCCGCCCGGGCCTCACGAGGAGCTCTGGCACGTCGCCTGGAGCCCGGATGGCCGGCGTCTCGTCACCACCGGCCGCGACGGCGTGGTCCGCCTCTGGGACCTCGAGGGAAACAACGGACCGGTGACTCTCGGCTCTCACGAGGGCGGAGTGTCGACGGCGGCCTGGGATCCCGCGGGACGGAGAGTCCTGACCGCCAGCTTCGACGGCTCCGCAAAGATCTGGGACACGGCGAACCGAGCGCCGGCCGTCGAGCTGCGAGGGCATGCGTCGGCGGTCAACCGGGCGGTCTGGAATGCCGCGGGCGAGCGGGTCGCCACCGCCGGCCTCGACGGCACCGTGCGGGTCTGGGACGCCGCGAGCGGCGCGCCCCTGGGTGTCCTCCGCGGGCACGCCGGCAGCGTTCTGGACGTCGCCTGGAGCCCCGACGGCGTCCGGCTGGCCAGCGCCGGCACGGACGGTACGGCGAGGATCTGGAACGCTGGCGCGCTGCAACCGGCCGCCGTCCTCTCCGGCCACACCGACGAGGTGACCTCGGTGGCCTGGTCTCCGGACGGGCGATGGCTCGCCACGGGCAGCCGCGACCATCGTTGGCGGGTGTGGGATCCGCAGACCGGCGGCGGGGCGAGCGCCGGCGAAGGCCACAAGGGGGGCCTTGTGCAGGTGGCTTGGAGCCCGGACGGACAGCTCCTCGCCACCGCGGGCAAGGACGGTGTCGCCAACCTCTGGGACTGGCGCGGCTCGAGCGTGCGCCGGGTGCTGGCCGGCCACACGTCCGAGCTGACCGGGATCTCCTGGGACAAAGCGGGCAAGCGCCTTCTCACCTCGAGTCTCGACGGCACCGCGCGGGTCTGGAACGCCGCGACCGGCGGCTCTCTTGCCGTCATGGCGGGACATTCGGGCTCGGTCGCCTACGCGGCCTGGGATCCCTTCTCCGAGCGCGTGGCCACCGCCGGCCAGGACGGCACCGCGCGGGTGTGGGACGTCGACGCCGGCTCGGAGGTGGCGGTCCTCCGCGGCCCCACGGCAGGCATCTCCGAGGTCGCCTGGGACCCGGCCGGCAGAAGGCTCGCCGCAGCCAGCCTCGACGGGACCTCCCGCGTCTGGGACGCTGAGAGCGGTCGGGAGGTGGCGCGTCTCAACGGCAGCCGCCTGGGCACCCTCGACGCCGCCTGGGACCCGGCCGGAGGGCGGATCGCCACCGCCGACCGGGACGGCACCGCCCGCCTGTGGAAGGCCGACGGCCGCCTGCTCACCGTGCTGCGGGGCCACCGCTCGGGAGTCAGCCGGGCGGTATGGTCCGGCGACGGCCGCCGCGTCGCCACCGCCAGCCTGGACCGCACGGTGCGCGTCTGGGATGCGGACAGCGGGCGCGAGCTGCGCGCCTTCGCGCACGACGACTGGGTGCGCGACGTGGCCTGGAGCCCTGGCGGCGACCGGCTCGCCACCGCCAGCTTCGACTGGACGGCACGGATCTGGACCGTCGACCGCGATGCGCCGTCCATCGTCCTCTCCGGCCACACCTCGCCCGTCCTGTTCGTCGCGTGGAGCCCGGACGGCAAACGCCTGCTCACCGGCAGCGTGGACCGCACCGCGCGCATCTGGGATGCCGCGACCGGCGCCCAGACCGCGCTTCTGGTCGGGCACGAGGACTGGGTGGTGCACGCCGCCTGGAGTCCCGACGGCAAGCGGATCGCCACCGCCGGCGCCGACCGCACAGCGCGGATCTGGAACGCCGCGAGCGGGATGCAAGAGCACCTCCTCACCGGACATTCCGGCCGCTTGCGGCACGTGAGCTGGAGCCCGGACGGCGAGCACCTTGCGACGACCTCGGATACCGGCGAGGTGATTCTGTGGGACACGCAGAGCGGAGAGCTCCGCACGATGCTGCAGGGGCATGCCGGACGTGTCGAGCAGGCCGCCTGGAGGCCCGATGGCAGGCGCATCGCGACCGCCAGCTACGACGGCACCGTCCGCGTCTTCTTCCGCGAGGTGGACGACCTGATGCGGATCGCCTGCCAGCGTGCCGTGCGCAACCTTTCCAGAGATGAATGGAAGCGGTTTTTGACCGGACCTTATCGCGCCACCTGCGCCGGCGGGAGCGCCCGATGAGCGAGGAAGACATGCGCACGCTGAAAACGAGGGCCACGAGCCGGACGATGGTGCTTGCCAGGGCCGTGGCGGTCTGCGCTCTGCTCGTCGCGAGCAGTTGCGGTACCCGTTCCCCTGCGGGACGAGACGCCGGCAAGGCCGCGCACCATCCTCTCACCGTCGGCGCGATCATCTACGGCGACTACATCTGGTCCGAGGGCGCTCGGGCCGGGATGCGCAAAGCCGCGGCGGCGCAGGGCGTCAAGCTTCTCTTCCGCAAGCACTATCACGACGTGGCCGACGAAGCCCGGCTGCTGCGCGAGCTGACCGAGCTTCGGGTGGACGCGGTCGTGATCTCCGTCCAGGACCCCGATGCCTCGGTCCCCGCGATCCGCGCCACCCGCGAGGCCGGGATCCCTGTCCTGTGCATCGGCTCGTGCCTCAACGAAGAGGACACCGCCAGGTACAACCTCGCCTACTACGAGAGCGATCCCACGTTGGTGGGCTACCGGACCGGCACCTATCTCGCGCAGTGGGCCGCCGAGCACGTCCCGGGACCGGTCCGCATCGGCATCCTCAACTGCGACCGGATCGCCGCTGCGCGCAGCGCCGGCTTCCGGGCCGCCCTCGCCGATGCCGGCCTGCGCTGGGAAGAGATCGCCGACCGCGAGGGTTACATCGCTGCGCCCGCGGTGCCGGTCGCCAAGGGGATCCTGGCGGAATACCCCGACATCCAGGTCCTGTGGGCGGCGAACGAGGGGGGGACGGAAGCCGCGGTTACCGCCGTCCGCGAGATGGGCCGCCAGGGCCGTGTCTTCGTCTTCGGCACCGACTACGGTCCCACCCTCTCGGCGATGCTCTCCGATCTTGACGGCGTCCTCCAGGCTGTCACCGCCCAGACGCCGGAACAGATCGGCGAGCAGTCGCTTCTGGATGCGCTCAAGCTGGCGCGCGGCGAGACGCTCAGCATCCGCCACTCCGTGTTCGGCACCATCTTCTATTCGCGGCAGCCGGCCGGCGCGTCGCCCTCTCCGGGCACGGAGGTGGGACGGTGAGGTTCGACAGCGACATCTTCATCAGCTACGCGCACATCGACAACCAGCCCCTCACACCCGGGGACGAGGGTTGGATCACGAACCTTCACCACGCGCTGGAGATCCGCCTGGCGCAGCTCCTCGGAGAGGAGCCGAAAATCTGGCGCGACCCGAAGATCCAGGGCAACGACTACTTCGACACGGCGATCGTCTCACAGCTCCCCAAGACGGCGTTGCTGATCTCCGTCATCACACCCCGTTACCTCAAATCGGAATGGTGCCGCAAGGAGCTCGAGGAGTTCAGCGGACTGTGCGAGCGGTATGGCCAGATCGAGGCGGGAAAGAAATCGCGGATCTTCAAGGTCGTGAAGACGCCGGTGCCGATCGAGCAGACCCCCGAGCAACTGCAGCGGATGCTGGGGTACGAGTTCTTCCTGCGCGACCCGGAATCGGGACGTCCGGTCGAGCTGCGGCCGGAGCCGGCTGACGGCGCGGCCCGGAAGTATTGGTCCAAGTTGGAGGACCTGGCGTATGACATCGCCCAGATCCTGGAGAGCCTGAAGACGACGAACGGCGCCGGGTCACCGTCGGCCCCCGCCGCCGGCCCCGTCGTCTTCCTCGCTGAAACGACCTTCGACCTCGCGGCCGAGCGCGACGCCCTGCGCCGCGAGCTCCTGGAACATGGGTATCGCGTGCTTCCGGAGCGCCCGTTGCCGCTCGCCGCCGAGGAGCTCGAGAGGGCCCTGCAGGAAGACCTGGCGCAGAGCGTCCTGTCCGTCCACCTGATCGGAGAACGCTACGGCGTCGTTCCGGACGGCGCCGAGGTCTCGATGGTCGACCTGCAGAATCAGCAGGCGGTCCGGCAGAGCCGGGAGAAGGGCCTGCGCCGGATCGTCTGGCTGTCGCGGGAGAACCAGCCGCGCGACGCGCGGCAGGCGGCGTTCGTCGACAAGCTGCGCAAGGATCCCACCGCGATCGAAGGCGCCGAGCTCCTGCAGACGACCCTCGAGAACCTCAAGATCCAGATCGAGGCGCGGTTGCGCGAGCCGGCGGTGGCGGAGCCCGCGGAAGACGCCGCCGAAGCGGGGGGAGAGGTCCCGCGCATCTATCTGATCTGCGACCGTGACGACCAGGCGGAGGTTTCCGCCTTGGACGATTATCTTTTTTCCCAGGGGTACGAGGTGATTCCTTCGCTCTTCGAAGGCGATGAGGCCACGGTGCGCCAGGACCACCAGGAAAACCTGTGCCTCTGCGACGCCGCCATCATCTATTACGGCAAAGCCACCGAAGTGTGGCTGCGCGGCAAGCTGCGCGATTTTCTCAAGGTCGCCGGCTGGGGACGCAAGAAACCCCTGGCCGCGCGCGCCATCTACATCGGAGCCCCGGCACGGCCCGACAAGGAGCGGTTCCGGACCCACGAAGCCAGGGTGATCCGGGGCTCCGAGCCGTTCTCCGGAGACGACCTCAAACCCTTCTTCGCGGACATTCCGCGGCACAAAACAGGAGAGACATGACGGTGAGCCAGGATGCGCCGCTGCGCTATGACCTCGGAGGCTATAAATCGATCGCCAACGGCCGGATCACGGTCAACCTGGCCGGCGAGAGCGACATCCATCACGACATCCGGGATTTGGACGCTTTCATCTCCGAGGATGGAGTCGTCGACGAGTTCTACCTCTGCCACACCCTGGAGCACATTCCGGTGGTGGATTACGAAAAGCTCCTGCGCGACCTGCACCGCAAGCTGCGCGCCGGCGGCAAGGTCGTCGTCGTCCAAACCGACGCAGGAGAGGTTCTCCGCGCCTGGTTCTCCGGCCAGCTCTCGTTCCGCGCCATGCGCACCACGCTGTTCACGCCGCCGGCCCCCATGCGGGCGAACTCCTTCAACATGCACCACAACATGTGGACGGCGGAGGAGCTGGCCGAGGACTTCCGCGCTGTCGGGTTCACCGCCGAGACATTCGACGCCGGCTCCTGGCCCTACGATCAGCTCGACGAGCTCCTTCCTGAAGACACCCGGAACTGCTGGGGGTTCCCCATCAAGAACCTGGGAGTGATCGCGACCAAGTGATCCCCAACGTGATCCATTTCTGTTTCGGGCTGTCGCCGGACCACGGCGGCAAACCTTTCTCTCTGGTCCACTACCTTGCCGTCCGCTCGGCGGTGGAGACCAACCGCCCCGAAGCGGTGCGCCTCTACTACCGGTACGAGCCCAGCGGTGAGTGGTGGGAGCGCGCGCGGCCGTACCTCGAGCTCGTGCCCGTCGAGCCGCCGGCCGACCTCTACGGTGTGCCGGTCCGCCATCATGCGCACCAGACGGATCACCTCCGGCTCTCCGTGCTCCGCGAGCACGGCGGCATCTACCTCGACATGGACGTGCTCTGCCTGCGCTCTTTCGAGCCCCTGCGCCGCCACGAATTCGTGCTCGGCGAGGAGGGAGAGAACAGGATCCACGGGCTCTGCAATGCGGTGATCCTGTCGGCGCCCGGCGCCTGGTTCGCGCGCAAGTGGCTGGAGGGCTTCGATCCCGCCACCTCCCTATGGAAAGGTTTCCGTTCGTCCGGGCGCGACGCCTACTGGAATGAATTCGCCGTCAAGTATCCCGCCCATCTGGCGGGTCTCCATCCCGACCGCGTGCACGTCGTCGATCACCGCGCCTTCTTCTGGCCCACCTGGATCGACGACGATCTCCACCTTCTCTACCGGGGAACCGGAGCGAGCTTCGCGGAGGCCTACTGCGTGCACCTCTGGGAACAGGTCGCCTGGGATCGCTACCTCAAGGATCTCGACGTCGATTTCATCCGGTCGGTGGACACCAACTTCAACCGGCTCGCCCGACGATTCATCGATTTCTAAACGCTGCTAAACACCATGCGCGAAGCGCGCCAGGGCGCGGCCGATGCGGGCGAAGGCTTCCTCGTCGACGGCGACCCGTTCCGGCCAGCTCCAGCCCGGCGGCAGGCGAGGCGCGGCGAAGTCCTGCCGCGTCGCGGCGCCATGGATCACCGGATCGCGCCGGTCGAGCGCGTGCCGATCGTCAGGTCCGTGGAAACCGCCGCCCAGGCCCGCGTTCCAGACCAGGGACCGCGCCGGATAGAGCCCGAGGCCGCCGTGCCGGAAGAGGGTGAAATACCACTGGGTGTCCCAGGAGTCGAACCCGCCTTCCATGGTCTGCTCGAGCGTCTCGGAATAGGCGAAAGAGCCGCCGGCATCGAAGCGCCACCGCGCCTCCGGCCCGGCGAGGACCGATCGCCAGTCGCGGGGATGGTATTCATAGAGGTCCCACGCCCGTTTCCACGTCGCCCACCCCCAGGCGAGCGCGATGGGCGCGAAAAAGAGCGGCGGCACCGGCGGATGCTCCGCCGCGAACATGTAGCCGCCGACCAGGAAGACCCGCGGATCCTCCGCATACCGGTCGAGAGCGCCGTCGACGAAGGCCAGAAAGTCCGGCGAGACCACCACGTCGTCCTCCACCACCACGGCGCGCCCGCGCTCGGCGCAGAGCTCGCCGACCGCCTCGGTGATGTTGCGGAAGCGATAGTTCCGCGGGCGCTCCACCAGGCGGCCTCCATGCCGCCGGATCCAGCGCCGGGCAGCCGCGCGCGCAGCCTCGCAACCGGCGGCATCCTCCTCGCCGGCGGCGGCGTCACAGAAGACATGCAAGCGTTCCGGCGAGAACCCGGGGCTTCGCGCAAGCGCGGCCAGCACGATCTCGAGATGGCGCGGCCGGTCGTAGGCGAAAACGGCGATAGGAGCGCTCTCTTTCATGCTCTCTCCCTGGTCGTTTTCAAGCTATGATAACCCCTTAGCGAAGCTTTATTCTGAGAATCGCCAGGAGGAGGTCCCTGATGGCTGCTCTGCAAGCCTGCCGCCCACCGCTGCCGATCGCTCTCGCCGTCCTTTTCGTCGTGCTCGCTCTCGGGCCGGCGGCCCATCCTCTGCTCGGCCACTCCGGCAGGACCTCGGGCGGGGCCGGCTATGCTGACTTGCCTGCGTATGAGGACATCGACGTCGTGCACGTCGTCTTCACCAGCCATCTCGACATCGGCTGGACCCACTCCGCGACCCAGGTCATCAACACTTATTTTCAGCAGTTTTTCCCCCAAGCGCTCCACACCGCGAGCGAGCTCGAGAAGATCGGGATCAAGAATTACAGCTTCACCACCTATCCCTGGCTGCTCTCGCTGTACCTCGACTGCCCGGCGAACCTGACCACTCCCTCCACTTCGACCTGCCCCTGGGGAGAAAGCACCCTGATCTGCCCCACGCCCGGTGAGCAGGAGACGATCAAGAAAGCTCTGAAAAATGGTGTCATCACCTGGCACGGTCATCCGCTCGACCACTTTCCCGAGTTGATGGACCCGTCCCTCTACAAATTCGGGCTCAGCCTGTCGCAAGACCTCGACGTGAAGTACCACGGCGGAAAGCCGACGCTCACCGCCAGCAACCGGGACGTCCCCGGGATGACCCGCGGCGTCATTCCGCTGCTCCTCAAAGCCGGTATTCGGGCCCTCTCCGTCGGCACCAACAGCGGCGTCGTGTCGCCCGCCCTCCCGCCGGTGTTCTGGTGGCGGGCCCCGGACAGCGCGGAGAAGCTGCTGGTGTACTGGCATCCCGGCGGCTACGGCGGCATCCGCCAGGGGGACGCGGTGGTGGTCCCCGGGTTCAAAGAGGCCCTTGTCTCCGTCTACGGCGGCGACAACACCGGCTACGTCACGGTGCAGGACGTGCTCCAGACCTTCGCCATCTTGCGCTCGGAGTTCCCCAACGCCAAGATCATACCCTCCACGTTCGACGCCTTTACCGAGAAGCTGCTGGCAAACCAGACGGCTCTCGACACCCTCCCGGTCATCGATCAGGAGATCGGTGACACCTGGATCTACGGCGAGGCCGCCGATCCCTGGAAAATCGCCGTCTACCGGGAGATGACCCGCGCCCGCGCCGAGTATCTCGCCAAGGGTGGAGCCGAGGACGAAGCGGTGAAACGGTTCAGCCGCTTCCTCCTCAAGATTCCGGAGCACACCACCGGCATCAATTTCACCAACTACCCCCTCCCCCAGCCCTCCTGGTCGAATCCGGACTTTCAGAAAAACGCCAGCAACTGTCAATTCCAGTGGATCCAGTACTCCTGGGACGAGCAGCGCATGTTCCTGCAATGGGCGCTGAACTTCCTCGGCAAGGACCATCCTTTGGCGATCGACATCCGTGCCCGCATCAAGGCGATGCAGCCTCTCCAGTCCGCTGCCGCAGGTACGGCCCCATTGCCGGTCGAGCAATGGGATCAACCGTTGGAGTGCGGGCAGTGGTCGCTGCGCTTCGACCAGCACGGGGCCATCGTGTCGTTGATCGATAAAGCCGCGGGCCGCCGCGAGTGGGCGTCTCCCGATCACCCCCTTGCCCTCCTGCGCTACGAGACGTTCGGGCCGGACAACTTCGCATATTTTGCCGACCGCTATTCGTATGATCTCCCGCCAGATTCCTGGTTCACCGGCGCTTGGGGCAAGCCGGGCCTCACCGCTCCCCCGGCCGCCCGGAAGAGCGCGACACCCCTGCTTTTCGGGCTGTGGCGAATCGACGACACAGCTTCCTGCCGGTTCCTGCTGGAGACCAGGCTTCCGCCGCCCACCGTCACCGATTTCGGCGCTCCCCCAACCCTCTGGACCGAGCTCAAGGTCCCCAGGTCGGGGTCCGCGCTGAAGCTCGATCTGCAGTGGCTCAACAAGACTTCGACGCGGCTGCCCGAGACGATCTGGCTCGACTTCCAGCCCAAGCCGGCAACGGACGAAGGCTGGAGCTTCTGTAAGCTGGGACAAGCGATCGACCCTCGCCAAGTGGTGATCAACGGCAACCGGCATCTGCACGGCGTCTGGGACGGAGTCTCGTTTTGCAGCCCCACAGACGGCTCGTTCTTCCTGCAGACTCTCGACGCCCCGCTGATTTCACCAGGGAGGCACGAGATCCTCGACTTCGACAACGACCGCGCGAAGCCCGGGGACGGCGTGCAGGTCAACCTCTTCAACAACTTGTGGGGCAACGATTTCCCGCAGTGGTACCCCTGGACCGACACTCCGCCGGCCAGCCCCAGCATCTCTCCGGATCTGCTCGGCAACCCGGCCAATGCGCGGTTCCGGTTCGAGCTCCGCTTCGGTGACTCGTGCCCGAAGCCATCGCCCTGCTCGGCACAACGATGATCAGCTCCTATCTGAACGCCGTCATCAAGGCCCGCTCGCGCCTGCGCCGGATCGACTGCGCTCCCATCGCCGGCACGCGCGACGAGATCCGGATGTTCATCATCGTGCGCAACGAAGGGCTGCGCCTGCCCTTCATGCTCGACTATTACCGCCGTCTGGGAGTGGACCGGATCTTCGCGGTCGAGAACAACTCGACCGACGACACGCTTTCGATCCTGCTCGCTCAGGAGCGAACCCATGTGTTCCAGACGTGCGACGACTACTCCGGCCACTGGGCCTGGATGGAGTATCTGCTCGAGACCCACGGGCGCGGTCACTGGTGTCTGGTCGTCGACGCCGACGAGATCCTGATCTATCCTCGCTGGGAGGACATCTCGATCCGTGACCTGTGCCGGTTCCTCGACTTGGAAGGATCCACGGCTCTGTGTTGCCTGCTGCTCGACCTGTATTCCGCCGAGCCGTTCGACCAACTCCGGTACCGTCCCGGGGACGACCCGCTGGAGATGCGCTGGTACTACGACCCGGATTCACACCGGAAGGTCGAGTTCCGCGTGCCCAATCCGAAAACAGGTCAGGAGTTCTGCTGTGAGGCGTGCCTTGGCGGAGTGCGGTATCGCGTGCTGGGTGCCTCCCCTGCGCTCACCAAGGTGCCGCTCGTGCGGTGGGGCCGCGGCACCTATCTGATCCAGGGTATGCACGCGGCGGACAACGTCGCCTTCTCGCCGGTCGAAGGCGCGGTGCTGCACTTCAAATTCCTGCAGGATTTCGTTCCCCGCGTCCTCTATGAAGCCGACCGGGGCCAGCACTGGAACGAGGCTCACGAGTATCGGATCATGGCGCGCGGCCTGGCCGGCGGCGGCGTAAGCTCCTTCCACTCTCCGCATTCGCAGCTCTTCGCCGGCCCCGAGCAACTGACCGCCGCAGGGCTGATGCGCGACTCTCCCGATTTGCGAGACTACGCGCGCCACCTGGAGAACGATCCCGCGGGGGTCTCGGGCGTCAACCGACCGTCGCCCCTGCGCACTTGTCGCACAGCGGGAGAGCGCTGAAATTGCCGGCAGCCGAATCGCGGAGTTGGCGGCGCCGGCGCTCGCCATTCCACAGCTCCAACAGATTGCTCTCCCGGATATTGCCGGCGGACTGCTCGCCGTCCACATCGTAGCAGCAGGTGACGCACTCGCCGTTGGCCAGGATCCCCAGGAAGTGGTGGAGCTTGGGGCAATCCCGCTTGGGCAGGCGCGGCAGCTCGCGCAGGGTGAAATCCTGGCCACCGGCGAACTGCTCGGTCGTCTTGGTGAAATACGTTACATGGGAGTGCACGCCGAAAACCTCTTCGAACTCGGCCTGCGTCTCGTCGGGGTTGAGCCTCGTCTGCAGATATTGGATGGTGATCCGCAGCTCCGTTCCCGCCGCCTGCTCGATCAGCAGCTTCACCTTGTCGCAGAGCTCACGGAACCGGTCGTTGGCGCGAAGGACGCGGTAGACGTCTTCGCGCACGCTATCCACGGCGACCAGGGCTTCTTTGCAGTAGGTCTTCAGGACGTGAACACGGTGGCGGTTGAGGATCAGCCCATTCGTGGAGATTCCGCCCAGTCCGAGACCGTGCTCCCGGAAATAGGCCATGAATTCTTCGATCCTGGGGTGCAGGAGCGGCTCACCATAGATATGAAACCAGTCCAGCTCGATCCCGAATCGCCGCGACTGATCGACGACCTCGCGAAACACGTCGGGCTCGATGAACCCTGCCGGGCGCTCCATGGTGCCCAGCGTGCACATGGGGCAACGTAGATTGCAGTGGTTGGTGAGCTCCAGGCAGAACATCCGGTTCGCACCTCCCGCCTTGCCGAGAGGGCCTCGACGGCCGGTGGGCCGGCCCCTCAGACGTCGTCTCGAATTGAACGTAAATCTTTGATTCTAGAAGTGGTGCGGCTAGGAGGACTCGAACCCCCGACCAAGAGTTTAGGAAACTCCTGCTCTGTCCACCTGAGCTATAGCCGCAGGCAGCGGCGGATTATACCCCAGGTCCCTCTACCCGCCAGACCGGGCGGTCACGGCGTAAAGGGGCAGAGCACCGAGGGCTCGGCGCAAAATCTCGGTACAACGCGCCGTTGCCCCGGTACATTGGCTCACGTCACCGGAACATCGTCGCAATGTACCAGTACAGCGTCGCAATGTACCGGTACATCGTCTCAATGTACCGGTGCGTTGGCGCGACATCCCTTTCCCCAGGCGCAAGGTTGAGCACCGTCGTTGACGTCTCGTTCAGCCGGCCGTGGCGCCCGTTCACTGAGTCGCAACATGCGAGAGATTCGCCGCGCTTCACAGATGCATCGGCGCGATCTTCCGATACATTGCGCCATTGTACTCAGCAGCCGTCGCAACGATCCGAGACGCCGCGACATCCAAAGAATATCTCGCGACATCAGCGAGGAGCAACTTGAAGGAGTCATCTGGACTCGTGACAGAATCTCCTGCCACGTGAATGCGTCCGGCCATGGAGAGCCGAAGTTTCCGGGACAATGTCACGATGTACCGGAACAATGACCGTCTCCTCTTGTTCAGCCGCTCCTCGAAGGGTACAATCGAGACAGACCGCCGGATATCACGACAGCTTGGCGGTTCGTTGCGACAGAGTGGTGGCGAAGCGTCGCGATGACACCGTCGATCGCGACGGTTGAGAGGAATAGCAATTCGGAAGGAGAGTCCAATGCGACAAGAGATGTCTGTTGCGAAGCTGTTGACCGAGCTGGAGGCGCTCGTCGCGCATCATGAGAAGCAGGAGGCGCATCACGGGGAGCGGGAGGTCTACCATCACGAGCAACGTGCCGTGCACGCCGCCGAGCTGCAGACCGCGCGCGAGCGCCTGGAGGCGTACCGGGCGGCGGCCGAGGCGGCGGGAGAGTTCGTGGCCCGCTTTCAGCCCCCGTCGCCGCCGATGGTGGACGATCTTCGGCCGGGAGAGCCGGTGTTGGTCAGCCGGCTCGCAGCCCGGGTGGCGGCGACCAAAGGGCCGACGGAAACGTTCACCGGCGCCTCCATCGCTCGCGAGGTCAACCAGCGGTACGGCAAGCGGCTGCGCAAACCGGCACAAGCCCGCACCGTAGCTACCGCCTTGCGCCGCATGGCCGCCGCCGGACGCCTCCACCAGGTCGAGGAGGGCCGTGCGCACCACGAGGCCACCTACTCGCGGGGCGGCAGCCAGGAATGAGAGAGTGGAATGAAGCGTCAGACGGAGGATTGACGCCCGGATGACCGAGGGGTGGCGGCCTTTCTACTCACGCCCCCCAATTGAACATCAAATCTATAGGTATGTATATGGCCTCGCTGCCAAAATGAACCCTCATCTCCTTGACAAATTGAAGAGGGCAGATATACATGATGGGCACAATATCGGCTATCCTCAGAGCCTGGAAGAGTCGCCACTCTCGATCATGAGTGAAATCTTGAACCTGCCCTGCACCCGGAGGGGAGTATACGTTACTTAATCCGAATAGACGCCGCTCTGCCGTATCGTCAGGAGCACTTCGACCGTGTTTGGCCACAACATGGTATTCATCACGACTTAGATAAACACAGGGGCGCGCTCCTGCGCTATATAACTGGCTCTTCTCGAAGACGAAGCCAAAGCGGCCATAGCGCTCACACAAACCAAGCAGTCCTGGAAGTGTACACTCAGAGAAACAAACACATGCAGGAACGTTGTCGAGAGCAGAGGGGCTCTTGGCGATTAGCTCACCCTTACTAGCGACTTGCGACACGATCGAGAATGACTGCCTGTCTGCCGATTCCAATAAATCGGCAATATTTCTTGGTTTGCCACCTTCCAGCAGAGCCTTCTTGACAGGCTTCATCGCGGACCATGATGTGAAATGGGCAACAAAAGGGCTCCAGTCGCGCTGAGCCGCTTGCAGCCCCGACACAGAACCCCCGGCGATTGCAGTAAGGCTATGAATTAACCCCAATTTACTCTCCCCCTTGGACCTAGCGCTGAAGCGATCATGACCTCTTCAGAGGTCGCCTACTACCGAAGCACTCTCCGATCTTCTGTTCATTCAGGACAATTGCTGGCATTGCTTGTTCATGGAACCAACCAAGAGCCTGGAAAAAAGTATCCAGATCATTCAGGCCCAAATCCAGATCCGCAGCCCCACGCGGATGGGTCAATCTGTCTCGGATGTCGAAGGCCGAAGCAAACATCGCCAATCGATCATCATGACCAATTTGATGGCTGCCGCCGAATGCCTCCGAGAAAGCTGTCAGTACGTTAATGAGCCGTTCAGGCACGGACTCTCCTCGGTTCCTTTGAGGAATTGAGATCTTGGCCTTCGAACGCCTGACTGCTCTCATGAAGAACGAAGTGAAGCCGATTGTTCCTTCTACGTTCGTCGTGATGGCTCTCGCCACCTCACGCACCGCCCGACCAATAGCTTCTGGTCTGTACGGTAGCTCTAGCGCAGCACTGCACAACGAGAAGGCACGCTTAATCTCTTCGTCGAGCTGAGTTGAAAAAAGATTGATATAGCGGATAGCCGCCGACGGATCGGAAAATACTTGATGGTAGAAATCATCATCAAAGAATGTTTCCGGCCGCGGGAGTGACAATGGCAGGGGTGCAATAGTCAAGGTGGGAGGCTCGGCAGGGCCCGGTATGCCGAGGCCCCGAGATGCCCTCGCGAGGACTTGGCACATTTGGACTGGAAACTATAGAGCGATCTGCCGGAAGCTCTCGAAAACAGGGAATGGATGAAGGTCTTCGAGCCTGGTAGGATGCGTGAATCTGTTGCGGGCTCTCGTAACTCTAATAAAGTCATGCTTGACAGCAGGATCCCAGCTCGGCAGAGGAGAAGCTCCGCAAATGATCGGGAAGAATTGGAAACAGACTTGAAGGCGGAGGCCCAAGGGATAGCGCCTTGACCCGAGAAAGATATCGCGCTCAGCATCGTAGTCGCTCTCCGTTAGTACTGCTCGGTCAGGACCGTTAAGTGAAAACCCACTTTGCAGGATAGCAGCAGCCAGAGAGTTGCTAACCACCTCAGCCAAGCCGAAGAGCGATCTAATCGAAGATTTTAGACGAAAATTAAAATCGCCAAGCTGCGGCTCACCCTCTGAGGCTGCCTTCAAAACCTGAAAGAGTTCCTCAACACCAATCGTTAGGTCACGACAGAGAATTCCCGTGGTCTCGCCGAGCACGCGGAGCGCCATTCGGCCAGCTGCCGTTCGTTGACGAGATTCCAATCTGCTCATGGTTTAATTGACCTCAAGCTACCGCGGAGGCCAGGGCTCTCCAACACCTCGTTGCAGGGCGGTTCGAATTGTCTGGTCGTCGAGACGAAGCCCTGAGTCGCGGAGGGCGGCCATCACATGAGAGGCCGATGCAATCAGTCCGTCCTTCCGAGCGCGCAAGACTACAGCCAGCGTCCCGATGAAGGGGATCTCGAGAGCACGGGCGCAGCTCCGGGCGGCGGCGTCATCCAAGACGGCCGTGTGCCCGGAACCCTCCAGCGAAACCGCAAGAACCGCTGACTCGCCGGCACCCAGTCCCCATTCGAGCACTCTCTCTGGGATGATTCGAGGCGAAACGCGGTTACCCCAGCCGGTCTCAAGAGTCTTTCGAGCGGGGTCCGTCGCCGGTCCGGCCAAGACCTCGGACGCCACGGCTTCAGGCACAATGAGATCTGGGGCGAGCTTGCCCAGAAGGTCGAGGAAGCCGGCTTTTGCCAGAGAGATGATCGGTGACGCGTTGACAACCCAGATCTCACTCAAGGCCGGCTTCCGAGAGAAGCTCGTCGGCCCCATACTGGAAAGGCGAGACGCCGAAACGGCCGAGCGCGGAAAGGAACTCACTCCGAGAGATTCCGGCGATCTCGGCTGCTCTTCCTTGCGAAACAAGCTTGAGCTCGTACCACTTGACGGCGGCCGCGAGCCTCAGCTCCTGCGCGAAGCCCTGAGGGTCTTTGTGGAGAGCAGCTAATGCTCCCTCGGGCATGTCGATCGTCATTCGTACCATGGCCTTCTTCCTCGATTCCTAATTAAGGCCGGTGAGGGGTCGCTTCGTGAGGCTCCGCGAGGTCGCCCTTGACCTGGCGCCCTTTTTCGAGATGGACCTCGAAGCGCGCTTCTACCGCAGGCAACCACGGATTATATCCCAAGGGCCTCTCCGGTTGGCCAGCAGTCCTGTCGAGCCTGAAGAGCCTGCTCGAAACGGGACCCGGAGACATCACCGCGTGTTCTGAAACCCAAGGTCAGGCTGAGCGACTTGGCCGGAGGGAAGCAGCCGAGGCGCCCACTCCGGCCAAGGTCCGTCTCATGCGATCCCGCAGTAGCAGGTCCAACCGCCGGAGCTGCACGAGTCGGCGATCGAGCAATGCTGCTGTCCAGAGCGGCAGGCGCCGCCTGCCACATGTCCCCGGCATTCCGCGGTGCTGCAAGTTCCGCACAAGGATGTACGCTCCGTGGGAGCGGGGCTCAGGAATGGCAGCGCCGGCGCCGCGCAACCGGGAGACGTTTCTGCGGGAGCCATGAAGGACAAATCTCCGGCGGCCGGAGAGGCTGGCGTCGCCGCCGGGGTGGCCGGGGCCGGGGCGGCCATTGCAATCGATCCCAACAGCAGCAGTGAGGCCAGAGCCAACAGAACTCTGAGCTTCATAACGGTCTCCTTTGCTCGCGGGGGAGAGCTGGATCGCTCACACCCCGAAATATCGCGCGTCTGGATGGTGGAACACCAGCGCGGAGACGCTGGCTTCGGGTTCCATCATGTCTCCTTCGGTCAGCTCGGCTCCGATCTCTTCCGGGCGGAGGGCTTCGAAGAGCTCGCGCTGGAAGGCGAGGTCGGGACAGGCGGGGTAGCCGAAGCTGTAGCGCTTGCCGCGGTAGCGGGCGGCGAGCTTGTCTTCCAGGGTGAGGTCGGGCGAGTCGGGGAAACCCCAGGCGGCTCGCAGCTTGGCGTGCAGGAGCTCGGCGGCGGCTTCGGCGGTTTCCAGGGCGAGGGCCGCGAAGGCGTGGCTCTTCAGATATTCGCCTTGGCTCTTCCAGGCTTCGACGCGGTCGCGGACTCCCTCTCCGGCGGTGGTGACGAAGAGGGCGACGTGATCGTTCGGGAGGACGAAGTCGGTGAGGCAGAGGCCGCCGTTTCGCGCTTGCCGCGGGAGGTCCCAGACGGCGGCCGGCCGGCCGGTCTCCGGACAGAGGAGGGTCAGGCGGTCGCCTTCGGCGCGCGCCGGGAAGAATCTCCAGACGGCGCGCACGTGCATCCCTCCCTGCCGTCCGATCTCTTTCAGCTCATCGATCACCGCCTCCAGCTTGGCGAGCTTGGGATCGCTCTCTTCTTTCAATCTGCGGACGGAGCCCTTCAATCCCAAATGCTTGCCGTAGAGCATCTGCGGATTGAGGTACGACCACACTTCGTCGAGATCCAGCTCTTCGGTGTGGCGGGCGACGTCGGCCGGTTGCGGCACCGGAATGTCGCGGTGGACGACGTGGACGGCCGGCGCGGCGCCTTCGGACGGCTCGGCCGCCGAGGGGGTGTCGACGTTGTCCGCGGCGAGGAGGGCGGCGACCTCCTGCTCCAGGCTGGGCCTCGCGCCACCGTCCATCAGACGTTCGACGAGATTGAGGCCGTGCATGGCGTCTTTGGCGTAGGTGCAGAGACTGCCGTAGGCGGCGGCGATCTTGCGGTGGGTGAAGCGGCGGGTGAGGGCGGCGCCTCCGACGAGGAGCGGGGTGTCGATGCCGACCGCCGCGAGGTCTCCCGCGGTGATCACCATCTGTTGCGCGCTTTTCACCAGCAGACCGGAGAGGCCGATGATGTCCGGCTTGTGATCACGCACCGCCTGGATCAGTTTTTCGGACGGCACCTTGATCCCCAGGTTCACCACGGTGAAACCGTTGTTGGAGAGCACGATGTCGACCAGGTTCTTGCCGATGTCGTGTACGTCTCCCTTCACCGTGGCGAGGATGATCTTGCCGCGGCCGGCGCTGTCGGTCTTCTCCATGTGCGGCTCGAGGTAGTTGACCGCGGCTTTCATCACCTCGGCGCTCTGCAAGACTTCGGCGACGATGAGCTGGTTGTCGTTGAACAGGCGGCCGACTTCGCTCATGCCGGCCATCAGCGGGCCGTTGATGATGTCGAGCGGCGCCGGCCAGCGCGGATCGGCGAGCGCGGTTTCGAGATCGGTCTCCAATCCTTCTTTGCTGCCTTCGACCACGGCGCGGGCGAGGCGTTCGTCGAGCGGCAGATCGGCGCGCGGCTTGGCGGTGGTCCCGGAGCCGGTCCGGCCGCGGAAGAAGGCGGTGAACTCTTCGACCGCCTTGTTGCCCGCTTCGACGTCGCCGACCGGCAGAAAGATGAGCGCTTCGGCGAGGTCGCGCTCTTCCTGCGGGATGTCGGCGTAGCGCGCCAGTTTTTCGGTGTTGACGATAGCGGCGTCGAGGCCGGCGCGGGTGCAGTGATAGAGGAAGACGGAGTTCAGCACCTCGCGGCCGGCGGCGGGCAGGCCGAAGCTGACGTTCGAGACGCCGAGCACGGTCTTGCAATCCGGAAAGACCTCTTTGAGGCTGCGCACGCCTTCGACGGTCTGCGCCGCCGAGCCGAGATAGGTGGCGTCGCCGGTGCCGCAGGGGAAGACGAGGGCGTCCCACCAGATGTCCTCGGGGCGGAGGCCCATCTCTTCGACCAGGATCTGGAAGCTACGGTGGGCGACTTCCATTTTGCGGTCGACGGTGACCGCCATCCCCTTCTCATCGATCAATCCGACGACGACCGCGGCGCCATAGCGCTTGGCGAGCGGCACGACTTTCTCGAAACGGACGAGACCGTCTTCCAGATTGATCGAATTGAGCACCGCCTTGCCCTGGCAGAAGGTGAGGCTGCGCTCCATCACCGCGGCGTCGGTCGAATCGATCATCAGGGGGACTTTGACCATGCGCACGAGGCGGTCGAGAAAGCCTTCCATGTCGGCGGTCTCGTCGCGGTCGGGGTCCTGGAGGCAGACGTCGAGCACCTGCGCCTGCGAGCGCACCTGGGCACGGCCGACCTCGGCGGCGGCCTCGAACTGTTTCTCCTGGATCAGGCGCTTGAATTTGCGGCTGCCGAGGACGTTGGTGCGCTCGCCGACCAGGAGCGGGCGGTTGTCGTCGGTCAGCTCGACGGCTTCGAGGCCGGAGACGAGGCTGCGGTGGTGGTGCGGCACTTGCCGCGGCGCACGCCCACGGACGAGATCGACGAGAGCGGTGACGTGGGCATCGGTGGTGCCGCAACAACCGCCCACCAGGTTGAGCCAGCCGGCGTCGAGGAAGCGGGTGAAGGCGCGGACGAAGACTTCGGGCCCTTCGGTGTATTTCCCCTCTTCGTCCGGCAGGCCGGCGTTCGGCACGCAGGCGATGCGGGTGCGGCAGATCTCGGACAGGGTGCGGATGTGATCGGTCATCAGCTCCGGGCCGGTGGCGCAGTTCAGGCCGACGTAGAGCAGATCGGCGTGGAGCAGCGACACGGCGAGCGCCTCGGCGTCCTGGCCGCCCAGCATGGTGCCGGTGGTCTCGATGGTGGCGGAGACGGCGACGGGGATCTTCCAGCCGGCGTTGGCGAAGGCGCGGTCGATGCCGATCAGCGCCGCTTTGATGTTGCGGGTGTCCTGCGACGTCTCGACGAGCAGGTAGTCGGCGCCGCCCGCCATCAAGCCCTGCGCCTGGACACGGAAGTGCTCGATCAGCTCCTCGAAGGTGATGCCGCCGGTGACCGAGATCGCCTTGGTGGTCGGTCCCAGGGCACCGCAGACGAAGTGGATGTGATCCGGCTCATCGTGGCGCGCGCAGGCGGCGCGGGCGATGCGCGCCGAGGCGGCGTTCAGCTCGTAAGCCCGGTGCGCGAGGCCGTATTCGGCGAGGACGAGCGGCGTGCCGCCGAAGGAATTGGTCTCGACGACGTCGCAGCCGGCGCTGAGATAGCTCTCGTGAACGCCGTCGACCACGTCGGGCCGGGTGGCGCAGAGGACTTCGTTGCACCCTTCGAGCTCCGGTCCGCCAAAGTCGTCGGCGGTGAGGTGCACACCCTGGAGCGCGGTGCCCGTGGCGCCGTCGAGGACCAGCACGCGCGCCTCCAGGGCGGCATGCAGCGCGGCGGTGCGCGCTGCGAGGTCCGCGGGACGGGGCGGAACGGGAATGGCGAAGATGTCGGAAGAATGGGCGGAATTCATCTCTCTCTCCCCAAATAGCAAAAGACCCGCTTCGCAGGCATCACGAGAGCGGGTCTTCCCCACCGGACACTTCGTTGTCGCTGTTTTGATCTCAGCGACCGCATCCCCGCGGCGTGCTTCTCAGAGGCCGCGGGAGGGCACCTTGGGTGTCCGTCCCAGGTTGCCGAGCCCGGCGAAGCCGGGCCGCTCGTAATGCAGGACGAAGGATAGTGCGAAGAGTGGGGAGATGTAAAGAGCCTGCTGCTCCAGATCGTCACACCTTCAACCGCAGCATCAGGCTCTTGATCGCCGCGGCGCTCTGCATGACGTAGAAATGGAGGGACGGAGCGCCGTGGGCGAGGAGCTCTTCGCTCTGCTTCTGCGCCCACTCGACGCCGATGTCGGTGGCGTGCGCCGGGTCGGCGAGGACGGCGTCGGAGAGGCCGGGGGGGATCTCGACGTAGAAGTTGCGCGGCAGGTTCGAGAGTTGTTTCGCGGAGGTGAGGATCTTGAGGCCGGGGATGATCGGCACCGTGATCCCCTGCTCGCGGCAGAGGTCCACGAAGCGGAAGTAGTGGGCGTTGTGGAAGAACATCTGGGTGACGATGTAGTGCGCTCCGGCGTCCACCTTCTCCTTCACCCGGCGCACGTCGAGGACCAGGTTCGGCGCTTCGAAGTGCTTCTCCGGGTAACCGCCGACGCCGATGCAGAAGTCGGACGGCTGGGCGTCCAGGAGGTCCTGCTCGAGGTATTTTCCCTGGTTCATCGTCGCGATCTGGCGGACCAGGTCGCAGGCGTAGTGGTTGGCGCTGCGGCCGTAGTGCAGCGGTTTCTGGAAGCCGCTGTCGTCGCCGCGCACGGCGAGCACGTTGTCGATGCCGAGGTATTTCAGCTCGATCAGGAAATCTTCGGTCTCCTCGCGGGTGAAGCCCTGGCAGAGGATGTGCGGAACGGCGTCGACGTGGTACTTGTTCTGGAGCAGGGCGCAGACGCCGAGGGTGCCGGGGCGCTTGCGCTTCACCCGCCGCTGGATGCCCTGCGGCGTCTCCTCGTAGATGACCTCCGCCGCGTGGCTGGTGATGTCGATGAAGGGCGGGCGGTACTTGACCAGGTCGTCGATCAGGGCGAGGAGGCCCTTCACATCGCCGCCCCGCAGCGGCGGAATGATCTCGAAGCTGATCGGCGGCTGGGCCGCGTTCGCCAGATGCTCGGTGACTTTCATCGCGCGACGGCAGCCTATCGTATAAAGTGCCGGCCCGTGAAGACTGTGGACAGACGCCCTCACCCCCGGCCCCTCTGGAGGCCTGGGGCATGAGCGCCTGGCGGGGTGACCGTTCCCGCCAGGTCCTCCGCGTCCTCGGCGACGCGGCGGCGGCGCTCGCCTCCCTGGCCGGCGCTTTCGAGGTGCGCATCCACCTGCCGGTGCCGTTCACCCGCGGGCTGCTGCCGGCGGACCGCCTCTTCTTTCTCAGCCAGGAGTGGATCGCCGTCCTGGTCTTCCAGCTTGCGGATCTCTATTTCTTCGGCTTCTACGACCGTCCCCGCCCGCAGGGGCGGACGGACATGGCCCGCCGGCTCGCCGGCGCCGTCGCCTTCCAGGCTCTCGCCCTGGTGGTCTACTATTATCTCGGCGACCGGACGTTTCCGCGTTCCACCCTGCTGCTCTATGCGCTCTTCGACTTCTTCCTCCTCTTCTCCTGGCGGCTTGCCGTCGACCGGCTCGGTGATCTCCGGGGGCGCCGGGAACGCCTGGAGCGGCGGGTGGCGGTGGTGGGCAGCGGCCAGGCGGCGCGCGAGATCGCCGGCGCGCTGCGGCTCCACAACTGGCACGGCCTCAAGGTGGCCGGCTATATCCTCCTGCCGCACGAGACCGCGCCGGAAACCGGCAGCGCGGCGGAGCTCGGCCCCTGCCTGGGCTCATTGGCCGAGCTCCCCGGCCTCCTCGCCGCCGGCGAGATCGACGACATCATCCTGGCCGACAGCGGCGACTCCTGGCAGACGCGGCTGATCGACCATCTCGCCGGCACCCGCCCGGACCGCACCAACGTCCTCCTCCTCCCCGGACCGTTCGAGAGCCTGATCGGCGGCATGCGCTACCGCTGGGTGCACGATCTGCCGCTCATCGAGGTGGTGCGCGAGTCGGAATGGCGGATCAGCCTGCCGGTGAAACGCCTGCTCGACCTCGCCGCGGGATCGCTCCTGCTCCTCCTCGCCCTCCCCGTCCTCGCCGTCTGCGCCGCGGCGGTGAAGCTCTCGTCGCCGGGACCGATCCTCTACCGCCAGATCCGGGTCGGCCGCGACCAGCGCCCGTTCACGCTGTGGAAGCTGCGCACCATGCAGGTCGACGCGGAGGCGGAAGCGGTCGAGGTGCTGGCGCAACTGGACGATCCGCGGCTCACGCCGATCGGCGCCTTCCTGCGCCGTCTCCGGCTCGACGAGCTGCCGCAGCTCGTCAACGTTCTCGCGGGGAGCATGAGCTTGGTCGGACCGCGCCCGGAGCGGCCCGGTTTCGTGCAGCGGTATCTCAAAGAAGTGCCGGGCTATGCCGAGCGCTTCTCCCTCGCGCCCGGTCTCACCGGCCTCGCCCAGGTCAACGGCGATTACCATTCGAGCCCCCAGAACAAGCTGCGCTATGAGCTGGCCTACATGGCCAACTGGAATATCTGGCTCGATCTTTCGATTCTTCTGCGTACGGTCAAGATCGTTCTCACGTCGCGAGGCGTGTGAGCAATTTCTGCGACCAACTCTAACTTATTGACCGTGGAGCCCTTTGGGGCTATCATCAGTGAAATTCCCTGGGTCTGTACTTTGGTGCCCGCTGGGAGCGGCCGTATGGAAGATCATTTTCTGTTTCACCGCTGCATCCGGGGCTCCTTCGTCCTGATCCTCGGAGCACTGTCTTCTCTCCCGGTTTATGCCGGATCGATTCCAACCGGCGAGCTCCACATGCCGCAGGGGAACACCGCCGGGACCACCGACGGCGACTACGTCACCACCACCACCGCGAACGGCGGGCTCGGCACGAGCTATCACTATTGGATTGAAGTTCCGCCCGGCCTTGGCCATCTGGTCGTCGAGATCTTCGACGCCGACGTCGGCGCCGGCGGCGCCGCCGACCAGACCGGTGTACGCGACAGGACCCGGGGCACCTATTCCACGACAGCCACCTACACGCTGCTCCGGCCGGACGGCACGACGGCTGCGACCCTGAGCTGCACCTCGGCGGTCTCGGCGACCTGCCCGGACAACGCCTGGGTCGCGATCCTCGACAGCATGACGGCACAGAACACAGCAGCCGGCCATTGGGAGCTGCGCGTCGCGATGGGCGCCGGAACCGATATCAACGCCATCGGCATCCGGGCGCACGACGGCACCCCGGGCGGCGGCGGCACCGAGCTCAACATCTACGCGGATTCGATCTTTTCGATCGGCGTCCACCCGCCGGCTACCGGGACGAACACCCATAACTACACGGTCTACCCCTACCTCACCTCGGGTTGCACGGCGTCGGAGAACGATTTCGACTACGACAGCGACAGCGGCGGCACGGTCGGTGTGGGCTCGCTCAAATTCACCAGCCGCGGCGGCGGCTTCACGCAGACAATCGCCAGCGCCGCTCTCTCCGCGAACAACACCTGGGCGCGCACCACACTCACCACCTGGACCTCCGACCAGCTCTCGAGCGACTACGGGATCTGGACCCTGGCGGCCTCGATCAACTCCTACAACAATGGCGGCCAGAACGGCAACTACGCCGACATCTTTCTGGGGAACTACCAGATCGCGACCAACCCGCCGACCGCCAATCCGCCGGCCAACTCGTTCCGCATCTATGTGCCGACCGACGCCGGAGGAGCGCCGGCCAAGCCGTACCTGTCCCAGCAGTTGACCTATGGCGGCTGCGGCGCCGGCAACGACGGCCCGAACCCGCCGGTCAACGGCTCGACGAGCTGTTACACGATCACCGTGCAGATGGTGAATCCCACGGCGCAGGCGATCACCTTCTCCACGACCCATCTGGTGACCGCCAACGTCCCCGGCACCCGCGTGCTCTACGCTGGCAACGGCCTGGTCAGCCAGGGCACGATCACCGCGCAGCCGGCGGTGGGCGGCAGCGGCAACATCACCTGGAACCCGGGCACGGTGGCGGCGGGCACCACGGCGACCCTGTCCTACCAGCTCAAGGTGAAGCCGACCGCGGCGGGGCAGCGCAACCCGATGACCGGCACCGTGGCTTCCGGCAACGGCACGCGGGCGCAGTATGTGGACGAAACGGGGAACACGACACAGACCCGGGCCCTGCTCACCTTCGGTCCGATCTGCGAGTTGGCGACCACGGTCGGCCTGATCACCGAAGCGGTGGTCTCGGACGTCCATGCCTGGCGCAGCGAGCATGGCGGCGTGCAGGTGGAATGGCGGACGGCCTCGGAGACGGGGACGGCCGGCTTCTACCTCCACCGCTGGGACAAGACAGCGCGGCGCTGGATACGGGTGAACGATGACAAGTCGGGGCTGCTCGCCGCCGTCGCCGCGACCCGGAGCGCGCCGCAGGGCGGCACCTACCGCTTCCTGGACGAGGGCGCTTCCCCGATGGAGCCCCAGATCTACATGCTGGAGGAGGTCGAGGCCGGCGGCAGGCACCGGACGCACGGCCCCTACGCGCTGGCGGTGGACTGGCGGCGGGGCACGCGGGAAGACGGCGACGCTTACGAGCGCGCCGCGCGGCCGGCCACCGGCCGCGGAGCGGCTCCCGCGACGGCCGCTCTCAAGACCGCGGTCACCGGCGGTCCGTCCGGCGTGCACCTGACGATCCGCGACTCCGGTCTCTACCGTCTCGCGAGCAGCGACATCGCGGCCTGGCTCGGCATGCAGCAGAAGGACGTCGAATCGCTGCTCAGCAAGGGCAAGGTCGATCTGAGCCGCGGCGGCCAGCCGGTGGCGTGGCAGCCCGACACGACGGCCGACCCGCAGGGGAAGAAGGCGACCGGCCTCTTCTTCTACGGCGAGGCGCTCGGCAGCGTGTACAACGCCGGCAGCGTCTACCACCTGCAACGCGCTAGCGGGAATGGCCTCGTGATGCAGATGCAGACGGCGACGGCGGCGAGCGCCGGAGACCGCACCTTCGCCGCCCAACTGCACGTCGAGCAGGACGCCTTCCCCGGCACCGTCCTCGATCTCGACCCCGAGTCGGACTACTGGTTCTGGGACTTCCTCCAGGCCGACGACCCGACCTACGGCCACCGCACCTTCAGCTCCGATGCTCCCGGATTGGCAACTGGCGCGGCCAGCCTGACCGTCAACCTCCAGGGCGCCACCGCCAGCGGCGTGGCCGGCGAGCACCACGTGCTGGTCGCCTTGAACGGCACTCCGCTCGGCGACACCTCCTGGCAGGGGATCACGGCGCAGAGCGCGGTGTTCAATGTGCCGGCGGGCGTGCTCCTGGCGAGTGGCAACCAGATCAGCCTGACGGCGGAGATCGGCAACGGCGCGCCCTACAGCATCGTCTACGTCAACTCCTTCGACCTCTCCTACCGGCGCACCCTGCGCGCCGTGGGCGACGTCCTGGCGTTCACCGCGGAGACGGCGCAAGGTCTCGCCGTGGCGGGCTTCTCCAATCCGGCGGTCCGCCTGCTCGACGTCAGCGATCCGCTGCACCCGCGCTGGATCAAGGCGGCGGCGCAGGCCGATCCCGCGGCGCCGGGCACCTGGCGGCTCGGCTTCGTGCCGCAGGCGGGAGCGCGCTACCTGGCCGCGGCGCCCGCCGCGCTGAAAGCTCCGGCCGCTCTGCGCGCCTGGAGCGTTCCGTCCCTGCTCTCCTCCGGCAACCGCGCCGACTACCTGGTGCTGGCGCCGGCGGCCCTGCTCGGCGCGGCGCAGCGGCTGGCCAATCTGCGCCAGAGCCGCGGGCTCACCACGATGGTGGTGACCACCGAGCAGGTCTTCGACGAGCTTGCCGCCGGGGTGCCGACTCCGCACGCCTTCCAGAGCTTCCTCACCTACGCGGGAAGCCATTGGAGCCTGCCGCCGCATTACGTCGTGCTGGCCGGCGCCGGCAGCCTCGACTATCGCAACCTCCTGGGCTTCGGCGACTGCCTGGTGCCGCCGCTCCTGGTGCAGAGCACCGGCGGCCTCTTCCCTTCGGACAACGCCCTCGCGGACGCCAACGGCGACGGCATCCCGGAGATGGCGGTGGGGCGCATTCCGGTGCTCACCGAGGCCGCGCTCGACGGCTACACGGCCAAGCTGGCGTCCGCCGAAGCGGCCGGCACGCCGGACTGGGCGCACAACGCGATCTTCCTCTCCGACAACGACGACGGCGACACCGACTTCTCGGCCGCCAGCGACCAGGTCGCCGGCCAGATCGGACCGGCCTACACACCGCAATCGATCGCTCTGCGCGTCACGCCGCTCGCCGCGGCGCGCGCCCAGTTGCTCGCCGGCCTCGGCCAGGGAGCCGCGGTGGTCAACTACATGGGTCACGGCGGCCTCGACCGGCTGTCCGCCGGCGGCCTCCTCACCACCTCGGACGTGGCGGGGCTGACCAACTTCGACCGCCTGCCGGTGGTCACCGCCATGACCTGCACCATCAGCCGCTTCACCGTCCCCGGCGTTCCCTCGCTCGGCGAGGTGCTGGTCACCACCGGGACGGGTGGCGCCGCCGCCGTCTGGGGTCCCTCGGGATTGGCCAACAACGCCGACTCGCGGCTGCTGGCGGAGCGCTTCTACCACACCATCACGGATCCCGCCGACCTGCCGCTGGGCGACCGGATTCTGCGCGCCTACGGCGACCTCCGCAGCCTGGGGGGAGACGGATCGCTTCTTCACATCTACAATCTACTCGGAGATCCCGCGTTGCGGCTCCGGCACGGACCGGCGGCGCCGGCGACCGGCGGTCCCGGGCAGCAGGAATAAATCGGTTTGCAGCTCTGTTTTTTTGCAGGTCCGGAGAGAAACGAGATGGATTCGCGACAGTCTCAAGGCGAGTCTCCCCGTGAAAACGGCAGGGACCGACGACGATACGTGCCGCCGGGCATCCTCTACCGGGAGCCGCTGGAGGCAATGGCGGCGGTTTGCGCTCCGGCGCCGCCCGCCAAGGGGAACCCCGGGTTTTGCCCCCAGGGTCCCGTCTCCTCCTGAGACCAGGGATCGCTACGGAACGATCGGCAGGATCGCCCGCCGTTCGCCGTCCGCTTCCGCTCCGACCACCTCTCCCAGAACCTCCATCCGGCGCAGCGCATCGGGATAGACCCGGAGCGGATCGCCGTCGCGGACCACCGCCGAGCCCGGACAGAAGCTCATCAAGGCGCCGGCCGGGCCGTACGAATCCACCAGGCCCTTCGCCTGGGTGGTCAGCGCCCGCACCTCCCGCAAACCGGCCGAGGTGGTCCAGATCTCTCCGATCGACTGCTGGTGGAGGTTGCCCACCGGCCGCCGCCACTGCACGCAGGGGTAGACGTTGCCGTAGGGGTCCACCGCGACACCGGCCGAGCCGGCGCCGCAGTGCTTCTCGACCGCCGCCGGCAGGGTGCCGTCGTCGGCTCCTTTGGCGACCGTGAGCGGACCCGCGAGCGCGCGGGCACGCGCCGCCTGGAGGGTGAACATCCGCGCCATCCCGGAGCGGCTGGGCGAGATCGACAACGGCTCGCGGTCTCCGTCGTCCCGCGGCGTCACCTCGGGATCGATCTGGAGCGGCAGGCCGAGCGACCCGGCGAGATCCAGCATCCCTTCCACCTCATCTTCGTTCCACGCCGTCAGGGTGCTGTTGATCCGGATCCGCAATCCCAGCTCCAGGGCTTCCCGCAGATTGGCGAGGAGGCGCTCGAAGCTGCCCGGAACCCGCGTCTGCCGGTCGTGCGTGGCAGCCGTCGCGCCGTGCAGGCTGACCTCCACGAGGAACGGGTCGACCTCGTCGCGCAGGCGCCGCAACGCCGCGCCGCGCAGAGCGTGGCCGTTTGACTTGACGCGCACCACGAAGCCGAGCTCGCGCGCCCGGGCGCCGAGGAGAAAGAAATCCGGATGCGCCAGCGGCTCACCGCCGGACAGGGTCAGATTGAGCACCTGGAGATCGCGCAGCTCAGAAAAGAACGCGAAATACTGTTCGGTGCTGAGCGGCTCGCCGCGCAATCCCACGTCGTTGTAACAGAAGAAGCAGTCGAGATTGCAGCGGTAGGTCAGCTCGACGAGGACGGAGAAAAGGATGTTGTCGCGCCAGGTCTTCTGGAGGATCTGCTCAAACCCCATCGGCGATCTCCAGCATCCCCTCCGCCGCCAGCTCGGCGGCGAAGGTGAGAACGTCGCGCTCCAGCGTTTCGCGGTCGACCTCGTACTCCCCGGCCAGGACGTCGATCCAGGCGCCGACGCTGGAGCGGCCGTCGGCGAGATCGAGGAGGCGCGCCGCCACCTCGTTCATCACCAGCACCTCCGCCGCCTTCTGGCGCACCACGACCGCCTCGCCGTCGATGCGCCGGTAGCGGATGTCGCGCGACGGCCGCAACACCGTGGCTGTATCGATCGCGGCTTGAGAGTCGGTGTGCATCAACCGAGTATAGGCCAGAAGCCGCCGTCGAGTGAGAAACGCAGGGACCACGCCTTCTGAGCGGGAGCCAGGAGCAGCAGATCGCTGAACAGCTCGTCGCGTCGGTGGGAGTCGGCATTGACGTAGGGCGAGCAGGCGAGCAGGCAGGCCACGGTCTCCGCGCGCGACAAAGGGCGGAGGGCATCCACCGTGTCCTTCTCCAGGCGGTAGAGGCCGGCGAGCGGAACCGCGGGGGACGGCGTGCGCGGATCTCCATAGTCGCCGGTGAACGGCAGCTTCTCCACCGTCACCGCCCCCGCCTTCAGACGCAGAGCGTTGAGATCGTCCGAGAGGACCTGCGCTCCGTGCTCCTGCGCCAGTCGCGAAACGGTCGATTTGCCCGCTCCCGAGCGGCCGAGAAAGAGCCTGGCGCCCCGCGGCGAGGCCACCGCCGCGCAGTGCAGCACCGCGCCGCCGAGCTCATGCAGCCGGTAGGCCACCAGCACGCGCAGGAAGTTCTCGAAGATCCCGGCGAACGCCGCGCCGCCGCCGTCCGGCGTCCAGAGGGCACCGGCGAGCCGAGGCCGCCAGTCGAGGCGCCCCACCAGCCGCAGCCCGGCCAGGCGCACCGCCTCGGGAGTCGCGTCGAGGTCCAGCGCATATTCCCAGCCACGCACGTCGATCGCCCGGAAGTCGGCCTCGGCGGCGCGAAAGAGAACACTCTCGATCGCGGGCGTCCCCAGGCCGTCCGTCCCGCAATACGCTCCGAAGCGCTCGCGGACCGCCGCCTTCTGGTCCGCGTTGAGCCCGCTGAACCGGTACGGTCCGCCGGGCAGAGCCAGAGCGATCTCGCGGCTGCCCCACGCCTCGCCGGAACGGCGAGCCGGAAAGAGATCTGGATTGATCAGGAAGCTGTCGCCGAAGACGCTCACGGTGTCCGCCGGACGGCGATGCGCAAGAAGGAAAGAACAGCTCGCAGTCGATCAGAGACGGCCGCGCGCGCCCGCTCCGGCGCGATCACCCGTCCGAGCAGCCGGGACGGCGGCACCGGAGCGTCGTGGCACGGGCAGCCGTCGCCGCGGGTGACACAGGCGAAGGCGCCCTCCCACGGCCGCCAGCCGAGCAGCCGGTGCACCAGCAGCCGGCCGTCCGCGGCCTGGAACACCACCACGTCCCCCGGCCAGTAGCAGCGGGCCGGAGCCACCGCCACCCGCTCGCCGTCGGCGAGAAGAGGCGCCATGCACCCGCCGCGCACCGTCACCTCCACCGGGTGCTCGCGAGCCAGGTCGCGGAGGGCGGCAAACGTTGTCGGGGAAGGAGAAGATCCGTGGCTCATGCGTCTGAGCCGAGTATAGACCTCCGGGCGACCCGATAGATCATCACACCGAGGACGTTCGTCACCACGATGAGCCCCCCGAGCTTGAGAGCGAACATCCCCCGGCTTTCGACCTGGATGATCGGAACGATCGAGAGCGCCACGTAGAGGAGCGTCATCAGGAAGCCTGAGAGAGCGCACAGCTTCAGCCAGAGGGGCGGACGCGGGGTGATTCCTCTCAATCCAAAGATCGGGATGGCAAACATCACGAGATAGGTCAGCGCGTAGAAAACCCCCGAGGCGTTCCACAGCAACTGGAAAGCTTCCTGTTTTCCCACGCCGATCAGGCCCACAAGAGCCAGAGCCAGGGTCGCGGCTCCGACGAAA
>DATARD010000190.1:0-90862 GCA_036264355.1 Thermoanaerobaculia bacterium
TCGACTCCTGGGCGTTGACGGCCGGCGCCCCGACAGCCCGGGTCTTCAGTCACCTGGCGCCCCACCACCGGGACAGCTATGGTCCGGAGGTCCTCGCCGATGGCAAAGGACAGACAGCCTGGGTTGTTGCCCGCGGACCCGGTGAGTGGTTTGAGCTGGTCTTCGAGCCGTCCGGGTTCCACCCGGACGTTCCAGAGAACAACACGCGCACCGGTGTGGACCGGCTGTACCTCTGGAATGGGTACAACAAGAGCCCGGAGCGTTGGCAGGAGCACGCCCGTGTGCACCACCTTCGGCTTGACGTGGACGACAGGCCGGTCGCCGTCTTGACGTTGCTGGATGAGCAGCGACCCCAGAGCCAGAACCTTGTCCCATGCATGACGAAGAGAAGCCAGGAGGACCTCAACATCCTGCGAGAACTCCTGGAAACCGGAAAGATCACGCCGGTCATCGACCGGCGGTACAGCTTGAGCGAAGTCCCGCGGGCGATCCAATATCTTGAGGAGGGGCACGCCCGTGGGAAGGTGGTCATCACTCCTGGTTCGTGACGAGAACACCGGCGACCGATGCTTCGCGATGTAGAGTTTGACCAGAGCGCTGGTGTAGGGTGGGAAGTGGTGGGAGACCGGGCGTGCCGGTCGAGCGCAGTGGCGTGACCGCCGCACGCGGTGGCGTGAGGGTCGTGGATCGTGGCATCACAGCATCGGGTCGTGGCATCACCGCCGTGCGCGGTGGCGTGACCGTCGCATGCAGTGGCGTCATCGTCGTGCGTGGTGGCGTGACGGTCGTACGCAGTGGCGTCATCGTCGTGCGTAGTGGCGAGAGGGTCGTGCGCGATGGCGTGACGGTCGCACGCGGTGGCGTCACCGTCGTGGGTGATGCCGTGAGGGTCGCACGCAGTGGGGTGAGGGTCGTGCGTCGTGCTGTAGTGGTCGTGCGCAATGGCGTGAGGGTCGTACGTAGTGGTGTGGAGGTCGTGCGCAATGGGGTGACGCGCAACCGTAGTGGCTGCCCAGCCGCCCTCACCCCCGTCCTCTATAGGCGCTAACTTCAAGTAGTGGAGGGGCTTGCTCCCTCCGGTCCTGAATCCGCCGTCCAAACCCGAGCCGTGAGTCTCCCGTGAACGCGGACGCGCCATCCGCGTCTGGAGGGCGGTGACCGCCCTCTGGAATTGGGGAGCCCGCGTCTGGAGGGCAGCGACCGCCCTCGAGGAATGGAAGAGCCCCGTCTGTAATACAGTGCTCACCGTCCCGGTGGGGAAGCCCCGCATCCGCACAGCGACGAGCCGCCTGCGTTCCGCGAGTATCCAGATCTCGACAGCCGACGGCCGATCGCTGGACCGTGACACTCGTCTGGTGGATCGTGACGGCCGGCTGTTGCGGCCGCGAGGGCGGGGGCAAGGGCCGAAGACCCGGGGTCACATGTCGAGGAAGAGGATCAACGTCGGTCTTCGCTGACCAACACGACGATCTGCTCACCGCTCTCGGCCCGCTGCAAATAGCTCGAGAGCTGGGTCGCCTTCGGCGTTCGGCTGAAGTAGTTTTTCGGTGTCGAGGTGTTTGGTATAGAAGCCTAACGAACGATGGCTTCGACCCGCGCGCGGATCTGCTCCGGCGACGGCCACGGTCAACGTCCTTCAGGAACCCGCGGTGTACGCGCGACGGGCTTGGGGGTGTCCTGCGCGCCGCAGGCATTCTTCAAGTCGGCCGATTCCGGCAGGGCCGACATACTTCCGCGTGAGATTCCGCGTCAGCTCGACGTCCATGTCCAAGACCTTGGCAAGGAGTCGAATGCAGTCGCGCTCGTCCTTGTCCGTTCCTGCACCCAGCTTCATTGCGACCAGGTACTCAGGAGGTGTAACCGGCACGTCTCGGAAACGATCTTCGCCACGCGAGGCAGCTTCGATGGCTTCGAGATACAGCGGCTGCAGATTACCCCACTCCTCATTCGATCTGTCGATAAAATCTGTGCGGATTCCCTTCTCAGGAACCTGCGCATTGACACCGCCGATAGACAACTGACTGACCTTCGCATCGGTCGCATGAAGCCGTTGAAGAATCGCCGGGATTCTCGATTGAGGCACGGCAAAATCAACATCCTTTGTATACTCATGATCGGCCATGTCCTCGAGCCAATACCACATCGCAACCTTGCCGATCAGGGCATGCCGGGTTTTCGCATCCCTCAGGATCTGAAGGCCGAATTCCGTCGACGGCACGGGGTCGAAGGTCGCAAGCTTCGGAGCTTTTGCACGTCGAGGCGCCATGGATGGACGATAACTCACTTCCCGCGAAGGGACAAGGTGGGCGGATCGCACCGCGGGCCGAAAGGCCCGCGGTCGTGTCAATCTGATTCACCGCTGCGGCGGCGGTGGTACCGGAGTGCCGGGTGTCGGAGCAGTCGCCGGCTTCGGTTCCATCCCCGGATGGTTGTCTTCCAGCCACTTGCGGAGACCTTTCATGTCTTTCACCACGCGCAGGAAACGGCGGCCGGTGGGAGTGAGCTTCTTCGAGCCGGGACGCTGTTCGTGGCAGCTTGCGCCCTGGGCCTGGGGACCGCTCGCGAGGTAGAGAATGGCGAAGGCGGCGAGCAGGATGGCGGTGAGACGTGCGGTTTTCGTGGCGTGTTCCTCTCTAGAGATCCGTCGCCCAGGAGACGCCGAAGCTCACGGTCCACTGCGCATGGTCCACGCGGGCGCCGGGACCGAAAGGATTGATCCGGGGATCGGGGTTGTCGTTCGTGACGCTCTTGTTGAAAGCGCGCTCGATCGCGAAGCCGTAGGTGGTGTTGCCGCGCAGCCAGCCGGCGCCGACGCTCAGGTGCTGCTCGGTCGTGGCCGGGAAGAGCGGCGTCAGGGTGACGCTCGGCACCGGGTTTTCGCCGTAGTTGTAGCCGGCGCGGAGGGTCAGGGCCTGGGTCAGCCGCCAGTCGGCGCCCAGCGCGTAGACCCACTGGTCTTTCCAGTTGAAGACGAACGGCAGCACGACTTCGGACGGCGCACCCTGCACGTCGGGATTCGTGCCGGTGACGGTGACGGTGTTGATGGCGTGATCCCAGAAGTACCGGTTTGACGTCGAACGCCAGCACCCAGTCCGGGGTCGGCCGGTAGGCCATGCCGGCGCCCACCTGCGCGGCGAAGGTGAAGCCGTCCAACGTGGCGTCGTAGTGGACCTCGCGGCCGAGCTGCGGGTGGGCGATGAAGTTGATCCGCATGTCCCCGCCGTCAAACTTGCTCTTCGTTTCGGTCTGATAGATGGCGCCGAAGGAAAGCTTTTGATTCGCCCGCCACCACCAGCCGACGCGCTCGCTGGTCTGCAGGCCGCCGGCCTTGTTCATGGCGGCGCCGAAGAAGCTGTTCGCCGGATCCTGCGCGTTGAAAAACGAGGTGTGCGGGAAGAAACGGAAGGAGGCGTCGGCGTAACCGATGTTGACGGACGCCCCGAGCGCCATGTCGGGATTGATCGCATAGGCGACGGTGGGCGTCAGGGTGCCGAAGCGGACCTCGGAGTAGGTTTCGTCGCGGGTGCCGAACGGCGTGCGAAGGTTCTGGAACGTCGCTCCCATGCCACCCTGGGCGAGGAAGCCGAGCCCCCAGCTCCAGGGCGAGCCCGGACGCGAGCGCACGTAGGCGAAGGCGGGCAGCGGAAAGTACCGGCCCTTGGCGTCGGTCTCGCCGTTGAGGCCGTTTTCGAATTTGAGCTGCGGGGCGAGAACGGCGAGGTTCAAGCTGAAATGTTGCCCCTGGAGCTGAGCGATCCCGGCGGGGTTGAAGTTGAGAGCGAGCGTGCGGTCGGCGACCGCGATATTGGCACCGTCACGGCCGGCCGTCTCGGCGCCGTAGCTGGTGAGGAACATGCCGTTGGTGGCACCGGCCGGCCCCGCGAGGACGCCGAGGAACACAACGGCAAGGAGCACGATGAGGAGGTTTTGGGTGAAACGGTTCATGGTCGATTCCTCCCGGGCCGGAAGGAGCGGATCAGATGAAAATGATCTGCGCTCGCCGTCCACCTCGGAGGCGTTGAACTGCGGCTCCACTTCGATTTTCTTTTCGTCGAGCAGATGGCGCAACGTCGCCGACGCCACCGGCTTGGTGAAGCAGCCGTCGAGCGGCGTGGTGAAGACGAGCTCCACCCGGTCGCGGATGCCGCGGCGGGTGAAGTATTCATCGGCCAGGAAGATGAACTCGAGCGGCGCCACCGGACATTTGATGGGCATCTCCACGATGTTCATCACCAGCCGTCCGCCGGGGAATGTCTCCAGCTTGGAGCGCAAGGCGAGAGCGCCTTCGAGGGTATAGAAGTCGTGCACCGTGTCGCGCCAGTGCGCTCCCAAAAGACCTGCGGTCTCCTCCGGATGCGGCTGGCAGCCGCTCGCGATCACCAGCAGGTCGTAGGGCAGGATCCCTCCGCCGTCCAGAACCACCTTTTTCTGTTCCGTCTCCACTCGCTGCACGCCGTCGCGAATCCACAGGACGCGCGGTGAGATCGTCTCCTACCGCGGTCGTTCGAGCTTCGCTTCGTCCCGTGCCCCGAAGGGAAGGAACAGCAGGCCGGGTTGATAGAGATGTTTTTCCGCCGGATCGACGACGATGATGGACCAGCCGGAAGGAAGGGCGCGGCCCATCCGGTTCGCCACCATCGTCCCGCCGGTTCCGGCACCAAGAATGACCAGTCTTTTCATGATCGGCTCTCCCGTTCTGATCAGACGGAGAGAGAGCAGATCCTATGCCAGGATCACAGCCTTTTATTTTCAGTGGATTGCGCGCTGTTTCGACCGGCTTGCAACATTCCGTTGCACACCGTTGCGACGCGGTGTTTCAGGCTTGAAACACGCCGTGACTGCGTTACAGATCGAGCTCGCGCATCTTCCGCCACAGGGTCGTACGGCTAATGCCGAGAGCCCGGGCGGTGGCGTCGCGCCGCCAATGATGGGTGGAGAGAGCTTCCAGGAGCTTCTGGCGCTCGGCCGCGGAGGCTGGGCCGTGCGTGGGAGGAGAAGGCTCCAGGGGGAGAGGCTCGAAAGCCGGCAGCGGAGCCGTCAGATGGAGCATCTCGGCCGGCAGGTCGTCGGCGTGGATCGTTTGCCCCCGGCATACGGCGACGGCGTATTCGAGCGCGTTTTCGAGCTCGCGGACGTTGCCGGGCCAGGAGTAGCGGAGGAGCGCGCGGAGCGCGCGGAGCGCGTCGCCGGAGAGCAGCAGCGACCGCCCATGGCGGGCGCCGACGCGCAGCAGGAGATGCCGCGCCAGCGGCTCGATGTCGTCGCGGCGTTCGCGCAGCGGCGGAATTTCGATCGGCACGACGCGCAGCCGGTAATAGAGGTCGTCGCGGAAGCGCCCCTCCTGCACCGCCCGCCGCGGATCGAGGTTGGTGGCCGCGATGATGCGGGCATCGGTGGTGCGCGACCGGCTTTCCCCTACGCGCTCGAACGTACGCTCCTGGAGCACGCGCAGCAGCTTCACCTGCAGCGGCAGCGGCATGTCGCCGATCTCGTCGAGAAACAGCGTTCCCCCGAGCCCGTGAAGGACCAGCGGCAGCACGTCGGTGTCATGCGTCGTTCCGCTCATCAGGTTGAGGATGCGGCAGCGGACCGCCGGGAGGCGCCACCTCCAGGGGTGGCTGGGAACATGCCCGCCGGGCAGGTCGGGGAAAAGAGGCGCGAGGGGTTGGCTCTACGTCGAGAGTCGACCGGAGGGTGAGGCCAGCGCCAGCACGGACGGCACGCGGTCCGGATCGGCGAGACGGAGCAGGCCGTAGCCGATGCCGGCGAGGCCGTTCATCAGGCCGGGAGACTCGACGCCGCCGCGGGTTCCGCACCGCGGTCCGTGCCGTTCGATGCCGGCGAGCACGGCGGCGGTGTGGCGCTCCACGTCCGCGACAGAGGCGCCGAGCTGCCGCGCGGCTTCGAGGAGGACGTCGAGGTTCCCCAGGTCGCCGTGGCAGAGGCAGTGGCTCTGCCCGAAGCCGCGGTCGGCGGTCAGGTGGAGAGCGTCTGTCAGCTCGCGCTCCAGAGCCTTCCGCTCCGGCCGGCCGGCAGGCAAGTGGCGTAGCGCGCGGAGGCGGGAGAGGGCCACGCCCGGGGCGCCGTAGCACCAGGCCATGGCGACCGTGCTCTCGGGCGGCGGCGCCTCTCCGTCCTTGCGGTCCATCCAGCGCGCGAGCTCCGGCCAGAAGGCGTCCCGCTCCCAGGCGAAGGCAGCGAGACCGGTCTCGGTGAAACGCGTCTCGCCGGTCGCGGCGCCCAGCTCCAGGAGCGCCAGCCCGATCCCCGCATTGCCGTGCGAAAAGCCGATCTGCGGCTCCGCGGTGGCGAGGCGGGTGAGCCAGCCGAGCCCCGCGCCCGCCGGCTGTGCCCGCGCCAGCAGCCGCTCACCGCAGAGGACGGCAGTGGCCAACGCATCGCCGGACGAACCGGCGCTCTCCGCGGCGTGGAAAGCGAGCAGCCCGAAGATCGCTCCGGCGGCGCCGCCCACCACGTCGCAATCCTCGTCGGCCTCCAACCGGGCCGCGATCCGTTGCGGAATCCGCTCGGCCGCGGCCAGCAGCTCCTCGTCGCGCCACAAGACCGCGAGGTGAGCGAGAGTGTAGAGAATGCCGCCCCAGCCCAGGAAGGCGCCGATGTTGGTGATCTCGTCCACTCCGCTGTCCAGACGGGAGCGCAACGCCGCCACCGCCTCCCGCGCGAGCCGGGTGGCTGCCGCATCGCCGGCCGCCTCCCCGAGATGGCCGAGAAAGAGGGCGACGCCCGGCAGGCCGGCATAGAGGTCCTCCGGCGTCGGGGAGAGCGACCATACCTTGTTGCGGTACTCCAGGCCGATCCAGGTGGCCAGGCCGTCGCCGCGGAGGGCCAGGGTCGATAACCGGTCGCCGATCGAACGCGCCGCCGCGATCAGCCGCTCCCGCACTTTGCCCATCGGCACCACCTCCGACTCGGCGGACGTGGACGCGGCCCAGCCCATATCTCCGAGATCGTCGCGGTTGAGGAGCTGGGTGCCCAGGGAGAGGCGAATCAGCGTGGCCTGCCGTTCGAGGTCCGCTTCGTCGAGAGTGGCGATGCGGCGCTGCACGGCGAGGAACGACGGTTCGGAAAAGAAGCCCGCGATGCGCTCGCCGCGGCTGGTCCACAGATCGACCGACGCGGGACAGGCGGTGAACGCGGGGATGTCCCCACCGTGCAGGTCGGCGTGCTCGGCGGCGATCACCCGCGCCAGGGCCGGCTGCTCGCCGATCCCCACCCACAGGCGGTCGAAGAGGAGGTCGCGGTCCAGCGCGTCGCGCAGCACATCAGGGTGGAAGCTCTCGGTGAGCAGCAGGCCGTACATCTGCGTCGGCCGCAGCACGGCCCGCACCGGATCGCCGGCAAAGCGGGAGACCGGGCTGCCCGGCGCGAGCAGCTCCTCGCGGCGGCGTATCAGCAGGCGGTAGACGTCGGCGAATCCGGCGGCCATCTCCGCCGTGTAGCCCGCCGCCTCGACGTCCTTGCCGTCGAGCTGCGGCCGGTTGTGCCCGCCCGGCAAGGGCACCCGTTCGCGGACCGCGCGCATCTCGTCGGTGCCGGCGCCGGTCCACTGCAACACCTTCTGCGGTGAGGGGAGCCCGGCGACCGACGACACGCCGCTCAGGTCGATCCCTTCGAAGTCTTCGCTCTGGCCGACGCGGAACGGCAGCAGGCCGATGCGCAGCACCGAGCGCTCCATCGCGTATGCCACCAGCCTCTCGTCCGGCCGCTTCGACGCGGCGTGATCCATCCGCGGATGGAACAGCGATTCGAGATCCACCACCACCGACTGATCCCCGGCCGCGATCAGGTTTTCATAATGACAATCGGTGGCTTCGAGAGCGTAGAGCAGGGCGAGAAGACCGCCCAGCCGGCGGTGATAGAGCGCCACCTCGGATTCGCCGGCGCATCCGGCGGCGGTCACGTGCTCCATCCAGCCATAGCTCCCGCGATCCATCACCCGGACGGTGCGGAACGGCGGCAGATCGCCGCCGGCATTGAGCCAGGCCAGCAGGTCCTGGAAGTGAGAGTCGGCGGCCAGGGGGCGCGGTTTGTAGACCAGCCGCGCGCCGGAGGTGAATCCCAGGACGCGCACCGCCCGGCCGCCGCGGTGCCGGTCGCCGGCGCCGCCGTCCACCGAGGTCAGTGTCCCGGGATGCCCGGCGGGAAAAAACGTCTGTTTGATCTCCGGCCAGTCCGCCGCCAGCCGCTCGAGCAGCTCCAGCGAAGCGTTCACCCAGAGGCCCAGGCTCTCGGTGGCCAGGCGGGCGAGGACCGGGTACTCGGCGAAGAGCGCCGCCGCGATCTCCGGCCGGCGCAGGCGTTCGACGAACGCGGCATAGCGCTCCCCGGGAGTCTCGCCGGGGAGAAATCCCTGGAGCCGTGCCACGTGCATCTCCAGGACGAGGGTGCGGCCGATGATGCCGAGGAGCTGCCAGGGGAGCGTTTCCGCGAGCATCTTCTCCACCGCCATGGTGTCGAAGGGCGGCCGTTCGATGCGGCCAATTCCAGCGCGCAGGCTGCGGCGGGCCTGCGCGATGAGCGGGCGGACCAGCTCGAGGAACGCAACTCCCGGATCTCCCTCCAACGCCGCCGGCAGCGGCAGCGGCTCGGCGGACACCGGTGTGGCGAGCCCGCCGGCAAGATCGTCCAGCCACGCGGGGCGGGTAGCCAGCCGCGCCGCCAGGCTCTCCAGCGGGACGGCGAGGAGCTGCGCGAGAGAACCCTCGTCGAGCCCGACATCGGCGAGACGGCGGGACAGCCAGCCGTCGGTGCGGAACGGGGAGAGCTCCCGCCACTGCTTCAGGCGGTGGGCGGCGACGGTGTTCGGCGATGGCGGAGTCTCTGGATGCAAGACGGGATGCAGGGCGGCGCGCTCGGCGAGGGTCAGAGCGCGGTGGAATTCGGTGAGATCGCGATCCGTCATTGCGCCTCCCGTCAGAAGGCGGGCGCGCCAGAGCGCGCCCGTCGGAGCGAAAAAATGTTGGCTACGGCGTCCTAGGCCGTCGTGCAGCAGGAGCGCCAGTTGAGGAAGGTCCACTCCGTGCACGTCCTGGCAGTCGTCTGAAGGGCGCCGCCGGCCACCACCTTGAGCCGGTCGTCGCTCAGCTCGATGGCGCCCGCGGGGTTGTCCGGGAGTTGCGCCAACTCATCCGGTGAAAGGCTGGCGCGATAGAGGGGATCTTTCCAGGCACGTACGATGTCGATCTTATGCATCCACAGTCCTCCTGGGGTCAAAAGGCGGACACGTCGGAAGCGCGCCCGCCTGGGTGAGGGTGTACGGACGCAGCCTTTACGCGGTGGTGCAGCAGGAGCGCCAGTTACGGAAAGTCCACTCCGTGCAGGTCAGGGCGGTCGTCTGAACGACACCGCCCGCTACCACCTTGAGCCGGTCATCGCTCAGCTCGATGGCGCCCGCGGGGTTGTCCGGGAGTTGGGCCAGCTCGTCCGGCGACAGGCTGGCGCGATAGAGGGGATCTTTCCAGGCACGCACGATGTCGATCTTGTGCATTCCGCAGTCCTCCTGGACCCCGGCCGCGCGTCTCCACCATGAAGCCACCGACCGAGGCTTCCGCTTATCTCTAAGTGTCGATTTGTCGTGGAACCGTGACAACAAGCCCGTCTTACAGGAGCGGCGCCGTCCAGCGCGCGATCCGGTCGCCCAGGCGGTGGAGGAACGGACGGCGCCGCCAGGCGCGGAGCTTGATCTCCTCGGCGTTCTTCATATCTTCCTCAAACGCCCGGGTCATCCGGCCGGCGACCGCCTCGTCGAGGATCATCAGGTCGCACTCCGCATTGAACAGGAACGAGCGGAAATCGAGATTGGTCGAGCCGATCACGGAGACATAGCCGTCGGCCACCAGGGTCTTGGCGTGCAGAATGGACGCCTGGTATTCGAAGATCTTCACCCCGCGGTTGAGCAGCCGGGAGTAGTAGCCGTGCCCGGCGTGGCGGGCCAGCGGAACGTCGCTGTTCCCGGGAAGCATGAGGCGGACGTCGACGCCGCGCCGCGCCGCGGCACTGAGCACGCGCACGGCGGCCCAGCCCGGAGCGAAATAGGCGTTGGTGATCCACACCGACTCGCGGGCCGCGGCGACGACGGCCTTCATCGCGGCGGCGGACTCCGCCTGGCCGCGGCGGAAGCGTGAATCGAGAACCAGGATGCGCGGCGGCGCCCCCTCCGCCTGCTCGGCGGCCAGGGGCTGCAGATCGAGCTCGGAGCCGCCGGCGCGGTTCCAACCCTCGGAGAAGACGATCGCCATCTCCCAGGCCGCCGGACCGATCACCCGCACGTGGGTGTCGCGCCAGGTATCTCCCGGCTTCCTCTTCTTTTTCATTCTGACGGCCGACCCATACTCCTCGCCGATGTTCATCCCGCCGGTAAAGGCGGTCTGCCCATCGATGATGAGGATCTTGCGGTGGTCGCGGAACGGCTGGTACCAGATCTGTTTGAACAGGGGATGGAACAGCCGGTTCTCAATGCCACGCTCCCCCATCTCCTGCCAGAACGCAGCGCTGGTGGAGAACGAGCCCGCCGCATCGGCGAGCACCTTGACCGTCACCCCGCGGGCTGCCGCCGCGGCGAGATCGTCCAGGAAAGCGCGGCCGGTCTTGTCATCTTTGTAGATATAGGACTCGAGGAGGATCTCCTTCTGCGCGCTCTGCACCGCCGCCCGCATGGCGGTAAACGCGTCGTCGCCGCGGACGTAGACCTCCACCTCGTTGCCGCCGAACAGCGGAGCGCCGTCGATCCGCCGCATCAGGGTCTCGAACGCCGGGTCCCGCAACCCCTCGGGAATCGCCTTCGCCAAGCGCTCCACCTTGCGCCCCTCCAGGTCTTCCGGCAGCTTCCGTCCCGGCGGTGGATGCAGGAGCGGCTGAAAGAGTCGGGTACGAAGTCGATGGCGGCTCATGGTCGGGCGCTGGCAGTATGCCAGATCGGGGCCAACCGGCGGGGATCAATTGCTAAAGATCGATGTTCTGCCAGAGATCCGCGGGAGCATACCGGCCGAGGTGACCGACGTTTGTCGTTGCGGTGATAATCAGATCGGGAACCTCAAGAGTGACTGCCTGGCCGGCGAGTATCATGTCGCCGTCAATGGTCTTGTCACCAGCCGTTGGCTGTCCCTGCTGGCGAGCTCGCGCCCAAAACCGGGCGGCTTGGCGCATTGCAGTCGTGGTGAGAGGCAGATACTTCGAGCAGGCTGTACTTTGAGCGGATTGGTTCGGGTTCGTCACGAGCCCAAGAGGCCCAGAGTCGAGGAGAACGATTCGGCTCACCAGGTTACGCCCTTGAGCTCGGGCGGAAAGAGCTTGCGGTCCGAGAGGCGATCCTCATCCAGCATGCGGACCAGGTATTCGCCCGTCTCGCGCTGCTCCTCGGCATCACCTTCCTCAGCCCACGACCGAAGGAGAGCGATTGCCTTGGCCTGCCGGTCTTCCACGGGCAGATGTTGCTTCAGTAGCTCCAGGGTGTACTCCTCCGCAGCAACCCCCTTCTTCGCAGCCTCGCGGGTCAGTCTCTCTTCCAAATCGGGTGTCAGTTCGAGGAACGGCACCCTGCCGCGTCGTCGACGTATCAATTTGTGCTGGAAGTCAGCGCGGTGCGGCAGGCGCCTCGCGGTGACGTACGACAGTCCTCGCGGCGCCCTGCTCAATAACTCTTCGCAAACACCGCCGTCGCCTGCTTCTCCTTGCCGCAGACCACACACTTTCCGGAACCACTCTCGGCGATCCCTTCGAGCGGCTCCAGCGGCAGATTGCGGATCGTCACCTTGAGAGCTTCCTTGATCTCCCCTTCGCACTTCGCGTCGCCGCACCAGGGGGAGACTGCGAAGCCGCCGTGGATTTCGGGTCTTTCGGCGTTCTTCGGGGTGAAGAAGGCGAAGAACTCGTCGCGCGAGCCGATGGGGTGCATGTTGGCAGCGCGGAAGCTCTTGGCGCGCTCGAAGAGGCCAGCCTGCATCTCGGCGAGCACGTCGAGGAGGCGCGCCGGCAGCTCGGCGCGGGGCACGTCCATCTTCTCGTTGAAGGCGCGGTCGCGGCGGGCGAAGGAGACGGTGCCGCGCTCGGCATCGCGGGGACCGATTTCGAGGCGGACCGGCACGCCCTTCTTGATCCACTCCCACTGCTTCTGGCCGCCCCGGGTGTCGCGGTTGTCGACCTCGACGATCACCGGCCGCCGTTCATACATCTGGGAGCGCAGCTCGGCCGCGACCTGGTCGACATAGTTGAGCACCAGGTCGCGCGTGTCGTCGGAACGCACGATGGGCAGGATCACCACATGCGAAGGCGCCAGCTTGGGCGGCAGCACGAGGCCGTCGTCGTCGGAGTGGGTCATGATCAGACCGCCGATGAGACGGGTCGAAACACCCCAGGAGGTCGTCCACGCGTGCTCCTCCGTCCCTTCGCGGCCCTGGAACTTGATCTCGCTGGCGCGCGCGAAGTTCTGCCCGAGGAAGTGCGAGGTGCCGGCCTGGAGCGCCTTGCGGTCCTGCATCATGGCCTCGATCGAGTAGGTGTCGACCGCGCCGGGGAAGCGCTCGGCGATCGACTTCTTGCCGCGGATCACCGGCATGGCCATGAAGGACTCGGCGAAGTCCGCATACAGATTGAGGATCTTCCGGGTCTCCTCCTCGGCATCGGCGGCGGTCTCGTGGGCGGTGTGCCCCTCCTGCCAGAGGAACTCGGTGGTGCGCAGGAACATCCGGGTGCGCAGCTCCCAGCGCACGATGTTGCACCACTGGTTGATGAGCAGCGGCAGGTCCCTGTAGCTCTGCACCCACTTGGCGAACATGGCGCCGATGATCGTCTCGGAGGTGGGCCGCACGATCAGCGGCTCCTCCAGCCGCGCGTCCGGGTCAGGGATCAGCCCGCCGTCCTTGCCGTGCACCAGGCGGTAGTGGGTGACGACGGCGCACTCCTTGGCGAAGCCTTCCACGTGCTCCGCTTCCTTCTCCATGAACGACTTGGGGATGAAGAGCGGGAAGTAGGCGTTCTTGTGCCCGGTCGCCTTGAACATCGCGTCGAGCTCGCGCTGGATGTTCTCCCAGAGGGCATAGCCCCACGGCTTGATGACCATGCAGCCGCGCACGGGGGCGTTCTCGGCGAGGTCGGCCGCCTTGATGACCTGCTGATACCACTCCGCGTAATCCTCCGTGCGGGTGGGCGAAATCGCGTTGCTCGGTGCCTTTGCCACAGCCTCTCTCCTCTAGTCCTGGAACGGGACCGCCGCGAGGCGTCCTCTTCGGTCAGGCGGGATGGTAGCACCAGAGGACGCCGGACTGGGATACGATACGGAAGTACGCTCTTTGGAATCGGAGGCCGTCATGCCCTTTGGAAGCTTGTGGCTGCCCGTCGTCCTTTCGGCTGTCGCGGTGTGGTTCGTCAGCGCCATCGTCCACATGGCTCTGCCCTACCACAAGGCCGACTACAAACAACTCCCCGACGAAGACTCCGTCGCCCAGGCGCTGCGTAAAGCCGGCCAGAGCCCCGGCCTTTACGCCACCCCCTATATGACCAGCCCGGCGCAGATGAAAGAGCCGGCGATGCGGAAGAGATTCGAGGAAGGCCCGAACGGCCTCCTCATCCTGCGGCGCACCGGCCCGCCGGGGATGGGCAAGTATCTCGTCCAATGGCTCCTGCTCTGCTTCCTGGTGAGCTTCGTCACCGCCTACATCGCGCGCCACACCCTCCACGCGGGCCAGGACAGCCTCACCGTCCTGCGGATCACCGCAACCGTCGCCTTCGCCGGCTACGGTTTCGGCTACCTCCAGGACTCGATCTGGATGGGAGTCCCCTGGAGCAACTGCCTGCGCGGCCTCTTCGACGCCGTGCTCTACTCTCTGGCCACGGGCTTGATGTTCAAGCTGCTCTGGCCGGCGGCCTGAGCACACGGAGTAGTGTCGAGGTCCACAACCAGGAGATCCTCGGTGAGTCGCTGCGCCGCCTGAAGGACCGTTCCATCGGGACCGACGATACCGGACGATCCATAAGACACCAGGTCCGCAGTGCGGCCTGCGACATCAGCACGAATGACCGAGACACTGTTTTCTGTCGCCCGAGCGATGTCGGCATTCCTCGCGGCAAGGACGACGTCCGCCCTCTCTGGCGGGAGACCGTTGTTCGTGGGCACGAACAGCGCTGTCGCCCCCTGGGCGGCCATGGCTCTCGCCGGCTCGGGAAAGTTGGAGTCGTTGCAGATGATGATTCCGAAGGTGAGGCCATCAACCCTGAAGACCGGAGTCCGGTCACCGGGCCGGTAGATCGACTTTCGGATCGCCGGATGTAGCTTGCGATACAAGCCGGCGAGGGCTCCTTTGTGGAAGACCACTGCCGAGTTGTAGAGCTGACCGGCGGAAATCTCGGTAAACCCCAGAATGGTCGTCACCGAGTCGCTGGCAAGCGGTGCGAGAGTGGCCCTGAGCTGACCGCTTTCCACGTCAATTGCAAAATCGGCAGGGCGCGCCGCGTAGTCCGCCAGGCCGCCAAGGATGGCCTCCGGGCAACAGAGGATCTCCACTCCTTCCGCTTCACACCAGTCGACTCGCTTTCGAATGAGCTCGACGGCGACCATGGAGCCGGAGGGAAGAAGAGGAGCCTGGTACGCGGCAACCCTCATGGAAGTCATTTCTTGTGGCCGAGCGGAGACTTCGCGTCCTCCACGAGCCAGCGGATGACGTCGAAAAGGGGGACGGTCTCGTCCTCCTCGCCGTTGATCTTTCCGGTCGCCTCATTCCCTCGCACTTCCAACCAATATCTGCCGCAGCTCGAAAGCTCATAGTAGGGACGGGCGGCCGCTGGAGGCGCCAGGGTGATCTTCTCTCCCGATCGAAAGAGAGTGAAGATCCATTTTGTCGTCGGTGGAAAATTGGAGACATAGGGCCGGCACTGCGTTCCGTCGTCCCCCCAGACCGTGATCGTCTTCCGCTCTTCGATTCCCTTGAGCACCCGGTCGACCTGCACCTGCATCGAACTCTCATGATACGACAGCACGACGCCGACGATCACCAGATCTCCCTTGGGCGCGACTTCGGAAAAAGGAGGTGTGCTCAGGCAGGTACATGCCGCCGCGGGGCTGCCCGAGAGCGCCAAAGCGAGCAGACCGGCCCAAAGCTTCGCTGAGCGCTGGCTCAGCGTCATCGTTTTGCCCATAACTGATCGAGCAACACCTCGATGTGGCGCAGTAGCGCAGCACGGGACGCGGCATAGTCGACGCTCGCCGGAGGCACGTCATCCCATCGCTCAATCGGCGCATGGGACCCCGCGCTGAACGCGGAGAGATCCACTCCGATTCCCACGGTCCGGTAGGCAGTCGAGACGTCCTGAGAGGAAAGCCTTTCCGGCTTGAAGCCTGCGACCTCAACGCCGTCTCCGCGAAGCGCGTATACGATCTTTGGCGGAACGCTCTCTTCAGGCGCGACGCCACGCGCCACGGCATGAAACGGCAGCCCGCGCTCCTTGGCGATTCGATTAAAGAGGGAGGCACCGATCAAGCTCTTGACGTTGCCGTGCTCACACACGAACACGACCGGCGCGGTCGCTGTCTCTCCTTGTGCCGTCCCGTAGCTCCCGAGCAGGGCCAACGCCACCGCCGCGAGGCCGCCGAATACGATGAGCGCTTTGTGCATGGCCAAATCTCCTCGGCGGACTTTACCATGGCCTGCGATAGATTGCGGTCGCCGGCCGCTCTCCAGAGAGGTCCGATCATGCGAGCATCCATCTCTTTGCTGCTCCTGTCGTTCAGCCTGTCTCTCCACGCGGCCGAGCTGCCGCCGCTCGGCGAGAAGGCTCCGCCTTGGGCCGCGAGCCTGGGCCACGGCGCGGTCGCGACGGCGGAGAAGCGCGACGGCCGATGGGTCTTCGCGATCGCCGGCCAGCCTTTTGCCGCGGAGCATGCCGGCGTTCCGCCCGAGCGCGTGCTCTTTGAGATCGGCTCGATCTCGAAGGTGTTCACCGGCATTCTGCTCGCCGACGCCGTTCTCGACGGCACGCTCAGCCTCGACGACTCTCTCGCGAAGCGCCTGCCGGTGAAATTCGCCGAGCCTGCCACCGGCGCCATCACCTTGCGGCAGTTGGCGACTCATACTTCGTGCCTGCCGGGGATGCCGGACAACCTGACCGATTTCACGGTCCCCGATCCGTTTGCGCAATACGACGACAAGGCCCTGTTCGAGTCTCTCGGCCGGACGAAGCTCGCGAAAAATCCGCCCTGCGAGTCCAATTACTCGAACCTTGGCTTCGGCACTCTCGGCGTGGTGCTGGAGAGAGCCTACGGCAAGCCGTGGGCCCTGTTGGTCCAGGAAAAAATCACCGGTCCGCTCGGCATGGCCGACACAGCCCAGGAGCTTTCGGCCGAGCAGCAGTCACGTTTCGTAGCGCCCTGGCAAGGCGCCGAGCCGGCGCATCCGTGGACGGCCAAGGCGATGTCGGGCGCGGGGGGCCTGCGCTCGACTCTCGCCGATCTGAGCCAGCTCGCGGACGCGCTGCTCGCGGGGGCGAACGGTCCGCTGGGCAAGGTCTGGCCTCTGCTCGCCGGCGACCTCGCGGACATTCCGGCGGGCGGCAAGATCGGGCTCGCCCTGATGCATACCAGGATGGGCGGCGAGGACGGCTATTGGCACAACGGTGGAACCGCCGGCTCCCAGAGCCTCTTCGTCGTCTGGCCGGCGAGCGGCCGCGCGGCCATCCTCCTCGCCAGCAACGGCGCGGCGGATCCGGGCGCATGGCTCGCCGCGTGGCGGGCGTCCGGCCTCCCGGCTGTGCACCGGGTGGAGATCGCTCTCCCGCCGGCCGTGCTCGACGAATACGCCGGCGTCTACTCGGTCGGCACACAGGCGCACTTCACCATCCTGCGCCGCGGCGAGGGTCTGATCGCCCGGCTCCCGGGCCAGACCTTCGTCCCGATTTTCGCTAGCGCGAAGGACGAGACCTTCTTGAAGGTAGTCGACGCGCAGCTCAGCTTCCGCCGCGACGCGTCCGGCAAGATCGCCGGTCTGACCCTGCACCAGAACGGCTTGGAGATCTCCGCCACCCGCGACGCCGGGCCGGCGCCGCACATCGAGTTTCCGGGCGCCGCCGCGCTGGCCGACTACGTGGGCGTGTACGACTACGGCCAGATCAAGCCCGGCGACACACTGACGATCACCCAGGAGGGCGAGCAGCTCCGCGCGCGGCACACCGGACAGGCGTTGCCTGTCTTCTCGGTGGGCAAAGACCGCTTCGAATACGACGCCGACCTCGCCGTCGCATCCCTGACCTTCGAGCGGGACGCCGCCGGCAAAATCACCGCGGCGGTTCTCCACCACGGCGGTCAGGAGATACGGGCTCCACGGCGGTGAGGTTCGGCATGGTCCCGGACGGCAAACCGGTCGATCTCAAGCTGGCGGCCACCCTGGAGGACACCACCTCCTGGCAGCTTCGCTGGCGGCTGGGTCTGCCGGCGGGAACGACGCTCACCGCCGAGGAGCGGAAGAGCCGGCAGGAGGTGTTGAAACGATGGGTCGACGAATGGACCAACCTCCCCCGGCGCCGAGCCCGGCCTCGAGACGGCGGCGCGGATGGCCGGCTTCGTCCAATCCCTCCCCTACCGCGACATCGCCTGGGGCCTGACGGCCTTTCGGCCCGCCCCTCCCGGAGAGACGCTCCGCAGCCTTTCCGCCGACTGCAAGGGCAAGGTGCTGCTGCTCCAGGCCCTCCTGAGCGAGGCGGGAATCGAGTCCACTCCCGTCCTCTGCCACAGCGGGCCGGGATACCAGAACGAGCCGGCCGTGCCCAGCCTCCTCGCATTCGACCACGCCGTGCTGGCGGTCCACCTGCCGGGCGCCGCGACCTGGCCGGGAGCGCTGGCGGACGGACCCGGCCAGGGCTGGCTGCTTTTCGATCCGACGAACCCTCTGGCCACCTTCGGCTTGCCGCCTCCCAACCTGGAGAACGGCTACGGCCTGTGGCTCGGATCGCCCGGAGGCGGCCTCTTCCCCATCCACACCCGCCAGCCCGGCTGCCACCGCGTCGACGCCGCGCTCGCCGTCGAGCTGACCGGAAGCGGGGAGGCTCGCTGGAAGCTGACCACCTCCGGGGACAGTCCCATGAGCCTTTCCCTCACCGCTCTCTACCTCAACCAGGGAGACGCCGAGCGCTTCCGCCAGCATCTCCAGGAATCTTTCCGCCCCAGCGTGCCCGGCGCGGTTCTCGCCAGCGTTCACTTCGACCCGCCTGACCACCGGGTGCACCAGCCCGCACGCCTGGAAATCGGCGGCACGATCCCGCACTCCCTGCAACCGGTCGGCGGCGGCCTCTCGACCTTGTTCTGCTTGCGCGGCGACATCTCCCTCACCCTGCCGGCCGGATGGACGGTGGCGGCCCGGCCTGCGCTGCACCCGGTCGCCAGCCCATGGCTCGCGGCGCGCACCGCGGACGAGCCGGGCTGGAACGTCACCGTGGAGATCCCCCGCGGCCGCTTCGCGGCCGGCAGCGAGAAGCAACGGCGCGCCGATCTCAATGCCCTGGCAGCTCTCTTCCGGCAACCGTTCCTCTTAAAAGCGCCGGGCACCTGACGCCGCGTTCGAGCGGCAGAGGATGCTCAGCGCTTGAGGTTCAGAGCCGGGTCTCCCAGGAGTGTGTACAGGCGCAGCATGCGCCGGTCGCTGCCGGTGGTGGCGGCGTAGGCGTTCAGGCCGCGCAGGAGCCGGTCCCCGAGCCGGCCTCCTCCGGAGGCCGAGAGCTGCGGCAGCAAGGAGAGCCCGAGGTTGCTCGCCGGTGCGTTGTAGGACAGCCACGTCGGCCCATAGAGCGCGATGACTCCGCCGTCCGGCTGCATCACGAGCTCCTCGCCCAGAGAGCTGACGGTCGGATAGGCGAATTGCGAAATGAGACAGGTCAGAGCGGTCAGCACAGGGAGGTGTGGCGCGTTGCCGAGTTGGGCCACGTCGGAAGTTACGAGCAGGCCCTCCGAAGCCAGACGGTCGAGCCCGCCGTGGCCGACGTAATTCATGAGGGACTGCCCCTGGCGGAGCGCGCCCTGGAGCTGCGCCCGGCTGGCTTGCATTTGCGTCGCGTCAGAAGAGGGCGGGATGTAGACCCGGGTGAGCGAAAGCGCTGCGGGGAGGCCCGCCGCCATGAGGTCGCTCGCCGCCGGGAAATCGCCCGCGGTATCCGCATCGTCGGCGGCCAACAGCGCCCGGCCGGTCCAGGCGCCGCCCGGGTCGCTCTCATAGGCGGCGAGCTTGTCGACGTAGGCGTGCATCTCCGCGGCATTGAGCGCCGGGATCCGGCCGATGGCCACCGCCGGCACGCCGCCGCCGTCGAGGTCGGCGAAGAGGGAGTCGGCCGGCGCGAGCCCGGCTTCGGTCGCCACCAGAAGCGGCGGCATCAGGTTCGACGAGAGGCCCAGAAGGTTGCGGTAGTCGTAGGTGCCCTTGCCGGCCAGTACGACGTAGCGGGGCGGCACCGGCCAGGACCGGATGGCGTAGGCGAGGAAGCGCTGGACAGCCGCCGGGTCGTAGAGGCCGTCCGCGAACAGATCCATGACGTCGCTCAGGTCGACGACCAGGGTGGAGAGCCCCTGGGCGGCTCGCAGGTCGGCCAGACGTTGCGCCTCGGCGTGGAGCTCCTTCGGGCTGATGACCAGGTAATTGGCGCCGCGCGCATTGCGCAGGTCCTCCGGGGAGCTGCCCCGCACGCTCGTGCCGGAGAGCGCGCCGCCGGTGGCCGCGACGTAGGGTCCGGCGTCCGGGGCGAGGAAGGAGACGCCCCAGGAGCCGTCCGCCTGAGGCTGTGCCGGCAGGCCGCCGAGCCGCCGCGGCGCCAGGGGCTGCGCGATGTCATAGACGGCGACGTCGGAGGAGTGGAAGCCGGTCAGCGCGACCGCTCCTCCCTGCACGGCGCGGAAGGAGAGACGGTCGGCGTCCGCCCGGTACAGGCGCGGATAGGTGAGATCGAAGGAGTCGAGCCAGAAACCGAGGTCCGCCTCGAGGGCGACGATCTCGATCTGGTTGGCGCCGTCGAGCAGAGCCCCCGCGGGCAGCGCCACGGTCACCGTCGCCGGTCCGCTCCCCTGCCATTCCAGATCGCTGACGTGATGGCCGTTGAGCCGGAGCTCGGCGCGCTGCTCGGCGGCGAACCCATAGAGATGGACGGCCAGCGACGACGCCCCCGGGGCCGGAGCCGGCACGAGGACCGGGAAGGTCGCCCGGTCGAAACCCGGATACCCGGGATAGAAGTTCTTCCAGATCCAATAGTCGTCCACCGGCACCGCTGCCGCGACCGCCGGGATGGCGTCGGTCTCCAGATGGAGGACGTCGGTGAAAGAGCTGGCGGCAGGGCCGCCGGCCGCTGCCACGGCCAGGGTCTGCGCGAGCTGGCCGGTCCCGAGGTTCAGCCAATAGACGTTGGTGTCGGTGAACGCGTTGTGGATCGCCTCGCCGTAGAAGACGAGGCCGTCGCCATCGGCCGCGGCCTGCCAGGACACGTCCTGACCGCCCCGGCTCAAGTGCAGGCGCCCGGCGCGGAGCTGGGCCGCGGCTTCGTCCAGCGAGACGCCGAGGCCCGCCGCGACGTCCGCCGTCCGCGCGCGTTGCAGGCCGCTCCGGGTCACCTCCACCCGGGCTCTCCGGGCCGGCGCCGGGCTCACCGGCTGGGCCGCCGGCTGGAGTGAAGCGGCGCCCCGTTCCCGGGCGTGGACGGCCCGGGCGAGACGCGGCGAGACCTCCTTGCCCTGCGCATGGAAGTCGCCGCCGCGATCGTCCGCGGGAGCCGCGCCATCCAGCGCTTCGACCTTGAACGGACCGAACACCTCGCGCGCTCCGCTCTGATCCACTTCGGTCAACCGGTACGTGAGGGCCGCGCCGCGCCGCGCCTCCGGATCGACCAGGACATACCGGCCGCCCGGGAGCTGCGCCACCGCCGGCACCGGACGCTCCGTCACGCGCACGAAGCGGCCGCTCGCCGGGTCCAGGCGCTCGACCTCGAACGCGGCGGTGCCGACTTCGGCCGCGGTGTCCCAGGTAAGGATCACCCGGCCGCCTTCCGCCGCCGCGCTGAACGAGGAGACGCGGGCGAACGTCGCCTGGTTGGAGACCGCGAAGCTGCACGTCACGGTGGCGGATTGAGCCACCTCGCTCGTCCACGCGGTCGGTCCGGTGTTCGACCAGTAGGTGGTGACGGTCTGGTTGATCGTCGTGCCGCTCGCGACCGAGGGGTCGACGTAGAACTGGTACGTCATGCTCCCGGATTCATTGGGGCCGATGATTCCCGAGCTGGAGCCCGACAGGGTCGTGTTCTTGGGCACCCACACCACCTGGCTGTTGGTCGTGTCGACCGTGACCGAGCCGCCGGTCGTCTCGTTCGGCGTCGCGGGCGAGGACGCGGAATTGAGCATCTGTCCCTGAGCCGAGTTGTAGCCGACCTTGAAGCGCACGAAGCTCGCCGTGCCGCACTCGAAGCGCTCCGTAACGCCGCCGGACGGCACGGTCGCCGTGCAGCTCGCCGGAGCCGTGTTCGTGAAGCTCACCGTACAGGCGCTCGACTGCCCCGGCCGCACCGGCGCCGGGGTGCAGGTGCACGACGGGGCGAGGCGGGCCACCGGGATGTTCGAGTTGATCACCTGGCAGTTGCACTTCGAGCCGGTGCCCGGCATGACGTCGTTCTCGCTGCTGCACACCCCGCCCGGTCCGACCTGGCCCTTGTTGTTGCCCCAGGTGGTGCAGGTGGGAATGTCGACGAAACCGTCCGGCTGCGTGCTGGTGCCAGCGCCGATCGCATCGGTGCATTTGATGGTGATCGGCTGCGTGAATTTCATGAAGACGTCGACGCCGCCGCACTGCCCTTTCACCAAATCGGCGCAACCGTTGCCGTCGTCGTTGTAATAGGGACCGCTGCCGCCGGTGAGATTGAGCGGCCCGCAGGTTCCGACGCCGGCCGTGCCATACGCCGGCTTCAGGGTCTCGACGGCACACTGCTGGCCGCTCAAGGCGTTCGGCGTCGGATCGCCGGTCCCCAGGTAGTCGTAAATGAACAGCCCAATGTCATAGCGTGTCTGCGCACCCGTATTCTGCAGCTTCGCCCCGAGGTAGAGCGACACCGTGTCGCCGGTGCTGACACAACCGTCGGTCTGGTCTCCCAGTCCGACCAGGATCAAGGTCACGTCGTTGGCGGTGCAACTGTTGCCCGGCGAGAGGGGTGACTGAAGGTTGCCGACGCACTGGGAATTCGTGTTGACGGCCACCGCCGTGCCAGAGACGAGGAGACCGGCGCTCAAAAGAGCTCCCGGCAAGAGACCCGGTATCAAATTGCGTACTTGCATCGAAGCACCTCTGCTTCCAAACTAGGATTGTTGCTAGTTTCGCCTGATTCTACCAGAAGTCATCGAGCCCCCCACGCCAGGACGGGCGCCCGGCCTCCAGTCGGAGCTCCGAAGGCGGAAGAGAGGCGGGAGGATACGACACCGGATCTGCCACCGCGGCGGGGCGACGGCGGCTCATTGAAACGCCGGCAGCTCACCAACCCTAGTCGGGTTGACCTTCTCGAGCGGCGCTCCCGCCGTGCCACCATTTCAGGACCCGCAACGCACGGAGCGTGTTCCAGCGGCTCGGCGTGCCGAGGGGCTCGAGCTCGAAGTGCGACTTGCCTTTGTAATAGCTCTCCAGCAACCAACGACCGTCCCGCGGCCGGCCGGTCCCCTCAGGAGACCGGCCGGTCCGGCCGGGCCTTACTTGCCAGAAGCCTGCCCACACATTTGCGGCGGAGGTTGATGGGTCGCGTCGCCGAAAATCTTGTTGATGAGGGCGTACTCCTTCGGCGTGCCGCCCTGCCACAGTCCGTTCGTGCACGCGGCCTTGTCGCAGCTCCCTCCCTGCGTCCAGAAAGCCTTGCTGTCGTACTTGATCGGGCACGTGCAGTGCGCATGCTTCGGATCGGCCTTGTCGACGAGGCACGGATAACCGAAACAGACCGTCCGCGGCCCCCCGGCCGGGCATTCCAGATATTTGTCGGGGAGAGCGAAGGAGTAGGTCGAGAGGATGTATTCGCCGCCGTTGCTCCCCGTGACGGGTTGGCGGTTGGCGCACGGGCCGGGTCCCAGGTTCTTCCCCGTCTCGACGACACACTCGCACAGCGCGTGCTTGGGCTTCGCCGCCGGCTTGGACCCCGGCAGGGCGCCCTGCTCGGGGATCGGCGTACAGGCCGCCGCGTCGCACAACGCATAGGTGCCTTCACACATCACGAGCCCATGGTCGTGAGACGATCCGGCCTTGCCCTTGTCCGCGCCGAACACCGCCCCTGCGCAGCAGAGAGCCAAGCTCACCACCGCCCAGGTCGTACGCGACTTACAAAGAGACAGCACGTTTCTGAACATGACGTCCTCCTTGTCGTCCATCGGTTAGAGGTTTCGTCAGCCTACACCGCGTTCCGAAGCAGGGTCAACGGGGGTGCGATCGATCAGGCCCGGATGTGTCTCAGCTCGGGGAAGGCTTCACAATCACACCCTCCCCCTTCCGCCCGTTCATCTTCACCAGCAACGGCTCGGCGAGCCGCAGGTGGCGGACGTGGTCTTTGTGGCTCTCGTCGGGCTGGGCGTCGAGCCAGGCCCAGTCGAGGGAGCCTCCCTTGTCGTCGGCGTTGAGGGTGAAGTAGCCGACGTTGAAGGCGGTCAGGTTCTGGAAGAAGTGGCTGCCTTGCGAGGGCGTCACTTTGAAGTCGCGGAGCCCGGCTTCGACGATGACCTGGGCTCCGGAGACCTGGTCCCAGGTGACGGGGATGCCGAGCCAGGGGTCGCGCGAGCCCCAGCGGCCGACGCCGATGAGGAGGTAGGGCGTGTGGGCGGCACGGAGCTCGCCGTTCAAGCGGGCGATCTCGGCCGCCGCTTCGCGGCTTTTTGATCTTTCGAAGCGCTGGAAGTCCACCACCACGATGTCGTGGATGCCTTCGAGACGGCCGTTGCCGAGGACGGACCGGCTGTGGCAGAGGATGTCGGCGCCCTGGACGTCGCCCAATTCGATCGCTTCATGCTCCTGGGCGAGGGCGAGCGGGCGCATCTGGAGGACGCCGAACTCTTTCGGCTTGCCGCGCCGCGGGCTCAGGTTGACGGCGAATTCGATCTCGACCGGGCCTCCCATCCCCTCCTCCCCTTTGTCCATCAGCACCTCGAGGATCGCGGCGAGCGGGAAGAGGCCGTGCTTGAGGAGCGGCGCGAAGGTAACGATCCGCGGGCCGGGGCGGGAGATGCCGTCGTAGACCGCGTCGTTGTCGCGGGAGTAGGTGGAGGCCACGGCGGCGAGTGTGCCGTCGGCTTCGGCTGTTTCCAGCCCGAACGATTCTTCCCGCATCTCCGCGCCGCCGGCCAGGGGCAGCGCCCAGAAGGTGCGCTGGGTCGAACCGAGCATGTCCGCCACCGTCGCGAGCTGCGGGACGTTCTGCGGATAGCGCGGACAGAAACGCAAGCAGTCTCCGCCTTCGACGATGGCGCGGCCCAGCCCGAGCGCCACGGCGGCGACGCCGTCCTCGGCGGCGGTGGCCGGCGCGGGATAGAAATTGTGCGAGCGAGCGACCCCGGAGAGATCGGGATAGAAACGTGAGGCGTGTGCGGAGCCGACGATCCGTTGCAGCATCACCGCCATCTTTTCCTCCTCCAACCGGTAGGAGGTGGCGTTGAGATACATCTTGGCGTTCTGGCTGAAGGTGGACGCGTAGACGCGCTTGACGGCGAGGATCACCTGATCGCGGCGCTCTTCGATCGTGGGCGCGTTGTTGGGCAGCATCAGGGTGTCATAGACGCCGGTGAACGGGTGGTGTTGCGAATCCTCGAGCAGGCTCGACGAGCGCACGGCCAGCGGATCGCGGACTTTGTCCAGCCAGGCTTCGACGTCGCGCGCTGCCGCCTCGGGAAACGCCGCGGCGGCAAAACGTGCGGCGATCTCCTGATCGTCCGCGCAATCGATGGCGAAGCGACGCAGGTGATTGTGGTCGAGAAAGTGATCGAACACGTCGGTGGCGATCACCGCCGTGGTTGGAATGGCGATCTCGACGCCGCGAAAGCGCCGCCGCACGGCATGCGACGACAGCAGGCGGCGGACGAAGGCGAGCCCGCGGGCCTTGCCGCCGAGCGAGCCGGCGCCGATGCGGTGGAAGCCGCCCGCCGGATCGAACGTGATGCGGTCGAAGTCGGCCACCACCCGTTGTCCCTGCTCATAGCGGTAGGCGGCGATCGATTCGATCAGGTCCTGGCGCAGCTCCTCGGCGCCTCCCTCGTAGTGCTCCGGCTTGCGCGGCCGCAATGCCTCGGCGAGGGCGAACTCGGTCCGCGCCTTGAGCCAACGGGAGAAATGATTGCGCGCGCCGTGGAACTCGATCGATTCGCCGGGAACGGTGCGCAGGTTTTCCTCCAGCTTGCGCAGATTGCCGGCGCGGCCGACCTCCTCACCTCCCGCCTTACGATAGAAGACGAAGTCGCCGAAGCTGAAATCCTCCAGCATGATGGTGTGCAGATCGTCGAGCATGTTCGCCGAGCCCTTGAGCAGGAAACGCGCTTCGACCTCGCGGGCGAGCTGTGCATATTCCGGCTTGGTGGAGTGCAGGACGATCGGAATGTCGGGATGGGTTGCGCGCACGTTCTGGGCGAAGAGCGCGCCCGCTTCCGGCAGCGGCTTCTCTCCATGCGCCAAGGGGAATTCGACGTCCGAAATGATGCCCAGCACGTCGTCGCGGTAGGCGTCGAAAGCCGCCTGCGCTTCCTCGAACGTCGTGCACAGGAGCACCTTGGGCCGCGCCCGCATGCGCAGGATCTTCTGGGAAAAATTGAGCGCTTCCGAGATCACCCGCTGCGAGTGATGGAGGAGCTCGGAATACATGGCGGGCAGGAACGAAGAGTAGTGGCGGACGACGTCTTCGATGAGCAGGATGACCTGCACCCCCACGGCCCGCGTGTCGTGCTCGACGTTGCGGCGGTCCTCGACCGATTTGATGATCGCCTGGAGGATGCGGGCATCCCCTTGCCAGAGAAAGGCGCGTTCGATCGCCGACTCTTTGCCGTGGGAGCCGCCGGTGAAACCGTTCAGCTCTCCCGGGTCCCAGGCGAGCAGCACGACCGGGATGTCGCGCACCTTTTTGACCGCCGCCGCCAAGCGGTCGGGGTTCATGTCGGCAACGTGCGGCGTGGTGACGATCAGATTGATGCTGTCCTGCCGCTTGATGAGGCTGAGCGCTTCGGCGCCGGTCGACACGCCGGTCAAGCCGGGCGCATAGTGGAGATCCAGGTTGCGGAACTCACCCATCATCCGCTCGCTGAGCTCGCCGGCCTCTTCGAGCAGGAATCGATCATAGGGAGTGGCGACCAGGAGGATGTGCAGGATGCGATAACGCATCAAGTCCTGGTAGTCATGAAACAGGGGGCGGACGGGCCGCCCCCTGGTGTCGCTTCCGGTCTCTGCGGGATCTCCGGGCACTGTCTCTCCGGGTGTCTCTCCGGGCATCGGCCGCCGTTTAGACGAGCCCCTGGTCCATCATCGCATCGGCCACCTTGAGGAAGCCGGCGATGTTGGCGCCGTTGACGTAGTTCCCCGGCGTGCCGAAGCGGTCGGCAGTTTCGACACACGCCTTGTGGATGCTCTTCATGATCAGGTGCAGGCGGTTGTCGACCTCTTCCCGTGTCCAGCTATAGCGCATGCTGTTCTGCGCCATCTCCAGGCCCGAGGTGGCGACGCCACCGGCGTTCGCGGCCTTGCCGGGGCCATAGAGGATGCCCGCGTCGACGAACTGGTTGACGCCGTCGATGTGGGTGGGCATGTTCGCGCCCTCGGCCACCAGGTAGACGCCGTTGCGCAGCAGGTTGGCGGCGTCCTTGCCGTTGATCTCGTTCTGCGTGGCGCTCGGGAAGGCGCAGTCGGCTTTCAGGTCCCACAGCGAGTTGTGGCTGGCTCCCGGGTTGGTGGGGATGTAGACGGCGGTCTTGAACTTGTCGGCGTACTCCTCGATGCGGCCGCGGCGGACGTTCTTGAGGTCGAGAACGAAGGCGAGGCGCTCGCGGTCGATGCCGTGCTCGTCGATGATGTAGCCGCTCGAATCCGACAGGGTGATCGGCTTGGCGCCGAGGTCGAGGAGCTTCTCCACCGTGTACTGGGCCACGTTGCCGCTGCCCGACACCAGGCAGGTCTTGCCGTCGAGGCTCTGTTTGCGGGTGGCCAGCATCTCCTGGGCGAAGTAGACGCAGCCGTAGCCGGTCGCCTCGGGACGGATCAGCGAGCCGCCCCAGTTGAGCCCCTTGCCGGTGAGCACGCCGGTGAACTCGTTGCGCAGCCGCTTGTACTGCCCGAACAGGTAGCCGATCTCCCGTCCGCCGACGCCGATGTCGCCGGCCGGTACGTCGGTGTTCGGGCCGATGTGGCGGCAGAGCTCGGTCATGAAGCTCTGGCAGAAACGCATCACCTCGTTGTCGCTCTTGCCCTTGGGATCGAAGTCCGAGCCGCCCTTGCCGCCGCCCATCGGGAGGGTGGTGAGCGAATTCTTGAAGACCTGCTCGAAGGCAAGGAACTTGAGGATGCCGAGGTTGACCGAGGGGTGGAAGCGCAGGCCGCCCTTGTAGGGACCGATCGCGCTGTTCATCTCGATGCGGAAGCCGCGGTTGATCTGGATCTCGCCGCGGTCGTCCTGCCAGGGAACGCGGAACATGAGGACCCGCTCGGGCTCGATGATCCGCTCGAGGATGCGGGCATGCCGGTATTCGGGGTGGCGGTCGAGCACCGGCCCCAGGGAATCGGCGACTTCCTGAACCGCCTGGTGGAACTCCGGCTCGGCCGGATTCTTCGCCTTCACATCCGCCATCAGTGACGCAACATAATCGCTCATCAGCTCTCCCTTGCGCGCACGGGACGAAATCTCTGTGTCTGCATCGACGGTCAGGGTCGCAGTATAGTCGTTCATGGCCTCTCCTTCGGGGGGTTGTAACAGCCTGCCCGCATCTGAGCACAGACGCGGAGCGGCGTCCCCGCCATTTCAGGTGGAGAGGGACGCGCGGAGAGGCTGGGAGCGGGGGGCACCGTCAGGGTGCGATGAAGCCGTCCTCGCAAGCGAGGTCCGTCGCGGCAGCCACGAGCTCCAAGAAGATCGTCCGGTAGAAGATGTGCGTGCGCCCGTACCGGGTCTTCAGGTCGACAGCCAGCATCCAGAGCTTCTTCCAGAGCTTGTATACAGCGCCCGGGTCCGGATCGCCATCGATATTGCCCAATGCGTCGAGGATGCAACTGATGAGAACTCTCGGCTTCCCCTCATGGACATGCAGGTCTCTCCCCTTGATGTCGCTGAGGGTAAACGGCTCAGGTCGTGAATGGAGACTCGGCAGGACTCGAGATGGCTGAGGATGCGGCTGAGACGGCCTTGGCCCCGCTCGGCAAGCTCGAGGACACAACGCGGCTTACGACCCAGAGCGACCAGAATGGAGACGAGGGCCACGAAGTTGCGTTCGTACCCACTATCATAAGGAACGTTGAGGAAGACGCTCCGCTCGTCTGGAGTGTTCCCTGCCATGAGGCCGGGCTACGACTTCTTGGTCTCAAAGCCGAGAGCGGCGAGATCTCTGCGTGCGGCAGCGAGGTCTTTCTTCCTGATTCCAAGGGCTTTGCGAATTTCTGAGGCACTGGAGCCCTGGGTTACGTGGCGCCGGGGCCGGCGCGCTCTGGCGACAGAATGTGCCGCCTTCAGCTTCGTCTCCTTGGCGACGGCTGACACGCGACCTGAGCGGGCTTCCACGGCAGTATCCATGCTCGGAAGAATAACAGGCTGAGGGTTCTGTGATCAAGCGACGGATCGGGTGCCGACCGCGTTTCAGTCCCCGTGCCTGGAGTCTCGGCCCCTCTTCCCGCCTCTTTTTTCCCGCAGGTAGGCCGCAATCTCCGGGCGCTGGAGGTGCTCGGCCCAGTCGAGCGCGGTTCCCTGGTGGATGCGGTCTCTCGCGCCGAGATCGGCTCCGGCGTCCACAAGCACCTGGACGGCTTCGAGGGAGCCGGAATCCACGGCGTGGTGCAGGGCCGTTGCGTGGGGATGAAATCCGGGAGGGTTGTAGCCGTTCAGATCGATGCCGGGAGCGATCAGCAGGGCGAGGGCGCCGCCCTTGCCGTAGAGGGCGGCGCCGGCCAGCGCGGCCTGCCTGTCTTCGGGGCTTGCCGTTTTCACCAGACGCGCCAGGTCGTCCGTTCGTCCTGTACAGACCGCGGCCAGCAAGGTCAGTGTGGCGCCGCGACGGAGAAGCTGCTCGGCCGCGGCGAGCTCGCGGTGAGCGAGCGCCGGCACGAGGGCGCCGTCGAGACCGGCCCCGGCGTCGCCGAGCACGTCGATCAGGTCGCGCTGGACGCCGCTCTCCCGCGCGACGCGGCCGGAGCACACCAGGGCGAGCGCGTAGTCGATCTGCTCTTGCCGGGTGTCGGCCGCGGAGCGTTCCACCGCCTTGAGGATCGCGCGGGTCACCTCCCCGATGTTCCTGGGCAAGGTGCCGTTGCGGATCGGATTCTCCGCCACGAACCAGAGCAGGTACGGCCGGTGGAAGTACCCCTCGCCGAAGTCGACACGATCGCGGACCAGCTCCGGGTGTGATTCCAGGAGGCGCTCCAGCGCGCTCACGTCTCCAGCGTCGAGAGCGGAGATGGCATCCTGGAGCAGCGGGTCCATGAGGAGAGCAAGCTTAGCGCAATCAAGAGAGGGAACCAGTCCCTGCGGCGTGTTAGCATCCACGTACTCAAACGCGGGCGCGGGAAATCCGGGCCATGCGTGGCGGTAGAGTCACCATTGCTCCCCGTCGCGGCACTCTTCTCTCAGAGCTTGCGGGGGGTGCATTGCTCAGTGAACGTGCTTCCTCTAGGATGGTCTCGTCACTCAAGCCATGAAAAAGCCTCTCTCGGAAGCCGCAGACGCGCTGCGGCAGGCATTGGCGGACGCGGTCCGCGGTCTGGTGGAACGCGAGGCTCTCGCCCAGATGGTCACGCTGGCGGGTGTCGCCGAGGAGCATGTGCTCGTCATCGGCCCTCCCGGCACGGCCAAGAGCGAAGCGGTGCGCCGCATCGCCGGCGCGGTGCACGCGCGCTATTTCGAATACCTGCTCGGCCGGTTCACGGAGCCGAGCGAGATCTTCGGCCCGATCGATCTGCGCCGCCTCCGCGAGGGCGTGGTGGAGACCGAGACGGCCGGGATGCTGCCCGAGGCCCAGTTCGCTTTCCTCGACGAGGTGTTCCGGGCTTCGACGGCGATCCTCAACACTCTGCTCGGCATTCTCAACGAGCGCGTCTTCCGGCGCGGCCACAGCATCATCCACTGCCCGCTGCGGGTCTGCGTCGGCGCCGCGAACGCGTTGCCGGAGGACGACTCGCTGGCGGCGTTCGCCGACCGCTTCCTGGTGCGCATCTTTGTCGATCCGGTGCCGGACCCGCGGCTGGAAGAGCTGCTGGAGGGTGGCTGGAATCTTGCGCGCCTCGACCTCCGCGCGGCGGCGAGCGTCGCCGATCTGGCGGATGTGGAGATCGTCTCCGCCGCGGCGCGGGACGCCGACCTGTCGTGGGTGCGCCCGCATCTGGCGCACGCCATCCGCCTGCTGCGCGGCGCCGGTATCGTGCTCTCCGACCGCCGGGCGGTGAAGTCGCAGCGCCTGGTGGCCGCCGCCGCCGCGCTCGCCGGGCGCACCAGGCCGACCGACGCCGACCTGTGGCCGCTGGTGCTGGTCGTTCCCACCCGCGAGCAGCAGTCGCTCGCCCGCGAGTGCCTGGGGGACGTGCTGGCGCTGAGCGAGAACGCGACGCTGCCGGCGGCGGCCGAGGAAGCTTCGCTCGGGCCGCTCGCCCGCGCTTCACGCATCGCCGACGCCGGCCGCGAGGCGTTGCGCGTGCGGCCGGCGGCCGGCGAGGAGCTCGAAAGCTGGTGTCTGCGTCTGGAAGGAATCGCCCGCGAGATCGATGCCGGCTTCGCCCCCGAGGCGTTGCCGGTGGATCTCGCGGAGGTACGGGCTGGCATTGTGGCAGCGCTCCGCGAGGTGTCGTCCCGGGAGCTGTCGGCAACGCATTGATTTGGTGGTTTTTGTATGAAGGATGATTTGATCGCCTTGACGTGGCGTCCACGGACGACACCGCTCGACCCGCTTGGCATGGCAGTGCGCGGGGATGCGGTTCGTGCGCTCGCCCAGCGCCTCCTGGCGCGCGACGACGAAGCCCTCGCCCGGTTGAGCGGCGTTGCGTCACCCGGACTTCTGGTGGTCCTCGGCGAGGCCGCCGACCTCCCCTGGGTCGACGGCGCGGTGTATCTCGGCCGCGACGCCGACGCTCCGTCGCTCTTCCTGCCCACCAGCCGTGAGCCCACGGCGCCGCTGCCGCTGGTCGAGCGCGCCCTGCTCGCCCGGGCGCGCACCTCCGGCACGTCGCCGCCCTATGCCGTGCTGGTCGATCCACCGCTCCTCGCCTCGACCCAGGCGGCACGGCCGATCGTGCGGACGGTGTTGCAGGCCTGGCTCGCGCAGCCCGCGACGAAACCCGCGACGAAGCCGGTGCCGCGCGGAGGATCCTGCTGATGGATCTCCCCCGGCCGCTCGCCCCCTGGGGTCCCTACCTCTCCATCTTCCCGCGCGATCTCGCCCTGTCGCTCGGTCCGGTCCTGCAGCGTCTCTCCTCGGCGCTCGGCCCGCTCAAGGTGCGGCGCAGCAGCGGCGAAGGCGAGGCCGACGGTTTCGACGGGCTCAGCCGGCGCGGCCCCTATGAACGCCTGCTGGCCAGCGAGTGGCTGCTGGCCGACGAGGAGCCGGACGAATTCCTCCGCCGGGCGGTGATGGGCGAGCACATCTTCCTGCGCATCAACTCGCCGGAGCCGGGCGGCTCGCGGGTGTCGGTGGCGATCTTCGACGCCGGTCCGGGCCAGCTCGGCTCACCGCGCATCGCGCAGCTCGCCGCGCTGATCGTGCTCGCCCGGCGGGCCGAGGCGGCGGGCGTCCGCTTCGCCTGGGGCATCCTGCAAGATCCCGAGGCGCCGCTGTTCTACGACGTCACGGAGCCCGCCATCCTCCGCCTGTTGCAGGCGCGCACGCCGCACGAGGCGACGGACGCGCAGGTGGCCGCCTGGCGGGCCCGGATGCACGGCTGGAAGGAGCTGGACGATCTTTGGATCGTCGGACCGCCGCGCCTGAGCTCAATGTCCACCACGCGCGGCGCCTCCGTCCTCCAGGTTTGGGACATCCTCGACCCGGAGGTCCGCCGGGTGGCGGTCAAAGTGCGGCGCGGGCAGGACGGGCCGCTCAACGAGGTCGCCCTGGAGCTGCCCGCCGACGCGGCCTGCGTGCGCCTGCTGCGCGATCCGTTCGCCGCCGCCGCCGCGCCGCCGCGCCGCCTGGAGCGCCGGCTAATCCCGGCCTCGAACCTGGTCTTTGCCGCCAACGGCTCGAAGCTCTTCGCCCGGGCGTCCGGCGGCGGCATCGTCGCCATCTCCATCCCCAATTCGCCGCGCGGCGAGGTCGGTGCGCCGCGGCTGTACGATCCGCGGCCGGGAGAGCCGCCGGTCGCCGTCGGGCTCACCGGCAAACAGGTGGTGGTCGCCACCTCGCGCCACGGCGTGCTGACACCGTGGGTCTACCTGAAGCGCGGCGCCGGCTTCCCCAGCGGCGCCTACACGGGCACCGCGGACGAGGAGACGACGCGGCCGTGGATGCGCTTTCAGCCGTTCCAGGACGCCGAGGCCGGCGACGTCTCGCCGGTGCTCCAGCCGTTCCTGACCCTCGGCGGCACCGACTTCGCGGTCGACGCGGCAGGCGGGCTCTTCCGCCTGCTGGAGGGTATTTCGAAAGCCGCGCCGTTGTTACCTCACCCCCCTGGCCCCCCTCTCCCATCGCCCTCCCACCCACCGGGAGAGGGGGGAAGGGAGAGCCAGACAGTGCTGCGTTCGTTTGGTGGCGGCGCCCCTCTCCCGGCGGCAGGGGGGGCGATGGGAGAGGGGACGGGGGTGAGGTCTTCGGGCGGCGAATCCCGAGACACCCATTCCCTCGAGCGGCTCGCCGAGCGGATCACCGCCGTCGCCGCCGTCGCCGGACAGCTCGTCTTCGTGGAGCCGGCCGGCGAGCACGGCCCCGCCCGCATCGCCACGGTCGCCGGCAACGGCCGGCCGGTGACCTCCGTCGAGCTGGACAGTCCCGCGGAGAACGCTTTCTTCGGCTTTGGCGGCAAACTCGCTCACCGCGACCACGGCCTCGCCGCCGTGGAGCACCTCGACGGATCGTGGGAGATCCTGAGCGCCCGCGGCCGCTCGTTCCTCACTCCCTTTGCCGGCAACCAGGTCAAGGGGATCGTGCGCGATACGCAACGCGGCGAGCCCGGCCTGCTCTTCGTCGACGAGGACCGCCGCACGCTCGTCGTCGCCGGCCTGAGCTGGACGCGCCGGCTCGCCCCGGCCGCCGCCGAGATCGTCCACGCCGCGGCGAGCGCCAGCCGCCCCCATGTGGCCTATGTCACCACCTCCGGCGAGGTCGTGGTGCTCTCCCTCGACCACGACGCGCCGCTCGTGCGGCTCATCCCGGAGGGCGGCCTGTGAGAGTCGTCCGCCCGCGCGCGCTGACCCATCGCGGCGTCGTGGAGGCGTCGGCCTTCTTCGTCGACGCCGCCCTCGCCGGTCCGCTCGAAGCGCGCCGCCGCATCCTCGCGCTGTGGGTGCCGGGAGCCACGGTCTACCGCGATCCGCGGGGCTGGCTGATCCGTCTCCCGGGTCCGAGGCGGGTGCGCTGCGACCAGTCCCCCGGCTTGCCGCTGACCGCCGAGAAGGTGGTCGGCGGGCGCGCGCTGGTGAGCGCGCCGTTCGCCGCCGACGAGCTGCGGGCGCTCGATCCGCCCGAAGGCTCCACCGTCCACCTGCACGCCGGGGTCACCCGCATCGAACGTCCGCTGGAGGCGGACCGCATCGATCCCGCCGCCTGGCTCGACGTGAGCGGCTTCCAGGTGGCGGACACGGCCACCCTCGGGCCGCCGCCGGTCGAGCCCGAGGCGCATCCGCCGGGGCGGGTGGCGTTCGATCCGCGCACCCGTCTCAAAGGGGTGCCGCCGGCTTCGCCGGAGCTCGCGGAGCTGCTCGCCGCGCTGCGTTCGCGCGATCAAAAATCGGCGAAGGCCAAGGCGCGCTCACCGCTGCGCGCGGTCCCTTCGCGGCTGGCGAACTGGCTGCACAGCCTGCGCTGGAGCGTGCGCGCCTTCAAACGGCAGATCACCGCCGTGCCCGCCCTGCCGCCGCTCCCCGGCCTCGCCGGCGCGCCCGCGGGCTTCCCCGGCCAGCGCCTTTCGGCGGCCTTCCAGCAGCTCTCGGCCCGGGTGGCGACCGCTTCACGCCTCTCTCGCGTGATGGGCCGCCGCCACGCCGCCTACATCCACCGCATGGTCGAGATGTTCGAGCACGGCGACATCCGGGAAGCCTTGCGCTATGCGATTCCGCTGGGCGGCCTGGAGGCCGAAGCGCTGCGCGGTGTTCCACTCCGCCTGCCGGGACCGCGCGCCGATCTGGCGATCCAGCCCGCGGCGCGCGCGTCCTGGTCGATCAACCAGGTGGCGCCCGACCTCTACGGCGAGCTGCAACGCCTCTACCGCACGGCGTTCGAACGGCTGGAGGCGCAGGGGAACATCGAAGAGGCGGCCTTCATGCTCGCCGAGGTGCTGCACGCGCACGAGGAGGCGGTGGCTTTTCTGGAACGCCACGGACGGCTGCGCCTCGCCGCCGAGATGGCGGAGGCGCGCAATCTGCCGCCGGGCCTCGTGGTGCGGCAGTGGTTCCTCACCGGCGACCGCGAGCGCGCCCTGTGGATCGCCCGCCGCACCGGCGCCTTCGCCGACGCCGTCACCCGCCTCGAACGCAGCCGCAAGAAGGACGAAGCGCACTCCCTGCGCCTGCTGTGGGGCGGCGAGCTGGCCGAGGCCGGGGACTACGTGGCCGCGGTGGAGGCGGTCTGGCCGGTGCTCGACGCCCGGCGGACGGCGGCGTCCTGGATGGACCGCGCGATCGCCCAGGGGGATGCCCCGGCCGGCCGCATGATCGCCCGCAAGCTGACCCTCGTGCCGGAGGAGTTCGAGGAGACCCGCGACCAGGCGATCAACCTGTTGGAGAGCTGGCGCGCCGAGGGAGCGGCGGCGCGCCTCGCCTTTGCCGACACCCTGCGCCAGGGGCCGCGGACGCCGCAGGCGATGTGCCTGGCGCGGGCGGCGGTGCGCACCATCGCCCGCGACTCGGGCCGCTTCGGCGCCCGCATGTCGCCGGCGCAGTTTCGCCAGCTCGTCTCCTTCGCCGACGACGGCGCTCTGCGCGCCGACGCGCCGGCCCTGCCGCTCGACAATCGCGAGCCGTGGATCTCCCGCACGGCGCCGTGGCGCATCGAGATCGGCGCCTCGGACATCGGCATCATGTCCGCCCTCGACGCCGCCTTCCTGCCCAACGGCCTCACCCTGGTCGCCCTCGGCGAAGCCGGGGTGCGCCTGCTCTCTCGCGCCGGCCGCACGGTGGCCGAGTTCGACCAGCCGGCGCACCGCCTGGTGCTCTCCGACAACGGCCACCGCGCCCTCGCGCTCGCCCGCCGCGGCGACTCCTGGCGGGTCGCCCGCATCGACCTCGGCACGCGCCGCGCCCAGCTCTGGTGCGACGCCCGCCTCGACGCCTTCGCCGACGACCACGACGGCGTGCTCTGGTTCGTGGCCGCCGGCAACGGCCTGGTGGCGATCGACGTGACCGGCGACCGTTTCGACGGTCCGTGGGGGGTCTCCGACCTCGGCCGACGGGTGCGCACCATCGTCCGCTCACCGGCGCGCTGCTCGCTGGTCACCGGCGAGCCCGGAGCCGAGGTGTGGAGCTACGAGCTCCCCTCGCTCTTCCTGCGCAGCCGCCTCGAAGCCTCCGCCGCGGACGACGCCGCCGCGCCGGCCGACCGCGCGCTGGGAACCGCGCCCGACGGCACCCTCGCCGAGCAGTGGACCGCCGCGCCGGAGAGGGCCGAGTCGGGAGAGGAGACCCCCTTCCACGTCGCTCTCCACGGCCGCCTCAACGTCCAGCTCCGCCTGCCGGGCAGCGGCTGGGCGGCCGGCCAGCCGGTGGTCTCCGCGGACTGGCTCGCGGCCCCGGTCTATTGCACCGACGAGAGTCGCGTCTACCTCTTCCACGCCGAGACCGGGCGCCTCCGCGCCGAGGTGCTCCTCGCCCGCGCCGGCCGCCTCTCGCTGCGGCTGACGCCCTCGTATCTGACGATCGCGGATGACCGCGGGCGGGTGCTGGTGCTGGATCTGGAGTACGGGCAGATCCGGCGGGATCTGCGGTTATAGGGGGTAAAGGACAAAGGACCAAAAAGACTGCAAGGACATAAAGGACAGTAAAAACAAACTGCAGACCGCGATCACGGCTTCCAGCTCTTAAAGTCCTTTGGGTCCTTGAGGTCGTTTATGTCCTTTTGTCCCGTCAAAGTCGTGGGCCGCCCGGGAGAGGGGGGTTCTCGCTGGGACCGCTAGCTTCCAGCCGGCCGGGTCGGCAGAGCCGACCCAAGCCGCCAAGATGGCGCTCCCAGCAGGGCAGATCCGGCCGGTAGTTCAATCTGCCCCAGGGCAAGTTCAATCCGCCCCATCGCCGGGCCATCAGCCAAGCAGGGTTCGCTCTCAGGATGACAGGGCGTCGGCAGTTTCCTGGAAGACGAGGTTTTTTGCCCGTACCGATGAGGGTTTCCCCTCATGGCCGGCAGGACCGAGGTCGCGCATGATCATACTCCTTGGAGAAAAGGAGGCATCGTGCACGCATCGAGATCCCTGACGGCCGTCCCCCTGATCGCCCTGATTGCTGCGTTCCTCCCTCTGGCGTCCGCCGCCGGCGCCGGAGCGCCGACCTATGCTCTCTATCCGGTCCCGGCTCCGCTCGGCCAGAGCGCCGGTGAGCCGAGCCTGGGGGCCAACTGGAAGACGGGCAATGTGCTGTTCATCGCGGGGCTCGAAACGTTGAGCGTGAGCTTTGACGACTCGGCCACGCCGGCCGCGGCGAGCTGGCAAGGCGTGACGTCGTTGACCGAGGGCATCACCACGCTCGATCCGATCCTGTTCACCGATTCGGAGACCGGGCGGACCTTCGTGGCGCAACTCGCCGGGCCGGCGAGCCTCATGTCGTATACGGACGACGACGGGGCGAGCTGGCTGCCGTCCACGTCCGGCCTCGCCACCGGCATCGACCACCAGACGGTGGGCGGCGGCCCGCTGGCCCCTCCGCTCCCCGGTCTCGGCTATTCGCATGGCGTCTACTACTGCTCGCAAGGGTTGGCGCTCGCCTCGTGCGCGCTCAGCCTCGACGGCGGCCTCACGTTCAACCCGCCGGTCCCGCTCTACACGCTGCTCCAATGCGGCGGCCTCCACGGCCATGTCAAGGTCGCTCCGGACGGCACCGCCTATGTCCCCAACAAGAGCTGCGGCAGCCAGCAGGCGGTGGCCGTCTCCACCAACAACGGCCTGACCTGGACGGTGCGCAAGGTGCCCGGCAGCTCGACGAGCAGCAGCGATCCGTCGGTGGGGACCGCGACCGACGGCACGCTCTACTTCGGATTCGTCGGCACCGATGGGCATCCGCGGGCAGCCGTCTCGCACGACCGCGGAGCCACGTGGAGCACGCTGAAGGACGTGGGAGCGCCGTTCGGGATCCAGAACGCCGCCTTCCCGGCCGTGGTGGCCGGCGATCCCGACCGCGCGGCCTTCGCCTTCCTCGGCACGCCGGCCGGCGGCAACGGCACGGGCACCGATCCGAATTTCTCCGGCGCCTGGCACCTCTACGTCGCCACCACCTTCGACGGCGGAGCGACCTGGACGACCGTCGACGCGACGCCCGGCGATCCGGTCCAGCGCGGCTCGGTCTGCCTCCAGGGGACGGGGTGCAGCACGGCGCGCAACCTGCTCGACTTCATCGACGTGACGGTCGACGAACGGGGGCGGGTGCTGGTGGCGTTCGCGGACGGCTGCGTGGGGGCCTGCGTCTCCGGACCGCCGAACAGCGGCACGGCGGTCGGCACGATCGCGCGCCAGAGCGGCGGGACGGGGCTCTTCGCAGCCTACGACTAGCCTCGTCGGGGCCGGCGGACGGTCCTCACCTTGCCGCTCGGCCCCCCGCCGCAGAAGAAGAGATTGCCGCCGTCGGATTCGAGCCCCGAGACCTTGACTCCGGGCGGCATCTCGAGCTGGTCCAGAACTTCGCCCGTTCGCGGATCGACCCGCCGCAGATCGCTCTCTTCGCCTTCCCAGGTGCCGTGCCACAGCTCTCCGTCCACCCAGGTGACGCCGGTGACGAAGCGGTTGGATTCGATGGTGCGCAGAATCGCCCCGGTCTTGGGATCGATCTGGTGAATCTTCCGGTCCCGGTACTGCCCTACCCAGAGCGTCCCTTCGGCCCAGGTGAGCCCCGAGTCCCCGCCGCCGCCGGGCGCCGGGATGGTGGCGAGCACACGGCCGGTCTGCGGATCGATCTTCTGGATGCGGTCTTCGGCGAGTTGGAACAGGTGCCGGCCGTCGAAAGCCGTTCCTGCATGCGCGGCGACATCGATCGACCGCAGCATCTTCCCGCTCGCCGGATCGAAGGCGTTCAGCGTGTCTCCGGCGGCAAACCAGACGTTCTGGCCGTCATAGGAGACTCCATGGATGTGGTCGATGCCCGGAAAGGGTCCATCCTCGCGGACGATCTCGGCGGTTGATTCGCTCATGCGGCCATCTTAGTCCGTCGGCAGCGGAGTGGGGAGTAACAAGGTCGTCGTGAATCCCGGCACGGGCGGGGTCACCCAGCGGCGGGCTCGCCCGCGGCCGAACGACTGCACCTTGCCTGCCGCCTCCAGCGCGTCGAGCGCCCGCTGCACGGTGCGCTGGCTCGTTCCCAACGCCAGCGCCAGGGCCGAGCTCGCCCACGACTCACCGTCGGCGAGGAAGGCGAGCACCCGCGCATGCTCCTCGTCGACGGGCGGGGCCAGCACGACCACCTCGCGGGCACGGCGCGGCGCCAGCGCGAAACCTCTCTTCGTCGCCTTAAGGTCGGCCAGCGGCCGGAGCACCGTCCGCAGCCGCCCGACTTCGACGCGCAACCGCGCGCGATGCGATTCATCGGCGCGCCTGGCACCGAAGGCGCGCGCGACGAGCGCGTCCCGCGATACGTCTCCCGGCCACGCTTCGCCCAGCGCACGGGCGAGCGCGAACAACACCGGACGCGTGGCGAGCGAGACCACCTGGCCCTCGTCGCGCACGGCATGACGGCAGGCGTCCACGATGAAGGCTTCCGATGCCAGCAACGCTTCGACCTCTTCGAGCAGGACGAGCCGCTCCTCGCCCCTCGCCATCAGGCGTGCAGCGGGCGTGCTCAGGACGCGGATCGCGCTGTCGACCTCCGCCGTCAGCGCGGGGATCTGTGCCTGGCGCGCTGCACGCCCGGCCCGAGCGAGCGCCGCGCGCGCCGCCTGCGTGTGGAGCCGCCGCATCGCGATCCCCGCGACCACCAGCTCGTGGGCGGTCCGCGACGCGGGAGGGAAGGGCGAGGGGTCGAGGTCGGCGAGCGTACGCTCGGCTTCGTCGATGCGCCCGATCAGGAGGAGGCGCCGGGCCTCGAGGTAGCGCGCGTGCGCGGCGTTGACCAGGTCGCCGTGCGCTTCGAGCGTCGCCCGCGCCGCGTCGAGCGCCTTCGCGGGCCAGCCCAGCCAGCCGAGATCGCGCGAGACGAGCGCGATCTCGGCCTCGGCGACGACGCACCTCGCGCGGGCCACGGCCTCTTTCGGACCAAAGGCACGTGCAGCGCTGCGCAGGAGAGCCTTCGCGCGAACGAGATCGCCGAGCTGCGCCATCGCGAGGCCGCGCAGGGCGAGAGCCGGCGCGTCGTCGCGCAGAGCGACCCGCTTCAAGGCGCCGAGGGGATCGCCCGCCGCCAGGGCGCGCGCCGCGGCGGTGATCAGCGAGTCCATCGGAATCCCGTCACACTTGTCACTCCCATCGTTTCGACATCCGGTGCTAAGTCTATGTCACGGCCAGGAGCCACCCGGTCGTATCGACAAACGATTTGAAAAGGAGAGACGAGCGATGACGAATCACACGACAGGGACCCGGGAAGAGTGGCTCACGGCGCGGCGCGCGCTGCTCGCGGAGGAGAAGGAGCTCACGCGGCGCAGCGACGAGCTGGCGCGGCGGCGGCAGGAGCTGCCGTGGGTGCGGATCGACAAGGAGTATCGATTCGAGACCGATGACGGGAGCGCTTCGCTGGCGGACCTCTTCCGCGGGCGCTCGCAGCTCCTCGTCTACCACTTCATGTTCGGGCCCGACTACAAGGCCGGCTGCCCGTCCTGCTCGGCGATCGCGGACGGCTTCAACGGGTTCGCCGTGCACCTGGCCCACCACGACGTGATGCTCTGGGCGGTGTCGCGGGCGCCCCTCGCGAAGCTGCAGGCGTTCAAGCAGCGGATGGAATGGACGTTCCCCTGGGCGTCCTCGTTCGGCGGCGACTTCAACCCCGACTTCAGCGTCCGGTTCACCGAGGAGCAACAGCGCGAGGGCATCGAATACAACTATCGGCGCGAGGGGGGGTGGAAAGGCGGCGGAGAGGGGGCTGCCGCCTTCGCCGCCATGGCCGGAACCGACGCGGCCACGTTCACGCGCGAGAGGCCGGGCCTGAGCGCGTTCGTCCTCAACGACGGCGTCGTCTACCATACCTATTCGACCTATGCGCGCGGACTGGACGGCCTCTGGGGCATGTACCAGTGGCTCGACCGCGCTCCCAAGGGGCGCAACGAGACGGGCGCCTGGTGGCGCCACCACGACAAATACGACGAGCACCAGGGCTGAACGAAGTCCATCATGGCTTCCATGGCTTCCGAGCGAGCCTCCCGGCATGCGTTCTTCGGCGTCTCCGCGCTGGTCTTCGCGGCCAGCGCGGCGGTCACCATCGTCTGGTGCGCGTCTATGCCGGCGACGGGCGGGATGCCGATGCCCGGCGGCTGGACGATGTCGATGGCGTGGATGCGGATGCCCGGACAGACGTGGCCCGGCGCCGCGGCATCGTTCCTCGGCATGTGGATCGTGATGATGGTGGCGATGATGCTGCCCTCTCTGGTCCCCATGCTGTGGCGCTACCGCCAGGCCGTCGGCGGGACGGGCGCGCGTCTGGACCGGCTGATGGCGCTCGTGGGCCTGGGGTACTTCTGCGTGTGGACCGGGTTCGGAATGGCCGCCTTTCCGCTGGGCGTTGCGCTGGCGGCGGTCGAGATGCGGCAGCCGTCGCTGGCGCGCGCCGTTCCGATCGCGGCCGGGGTGGTCGTGCTGATCGCCGGCGTTCTCCAACTCACCGCATGGAAGGCACGTCACCTTGCCTGCTGCCGGGAGGCCTGCTGCCGGGAGGCGCCCGGGTGCGGCCATACTCTGCCTGCCGACGCCGGCACGGCCTGGCGGCACGGGCTGCGCCTGGGCCTCCACTGCAGCCGCTGCTGCGCCGGTCTGATGGCGATCCTCCTGGTCCTGGGGATCATGGACCTTCGCGTGATGGCTGTCGTGACGGCAGCCATCACCGGCGAACGTCTGGCACCGGCCGGCGAGGGCGTCGCGCGAGCCCTCGGAGCAGTCGCCATCGGGGCAGGGCTGTTGCTGATCGCGCGAGCTGTCGGGATGTTCGCCGGGATTTTGCGTTGAGGCTTCAGCCCGCCAGCGCCGCCGTCAGCTCGGCCGCCGTCGCCACCCGCAGGCCGGTCATCAGCCCGGCGGTGCCGAGCGGGCGGGGAAAGCCCCATTCGACGAGCGCGAAGGGGCAGCCGGCGGCTTGGGCGGTTTCGGCGTCGATGCGGGTGTCGCCCACCAGGAGGAGACGGTCGACGGGGGTGCCGAGGCGCTCGGCGAGCTGGCGCAGACCAGCGGGATCGGGCTTGCGGCTGGGCAGGCTGTCGCCTCCCAGGACTTCGCGGAAGAAGCTGTCGAGCCCAAGGCCGGCGAGGATGAGGCGCGACAGCTCCTCCCCTTTGTTGCTGAGCAGGGCCAACGGGTAGCGCTCCGCCAGGGCGGCGAGCATCTCGGGAACCCCGGGATAGGGGCGGGTCTCGTCGAGGCAGACGTCGCGGTAGGCGGCGAGGTAGAGCACCAGCGCTTCGTCGCGGCGGTCCGCCGGCAGCTCCGGGAAAGCGCGCTCGATCAGCAGCCGCGCCCCCTCGCCGACCATGCCCACCACCTCTTCGAGCTGCAGCGGCGGCAGGTCGTAGCGCCCGCGGGTGCGGTTGACCGCGGTGGTGATGTCGTGGCGGGAGTCGATCAACGTGCCGTCCAGGTCGAAGACCAGGGCGGCCGGGAGGCTGGCCAGGGGCATGCGCCGAATCCGGTCAGCCGTCGATGAACTCGGCCTTCACCCGCGCCGGCAGGATGCCGGCGGTGTAGCCGCGGTCGAGCAGGAGCTGCACGGCGCGCCGGCCGGCCTCGCCGTAGGAGCGGGTCCAGTCGTTGACGTACATCCCGACGAAACGGTCCGAGCGCTCGGGATCGTCCTCCAGGCCGCGGGCGTAGCGGACGGCGTAGTCCAGCGCCTCCTTGCGGTGGTCGAGCCCATACTCGATACTCTGGGTGAGCAACCGGCAGAGACGGCGCTTCAGCTCTTCGTCGAGATCGCGCTTGATGCCGTTTCCCCCCAGAGGGAGAGGGAGACCGGTCTCCCCTTTCCACCAGGCGCCGAGGTCGACGACGCTGTGCAGCCCGAGATCCCCATAGGTGAGCTGCCCCTCGTGGATCACGACGCCGGCGTCGAATTCGCCGGCCTGCACGACGTCGAGGATGCGGTCGAACGGGACGATCGCCGTGGTCACCTCCGGCTGCCAGAGATGGAGGGTCAGGTTCGCCGTGGTGAGCTGGCCGGGGATCGCCACCTTGCGCCCCGCCAGGTCGTCCCGGGAGAGCGGGCCGCGGGAGACGACGATCGGGCCGTAGCCGTCGCCGAAGCTCGCCCCGGAGGGCATGAGCTGATAGCGGTCGGCGAGGTGCGCATAGCCGTGGAAGGAGAGGGCGGTGATCTCGTAGGTGCCGTGGAACGCCGCCTGGTTCAAAGTTTCGATATCCTGGAGGACGTGCCGGATCTCCAGGCCTGCCGTATCCAGGATCCCCTGGGTCAGGGCATAGAACATGAATGCATCGTCCGAGTCAGGGCTGTGGGCGATACGGATCGTGGTGGTCGGATTCTCGCTCATGGCGCGGGGAGGCTATCACAACCGAACTGTCCTCGAAGGAGGACGTTTTCTCAAGGAACATCCAAGGAGATTGATCGATGAAAATGCCGTCGCGCAGTCAATGGGCTCTGCTCTTCGCGTCCGCCCTGGTGATCGTAGGGCTGGCCGCTCCGTATGTCCTGCATGCCGACGACGGGTTCGCCAGCGATGGCTACCTGAAGGATGACGGGAGGTGCCTCATCCTGACCGAGCATGACGGCCATCAGCGCGTGCTGGTAGGCGCCACCAACGGCCTGGGAGCGCAGGACCACGTCCGCCTCTGGGGCCGCCCGGTCCGCGGCGCCGAGTGCAACCACTACCGCACCCCCGCCTACGAGGTCACCGAGGTCTTGACGGTGTGGGCCAACGACCGCCACACTAAGACCTTCTACGATCATGAGAAGGACGGCTCGTTCGAGCGGTGGGCGCGACGCAACCGCGGCTGAGGCGGGCTGTTCCAAGGAGAGAGCGATGAGAATGTTCTGCAGTCGTCTGGCAGTGGTTTTCGGGTTGGTCCTGCTGATCGGAGGCTTGGCGGCCCCCCTCAATGCGGACAACGGCTTCGCTTCAGACGGCTATCTGAGCTGGGATGACAACGGCGAATGCCTGCTGCTGCACGAGCACGACGGGCACGTGCGGATCCTGACCGGCGCGATCGACGGCCTTGACGAGGAGGACCACGTCCGCCTCTGGAGCCACGCTGTCAACGGTGCCGAGTGCAACGGCAACCGGGGCCAGGCCTACGAGGTCACCGAGGTGCTCACCCTGTGGGCCGACGACAACCACAGCGAAACTTACTACGACCACGAGACCGACGGCTCCTTCCTGAGCTGGGTGGCGCGCAACCGCGGCTGAGGCAAGGCGGCCGCACGGCCGCCTTTTTTCGGTCGTCCCCTCCTCTGGCATCTCCCTTGCTACATCTATAGAAGCGAGAAGGCTTTTCGATCGGAAAGCCGAGACTGGAGGAGGTAGCATCATGAGAAAATCTTCGAGCAGAAACCTCACACGATTTTTCGTGCCCGCCCTGTTGCTTGGCGCGGGCCTGTCGCTGCATGGAACCGCCGCCCGCGCGGCGGACAACGGCTTCGCGATTGATGGGTACTTGAGCAATGACCAGAACAGCGGTTGCATGGTCCTGCGCGAGCACGACGGTGGCACGCGGTTCCTGGCCGGCGCGACCGGCGGCCTGCAATCGGGTGAGCACGCGCGTCTCTATGTGCGCGCGGTGAACGGCTCGGTCTGCAACGTGCGCGGCAACGCCTATGAGGTCTCCGAGGTGCTGACCCTGTGGTGAGATGACCGGCACAAGACGACCACGTATGACCATCTGACCGACGGGACCTTCGGCGACTACGTCAACCGCAGCCAGGGCGGCTATCACGGCAACGGCTACGGTTACCGCCAGGGCATGGACAACGGCCAGTATCGCCAGGGATATCCGGACCAGAGGGACCAGAGGGGCTACCGCGATGACAATCGCGGCGACCTGATCAGCCTGCGCGGCCGGTTGTCCGACGACGAAGGCGGCGCCTGCCCGGTGCTGCGCACCCGCGACGGCCAGGTCTGGAATCTGGAAGGCGATCTGAGCCGGTTCCGCGACCACGCGCGCGTGCGGGTGGTGGGCTGGGCCGAACCCGACTCGCGGTGCGGTGGCCAGACGCTCCACGTCCGCCGCATGACCAGCGACTAGAGCTGGCTCCTCCAGGTGCAGGGGGGCGCAGGGCGGCCGGAAGGCCGCCCTGTGTATTTATTCGTACTGGATGAACCCGGCCCCCAGGATGTGGTCCGGATCGAACCGCTGCTTGGCCGCCTGCATGCGCGGCCACTCGTTGCCGTAGTGGGCCGCCCATTTCTCGGCGGTGTCGAAGGTGACATAGCCGGAGAGGTAGCGCTTGCCGCCGTAGTGGATCGACAGGTCGCTGCACAGGTCGAGCTGGCTGAGGGCGCGCTCCAGGGCCCAGGCCGGAACCCCCGGCAGGATGCCCCAGCCCATCACGAAGTCCCCTTCCGGATGCATGAAGAGCGGCACGTCCGAGGTGCGCGCGTAGGCCGGCCAGAGGAGGATTTGGCCGCCCGGCCCGAGCGCCTGCGGCGGGGTGATGGCGAGCACCGACTCGATGAACTCGCGCGCCGTGTCCCAGGGCAGGGTGGTCTCCATCCAGGGGTGATGCATGTCCCAGTAGCCGCCGCGCCGCCACAACTCGAAGACCGGGTCCATCCGGCAGCAGAATTCGAGCTGGGTGTAGTCGCTGGTCTCCAAGTGCTTGTATGGGGTGAGGCCGGCGAGCACGGCCTGGGTGTCCGGCTCCTCGCCGTCGTCATATTCGACCGTCAGGTGGAGCGGATACATCCAGTAGGCGAACGTCTGCACGCCTTCGGCCAGCTCCATCCCCTCGCCGATCTTGCGGATGCCCTGGAAGCAGGGGGTGCACCACGACTCCAGGGACGAGAAGGTCGGATTGGCCGGGTCCATCACCTTCTTCGCGTCGGCCATCAGCGCGCCCAGGTCGTCGTACAGCAGGTAGTACTTGCGGACGCGCGGCTTGCAGTGGCGCAGGCGGATCTTGGCCTTGGTGATGATGCCGAACTGCCCGAGGCTGCAGCGCACGGCGTCGAACAGCTCGCGGTTCTCGTCGCGCGAGCAGGTGACGATCTCGCCCGCGCCGGTGACCACTTCGAGCTCGACCGCGGTGTCCGCCTGGGTGCCATAGCGGAAGCTGGCGACGCCGAGACCGGCCATGGAGAGCGTGCCGGCGATGGTGACGTTCAGATTGTTGGTGAGGACGCGCGGCACCAGGCCGTGCTCCAGGCTGGCGCGCACGAGCTGCCGCCACACGACGCCGCCGCCCACCGTGGCGACCTCGCCGGCGGTGTCGATCTCGTGGATCGTGCTGAGCGACGAGGTGTCGAGGAGGACGCCGTCCTTGACCGTCGACTGGCCGGTCTGGGTGTGCCCCTGGCCGCGGGCGACCAGCGGGATCTTCCGCTCGCGGCAGAAGCGCACGACCGCCGCCACCTCGTCGGCCGAGGCGCAGCGCGCCACCGCGCCGGGCAGGCGGTCCACCATGCGGCCGAAATCGGAGCGGAACTGGGAGCGGGTCTCCTCGTCGAGGAGAATGCGGTCACCGAAAACCTCCTTGAGCTCAAGGAAGTCGCGAGACGTAGCCGGTGGAATCGTAACGGTCATAAAGCGGAGCTCTCCAGGATCACGCCGAGCGAACGCCGCTCCCCTCAGCGTGGAGGAGGCGGCGGGGGCGGCGGGGTTGCATTCTCTGGGACAGGGACGGGAACAGGGACGGGTGCCGGGGGCGTAAGCTGCCGGCCGGATTTCTGGGCGGCGGCGGTCTCGGCGGCGTGGCCGGCCAGATCGAGGGGCAGCACGGTGCGGAAGCCTTTGCGGATCCAGCCGTCGATCCCACCGTCCATCAGCACCGCGTTCTCGAAACCGGAGGAGGTCAACACCGCCATGCCTTCCTCGGAGCAGACCTGGGTGTCACAGTAGACGAGGAAGGTCTCCTCGCGCAGCGCGCTCAGCTCCAACAGACGATAAGGGAGCCGGTCGACCGGGATGTTGTAGGCCCGGAAGAGGTGGCCGGTGTCGCCGTTGAACGCCTGCGGGCTGCGCAGGTCGAGGATCAGGATGTTCGGGCTGTCGTGCATCATCTCATAGGCGATGGGGGGGCTCACCTTGCTGTACGGCGGGCGGTGTGCCGCCCGCTCCGCCATCCGCCGCTTGAGGGCGCTGCAGCCGGGGAGGAGCAACAGGCACAGGGCCAGGAGAGCTGTCCGCCGCATGTCTCTCTACCGCGCCGCGGTGAGGGCCGCGTCAACGGTGTCATAGATGGAGAACAGCTCGGCAAGCTTCGCCACCTGGAGCAGCTTGCGGATCCGTTCCGACGGATTGACCAGGATCAGCTCGCGGTGGGAGCTGCGGAAGCGGCCGAGATAGCCCACCAGCTCGCCGATCCCCGTCGAGTCGATGAAGTTGATTTTCGAGAAGTCGATGATCACGTGGCCGCGGTCGTCGGCGAGGGCGCGCTCCAGCGTCTGCGCGAAGAACTGGGCGCTTTCGCCGAGCTTGATGACCCCCTCGACGTTGAGAAGGGTGAACCCGTTGAGATGGCGCTTTTCGACGATCATTCCGCGGGGCCGCTGAAGGCGGGAAGTCTAGCACAAACTGGTGGCTCACCTCCGCTCGGCCAGCAGAGCCGGCGGTGCGCCGCGAACGCCTGCCGCTTGAACCGCTGCGTCGCCGGGTGGTCGCACTCGAAAAACCGCACGTCCGGCCGTTCGCGGTGGAGGCGCAGGGCGAGCGTGCCGAGCCCGGCGCCGAGCACGACGACTTGCAAGATGCCGGAGTCCCCGGAAGACGTCGTCAGCGCGGCGCGGACGGCGTCCTCCAGGAAGAGCTTGCGCACCGCGTAGTGGAGCATAATGCCGGGGATGACGAACGTCTCGGCCGCATAGGCCAGGCCGCGCGGCAGCGCATGCCCGCCGGCCCACGCCGCCAGACGCGCCGCTTTCGGATCGGCGCTCTCCAGAAACCAGCGATACGCCTCCGCCGCCTCCGCCGGCACCAGCACCGCGGTGCGCGGATCGCGCGACAGAAACAGCATCGCCCTGGCGATCAGAAGAGCCGTTTCGCTCGGCCGCTCCGCTCTCATGCTCGGGAGGGTAACAGAGCGCCTCTGCTACCATCCCCCGCCATGCCCCGGAAACCACGCGGCCCCCTGACCGGCATCCGTGTCATCGATGCATCGCGGGTGCTGGCCGGACCCTATCTCGCGATGCTGCTCGGCGATCTTGGAGCCGAGGTGATCAAGATCGAGAAGCCGGACGGCGGCGATCAGTCGCGCGGCTGGGGACCGCCGTTCGTCGGTCCTCCGGAGGAACGGGTCTCGGCCTATTTCGTCGCCGCCAACCGCAACAAGCGGTCGGTGGCCCTGGATCTCAAGGACGCCGCGGGACGGGAAGCTTTTCATCGCCTGCTCGCCGGAGCGGATGTGCTGGTGGAGAACTTCCTGCCAGGGGAATGGCGCAAGCTGGGATTCCGCAGCACAGCCTTCACGAAAAAATACCCACGGCTCCTGCACTGCACCATCTCCGGCTATGGCACCGGCCCGGACGCGGACCGGCCGGCGTACGACGTCGCGCTGCAAGCCGAGACGGGGCTGATGTCCCTCACCGGTTTCGCCGGCACGGAGCCGGTACGGGTAGGCGTCGCGGTGGTCGACATCCTCTCCGCGCTCTACGGCCTGTCAGGGCTGCTCGCGGCGCTCTATGCGCGGGACGCGGGAGGCGCCGGTCCGCGCCGGCGGCGAGTGGAGGTGTCGATGATCGACGCCGGCACCGCCTTCCTTTCCTATGCCGCGCAGTCGTGGCTCGCCGACGGCCGGCAGCCGGCTCCCCTGGGATCGCGCCACCCCAATCTAGCGCCCTACCAGGCGTTCCGGGCGCGCGACGGCTGGTTCATCGTCGGCGTCGGCAGCCAGGAGCTCTGGCACCGCTTCTGCCAGGCGATCGCACGGCCGGAGCTCGAGACCGATCCGCGCTTCGCGACCAATGCCGCGCGGGTCCGCAACCGGAACGACCTCGACCGCCTCCTCGGCGAGGTCTTCGCGGCTCAACCCACCGCGTTCTGGGACCGGCTGATGCGCGAGCACCGCATTCCGGCGGCGCCGACGGCGACCGTGGGCGAAGCCGTGGAGCGCGCCCGCGACCGTGGCCAGGTGCTGCCGCTCCTGGCGGGCGCTTACGGCGAGCTCGCGACCGTGGCCGCGCCGTTCCTGTTCAACGGCGTGCGCACCGTCCCCACGCTGCCGCCGCCAGCCCTTGGGCAACATACGGCTGAAGTCTTGCGTAAGGTAGGGTTGGCCACGAAACGCCGAAGGTGATCGTTGACCCTCAAGGGGGAGGAATCCATGCCTCGCATCTTTCTTCTCGCTTCGCTCCTGGTCCTCGCTGACCCCCGGGTGGATTGGGAGCACCGGGTACCCGAGCTGATGCGCGCCGGCGAGGTGCCGGGCGTCTCGATCGCGGTGATCCGCGACGGCAAGCTCTTCTGGAGCGGCGCCTTCGGCGTGGCGGATCCATCCACGGGTGCCGTAGCACGACCGGACACCACGTTCCAGGCCGCGTCCTTGAGCAAACCGGTCTTCGCCTACACCGTGCTGCGCCTGGTCGACCGCGGCGCCCTCGGCCTGGATACACCGCTGGTCAGCTATCTCCCCTACGAGCGTTTCGCGGATGAACGCGCCGCGCGCATCACCGCCCGCATGGTCCTCTCCCATACGACCGGCCTGCCCAACTGGGGCGGCGACAAGCTGAAGCTCGCCTTCGCGCCGGGGGAGCATTTTTCCTACTCCGGCGAGGGCTACTTCTACCTTCAGAAAGTGGTCGCGAAGATCACCGGCACGCCTCTCGCCGAGCTCGCCCGCCGCGAGGTCTTCGCGCCGCTGGGAATGACCCGCACGAGCTACGTCTGGCTGGGCCAGCCCGCAGCGGCCGGCGTCGACGACTCCGGCAACGTGCAGAGCACCGATCCGGGCCAGGCGGCGAACGCGGCGGCCAGCCTGCTGACCACCGCCGGAGACTACAGCCGCTTCCTGCTCGCCGTCGTCACCGGCCAGGGGCTCAAGCCGGAATCCGCCGCCGCCATGCTGACGCCGCAGATCCATGTCCCCGCCAAACGGGACGATCCCGCGTCCGCGCCGCGCGACGACATGTCCTGGGGGCTCGGCTGGGGACTGGCCAAGACCGGCGACGGCGAATTCTTCTGGCACTGGGGGCACCAGGACGCCTGGCGCGCCTTCACCGCAGTGCGGCGGGATGGCCGCGCCGGGCTCGTCGTCTTCACCAACAGCGCCACCGGCCTGTCGATCGCCCGCGACCTCGCCGATCTGGCCGGGGTCGGCGGCCTGCCCGTCCTCGACTGGAACGGCTACGAGAGCTACGACAACCCGCGCTGGAAAGCCCGCCGGGAGCTGCTGCACATTTTTTCGGATCAGGGCGCCGAGGCCGGCCGGCGCCGCTTCGCCCAGATGCGAGACTCCGCACCCGAGGTCGTCGACGCCAAGCTGGCGGATGAGCTTGCCGATCTCCTGGAAGGCCGCGGCAAGGCGGCGGAAGCCGCCGCCCTGCTCACCCAGGGCGCCGGCGCGAACCCTTCAGCCAAGAGCTACGGCAGCCTCGGCGACGCCTGGCTCGCCGCGGGAGAGCTTGAACGCGCCCTCGAAAGCTACGAAGCGGCCGCGAAGCTCGATCCGTCGTCACCCCACACCGACGAAATCCGCTGGATCCGGGAATGGCTCGCGCTGAAGAAGAACCCGATCAGCCTCTCTGCCGAGGCCCTCCGCCGGTTCGCCGGCGACTACGGTCCACGGCACGTGCGTCTCGACGGCGGAGCCCTCACCTACACCCGGACCGGCCGCCCGCGAGCCCTCCGCCTGCTGCCAGCCACCGCCGACACCTTCTTCGTGGAAGGCCGCGACAATCTCAGAATCCAGTTCGCCGTCGATGCCGCCGGCCGCGCGACCAGGATCATCATTGTCGGCCCGGAAGGCCCGCAGGACTCCTCGCCGCGCGATCCGTAGCCGGCTCAGACCATCACGCCGCGTGCGGCGATCAACCGTTCGAAGAGCTCCGGATCGCCCTCGGCGGTGATCTTCGTCCGTGCCGCTTCCGCGGGCAGGGCGTTGAAGAGGAGCCGCCATGCCGTATCGCCGTCCATGCGGGCCTGGCTGAGCTGACCGGCCGGCTGCTCCGCCGCGCCGCGCCAGAGCTTCCAGACGCCCTCCGTCCGCACCAGCGACCAGATGCCGCCGGCCTCGCCGGTGACCTCCAGAACGAGCGCGGCGCCTTCGGGCCTGTCGAGACTGCGGAAGGCGACCGGCAGGGCGTAGAGACAGAGCTCGATGACCGGGTGCAGCCACCGCCGCTCGTAGAGCCCCGGCGCGCCGGCCGCGTCGCGGATCTGTGCCTGGTGGTGCCAGTGCTCGGTGTACTCCCGCCCCATATCGAACCAGTTTTCCGACCGCTCCTCCCCCGCCCAGGCGACTCCGATCAGCGCCTGCTCGTATGGTGGCAGCGACGCCATCACGGCAGCCACCTGCGGCGCGGTCCAGGCGAGGAGATCGGTCAGCACGCGCGGGCTGAGCCGGCCGGCGACGGCGACCCACGAGGCGTTCAAACGGTTGAGGTAGCCGACCAGGCTGCGATAGTCGTCGATCGGACCGTCCGGTTGCATGCGGTGCCCATCGCGGGCGGCGGAGATCCTGCGCAGCATCACGTCCAGCAGGTGCGCGGCGACGTCGCGCACCCGCCACGCTCCGGCCACCGTGGGCCGCTCCCAGTCCGCCGGCGACAGACCGCGCAGGAGGGAGATCAGCTCGCCGTTGAGGCCGGCAAAGAGATCCGCTGTATAGAGGGGCGCCAAGGGCTCCATGGGCTGACTCTATCGTCTATTTCTTCTGCATTGTGGTGACGATCCACCCGGTCTGGAGCGGCCGGCCTTCGAAACCGAGCCCTTCGATCACCGTGTTGCGAAAGACGACCGGCAAGCCCCGTGAGTACAGCGGGTCCGGGCCGTCGGTGATCTGGAAGTGCAGATGCGGCTCGGTCGTGTTGCCGGTGTGGCCGACCTGGCCGATCACCTGGCCGCGGGTCACCTTGTCGCCGGCCTTCACCTTGACGCTCCCCTGCCGCAGATGGGCGTAGTCGGAGTATTCGCCGCCCGCGTGCTGGATCACCACATAGTTGCCGATGACCGCTTTATAACCGCGGGCGAGGAGCGCGTTCTGACCCGCCATCGTGCGCTGCTCGAAATCCGCCTCACTCTCCCCCGGCCGCTTCAGCCGGTCGTTCGCCTCTGTCTGATCGCTCACCGTCTCGACGACGACGCCGTCGGCCACGGCGAGGACGTGGCGGCCATAATCGTAATAGTCCTCCAGCTTGCTGCCGTCTCCCTTGTGGGTCTGCCCGCTGCCGCCCAAAGCGACGAGATCGAGAGCGAACTCCTCCGGGATCGCCCAGCGGTGATGGCTGTGCAGACTCGGAGCGGCACCCACGTACCAGGAGCCGGCGAGAGGAAAATCATATTCATTCGGCGACTTGCGATTCTCCACCTTGATCGCCGCCCGCGCCTCCACCGCCGTGCCCGCCGCGTCCCGGCCGCGCGCGATGAGAACGAGCTGATCCGGAACCCCGAGCAGGAGAAGAGGCTTGGCGATCACGAGGACCGCGGTCCCCGGCGTCACGGTCCGGCTGGCCGCCAGATGGATGCCTTCGCCCAGGAAACGGCTGGTCTGGAATACGGCGTCGTACAGCTTGAAGACGCCTTGCGCCTCCAGAGCGTTCATCTTCTTCGCACCCCGGTCGAGGTCCGCCGCCGGCACCACCAGCGTCTGGAGCGGCTGGCCCTGGTACACCGCCTGGATCTCCAGCCCGTCGAGAGTGACCGTCTGCGTGTCCTTCTGGTCTCTCTGAATGATGGCAATGTTCTGCAGGACGACGGTATAGAGGCCGCGCGCCGGCTCGGCCTCATAGGCATAGACGACGTCCGCCGGATGCACGCGGACCTCGAGGGCCGCGAGGCGGAACGGAGCGAGCAACAGAGTCAAAACCGCGATCCAACGCATAGAGCTGTCTCCCTGCCCGCGGAGCCCGCGGGCTTGTATGGCTTCCCTACGCTCCAGGGCTCCGGCTTGTTTCTTCAGGACAGGAGCTTGGATTTGTATTCGGAGATCGGAGTCCCCGGCGGCAGGTCGCGCAGGGCATAGGCGATCCGGCCCATCAGGCTGACGTGGGTCTCGACGTCCACGAAGCCGAGGTTTCCCATCGTCTCTGCGCCGCCGAGCATCGGCGGATGCGTCCAACTGTAAACCTGCTCGTCGGCGAGCTCGGCGCCCGCGTCGCGGAGCTCCAGGAGGGCTTGGAGATGGAACCACTGCGGGCCGCGGTCCTGCGCCTGCCGGCCCCACTCCTCCACGCTGTCCGCCACCTCTTCATAAGACCCCGCTCCGGTGTCCAGCCAGTGGACGTGACCATCCGGCGTCGACAGGAACAGATCTCCGAAGATGGTGATGCGGAGGATCTCGGCCTCCGGCCCCACCAGCCAGCGCCACTCTTCCAGCAGGCGGCCCTGCTTGTCGTCGTCCACCTCGATGAACAGGTCGCCGGCCGACAGGGTCTGGGTGCTGAAGCTGGTCGAGGTCTCGAGCTCCGACGTCACGCTGGGCGGCAGGTTGGCGAGCGACGCGGCGGTTTCGAAGAGCAACGGCTGGAAGGGATAGAGCTCGGCGGAGAAACCACGCTGCCAGGGGAAGGTGCCTTCGCGGTCGGGCCAGAACATCTGGAGGACCGGAAAGTCGACGCCGCCGTAGAACGCCATCGCAGTCCCCAGGAAGCAGGGATACCACACGCGGTCGACCGGACGGAAGGCACCGGAAAAACGGCCGAACAGGCTCTCGTGGACCATGCCGGGCTCGAAGACCTCGCCTTCGCTGACCCGCTCCGCGACCGGCTGGATGCGCCCGGACATCCCGCCGGGATCTTCGGATGGCGCGAAGAGCAGGATCTCCGGATGCCGGTAGGACTGCCAGAGGCCGATCGTGAAGAGGAACCCCGGCTCCTGATCCCCCTGAATCATCACCACGTGCCAGCCATAGAGCTCGACGTCGCTGCGGACCCGCTGGATCGCCGCTCGGCCAGCCGCTTCCAGATCCTGGTCTTCCATACTCGAGCTGCCCTTTCTCCCGCCGACCCTTGACGGGTGCCGCTCCGGCGGGAGGCGCGCGCCGGGGATCGCGGCGCTTCGGGCTGGAGGGGTTGCGGCTCAGCTTATGAGCCTCGGCACATCCACGTCAACGGACCCGGCCGAGACAGCCGCCTGAGGGTGACGTTCGACGAATCGGGCCTGGTGCGCTGCGCACCAAGTCTGGCCCAAGGCTCACCAAGTTTGGTCCGCTGCCCACCAAGTTTGGTCTGCTGCTCACCAGGCTTGGTCCACGCCGGACCAAACCTGGTCAACGACAGACCAAGCCTGGTGCGCGCCAGACCGAGTCTGGTGAACAGCAGACCAGCCCTGGTCGGCGCCGCACCAAGCCTGGTGTGCGGCACACCAAACCGGGTGTGCGCCGGACCAGGGCTGGCCGACGACAAACCAAGTCTGGTCTGTGGCGGACCAAACCTGGTGAACAGCGGACCAAACCTGGTCAACGCCACGCCAGGCCCACTGCATTACGGCGTATGTTCGAGCGAAGGCGGGCCAAGGCCGGTCACAGCAGGACCAAACCGAGTCGCCGCCTCTTCCGTCTGCGGCAGCTCGCCGCGACGGCGCCAGAAATACCACGCCGCAAGGGTGTAGGCGAGCGCCAGGCCGACGCCGAACTCGGTGGTGAGGTACTTTGTGATGCCGCGGTCTTTGGTCAACGGGTCGAAGATCTCCTGGATGAACAGATTGTGGCTGGCGTGGAGGATGACGGCCGTCCAGAGGCTGCCCGATTTGAGGCGCAGCCACGCGAAGACGAACGAGGCGGCGATCGCCATCCAGGTGAATGCGATCAGCGCGAACCACTTCGGAGCTCCGGTGTTGTTGTAGTTCGCGAACAGGATCAGCGGGTAGTGGTAGACGGACAGGCGGCACCGCTGATCAGGGCCGTGTTGGTGAAACTTGTCGTCTTGGCCAGCTCCGGAACGAGGAGCCCGCGCCAGCCGATCTCCTCGCCGAGCGCGAAGACCATGCCCTGGAGGAAACCCGCGGTGGCGAAAATGGCCAGGATGACGGGGATCGATCCGATGCCGTACGCTCTCTTGATCAGCCCTTGCGGATCGAGGCCGTCGAGCCCGGTCGCCCAGACGAGGCCGTAGACCACCAGCCCCATCCCGGCCGGGAGGAGATACGACAGGACTTGCCAGCGCGTCTTGCCCCATCCCCAGCCGGTGCCTCGGAGGTTCCGCTGCGTGGCCAGCCGCACGATCAGGGCCGCGACCCCCGGGCACCACATGAGCCCGAGCGTGGGAAGCATCTTGAGCTTGCCGCTCGAAATGATCAGGACGTAGAAGATCGAGCTCAGAGCATAGGTGAGGACGAGGAAGACGATGATTCGGCGCCGCGCTGCTGTGGACATCGTGGACCTCCTGGGACAGGCTCTTGATCCGGAAGCATACTCCTGCCACCGTGCCAAGGGAGGTCGATGTCCACCTGACTTGGAGTAGACTATTTTCATGAGCACGACACTGACCCTGACCATTCCCACGGATGAGAAGCTCCATGAGGCTCTCCAGGAGCGGGCAGCGATGCAGGGCAAGACCGTCCCGGAGCTGGCTCAGGAGATCCTCAGCGAAGCGATGGCAGAGCGCCCGCTGGCGGAACGAGTTGGCCATCTCCGAGGGCGGCTCCATCTCCGGAAAGACACCTCCGATCCTTGGCGCGCTCACCTTCGCGAGAGTAACTTCCGCTCTTGAAAGCCTGGATTCTCGACACCGGCCCCCTCGTTGCCTACATCGACGCGTCGGAAAAGCAACACGCCCGAGTCGCGGCTCTGCTCGACGCTTTCACAGGCCAACTCCTCACGACCACAGCCGTCATCACGGAGGCGATGCACCTTTTGGCAACCGACCGCGGAGGTCCCGCCCTCTTGGCCGAGCTCGTCGCGCAAAGCGGGATGCAAATCTTCGACTTCACCGAGGCGGCAGCGTTGTCCGAGGCCGCTCGCCGGCATGGGCGCCTCGCTTCTCGGCCGCCGCCGGAGCGACGACGGATTCAACAGCTCCATTTTTCGGCAACACAGACCGACGATGTCTTGAACGGCACGGTTCCCATTCATCATCAGCCGAGGACGCTCTGAGCAGGGCCAATCCAGCCCATCAGAAGATCAGGACGTCTTGACCAGGCCCATTCTGAAGTATTAGAAGCCGAGGACGGCTTGGCGGGCGCCATTCCGTCGTGACCAGGGAGATTCCAGGCTGTCAGACGCTTCGGACGGCTTGAGCAGTCCGGTTCTGGACCAGCGCAGGACTCTGCCGCGCCGGCAGAAGCGGGGACAACCCGGCATGGGCCTGGGCAAAGCGCCCGCAGCCCATTCCAAGCCGGCCGAAGGCTGGGCAAGGCAGAATGGCGTTCTTGGAAAACAGAATCCAACGGGCAGAAGGACTCCGGCCATCCGCCAACCCGTCTCTTGAGCCAACCGTCTGCCGGAAGTGCATTTCCCGCGCGTCTCCGGGGAGCACGGAGCAGAATCGTGCTCTGTCGCGGCGCGTGGACGTGGAGCGGCGAGGAGGCTTACAATTCTCCCTGGAGGCTTATCCGTGAAAACGCTCGATGAGGCCCAACAACTGCTAACAGAAATGTCGCGCGCCGAGAAGGCACAACTGCTGCGCTGGGTCGTTCAGGATCTCGGAGATGCCTACCCCGGGATCGAGAGCCGGCCGGACGTGTGCGGTGGCGAGCCGTGTATCGTCCGAACGCGAATTCCGGTCTGGCTCCTCGTCCAGGCTCACAACCTCGGAACAAGCGAGGCCGATCTCCTGAATGCCTATCCGACGTTACGCGCCGAGGATCTGGCGAACGCCTGGTCCTTCTTTCGTGACCACCACGAGGAGATCGAGCGGCAGATCCTCGAAAATGAGGCGGCCTGAAAATGGCCCGCCTCTACACAAATGAAAACTTCCCCCTTCAGGGAGCCCGGGAGCAGGATCCTGTGTCTGGCAAACTCATTCGGATCAACCGGCCTGGACCAGATACGCGTCTCACGTCAAAATGACGTCCGTCGGCTGACTGTCCTCACGCCCCAGAATCGCGCGGCGCACCAGTGGGATCGGCGGGCCGCCGAAGGAGAGGAGACGGTCGTGGAGGTCGCGCCAGGCGGCGCGGCCGCCGCGGGGGGCGGACCAGTCGTCGCGCAGCTTGCGGATCATCAGCTTGCCCAGGGTGTAGTTCAAGTAGGCGGGATCGAAGGTGCCGCGCGCGGCTTGCTGGCGGGCGTTGCCGGGATCCTGGAAGGCCAGGTCGCGGAACATGGTCTCGGCCTCTTCGACCGTCATGCGGCCGGTGTGCAGGCCGATCGCAACCAGGAAGCGGACGTTGCGCAGCAGGGCGTTCTGGAGCTGTCCGATGTGCAGGCGCGGATCGCCGGCTCCGAAGCCGGCCTCCCACATCAGCTCCTCGGCGTAGTGCGCCCAGCCTTCCGCGAAGCCGTAGCCGACGAAGAGGCGGCCGGGGTCCGACTCGGAGCGGTGGGAGTGGAGGAACTGGAGGAAGTGCCCGGGCCAGACCTCGTGGATGGTGACGAAGAGCAGGTCCGCTTCGCCGGGGATGTAGGCCGCACGCTCGTCCGGCGTCCAGCTCGGATCCGGCGGCGCAATGTAATAGGTGGACGGCAGGTGGCGGTCGTAGGGACCCGGGACGTCGATGTAGGCGGCGTTCCAGCGTTGATACGGCGGCGCCTCTTCGATCAGCGCCTCTTCGTCCCCCGGAATGCTGACCAGCCCGTTCTCTTCGATGAAGCGGCGCAGGCCGGCGAGCTGGCGGCGCGCGGCTTCGACCGGACCTTCCGCCGGCTTCTCCGCCTGCACCGCGGCGACGCAGTCGGCGAGCGGCTTGCCCGGCGCGAGGGCGGCACAGGCTTCACGTAAAGCGGCAAGATTGCGTTCGAGATCGCGGCGGCCGGCCGCTTCGAGAGCGGCGAGCGGGACGTCCACCCGCTCGGTGGCGAACAGCATGCGCTCGAACCGCTCGGCGCCGAGGGCGAAGCCGTCCATGCCGGCTCCCTCCTCCAGCGTGGCGAACCAGGCTCCCAGCTCGCGCATGGCCGCCGCCGCACCGGCGTTGGCGGCGCGGAGCTCGGCCTGGAGAGCGGGATCGTCGACCGTGGCGAAGATCGGCGGCACCTCGGTCTCGAAATAGTCGCCCAGCCCGCCGAGCGCGTGCCGGCCCACCTGGGCGAACGAACGCGGCATGGGCGTGCGCAGGTTGGCGCGGATCTGCTCGGCCGCCCGCGGCACCGCCCTGGCGTAGTCGATGTACGCCCGCATGCGCTGCGCGAGCGGCGCATAGTCGCGGGTCAGGTACAGGCCGGGATCGAGAGGGCCGGTGTAGAAGATCGGATTGCGGAACGGCCACTCGGCGTCGACGAGCCAGAAGAGATCGGTGTCGAGCTGCGCGACGAGATGATCGCGCTCGAGCGTCCGCCGGTCGTCGAGGTCCGTGAAGGACGACGCCACGGCGCGTTGCCCGCGCAGCCACTCGACCTTGTCGGCCAGCGACTCGGCGCTCCAGTCGGGCAGCCGGCCGTCGAAATCATGGCGGCCCACCGACGACCCGAAGGTCGGGAAGTGCTCGAAGTACCCCTCCAGAAAAGATCGAACGAAACAGTCCCATGCCGACGTGTTCATGTCGCAAGAGTGTACCCTCAGCCGCGCGCTTTCTTTGGAGTACGATCACGTCGAGCTGTTGAATGCAGATCCGACCTGCGGATCGTCCCCTGGCGAGGACACTCTGACCGGGAGAAATCCGCGAAGGAGAGAGAAATGGCCGATCAGGTGATACAGAGTTTTCAGAACCACAGGAAATACGTCCCGATGTTCCACTTCGTGACGCTGGGAATCCTCGCGGTCAATCTCCTCTGGTCCGCGTACCGGCTGTTCACCGGCGCCGGGCCGATCTTCGACCGCATCCTGGCTGTCCTGGTGGCCTTCGCGCTCGCGGTTCTCGCTTTCTACGCGCGGACCTTCGCGCTCGGCGCCCAGGACCGGGTGATCCGCCTCGAAGAGCGGCTCCGCCTCGCGCGGCTCCTGCCGGCGGACCTGCAGCCGCGCATCGACGACCTCAGCCGCGGCCAGCTCATCGCGCTGCGCTTCGCCGGCGACGCCGAGACCCCCGACCTGGTCCGCAAGGTCCTGGCGGAGAACATCACCAAGCAGAACGACATCAAGAAGCTGATCAAGGATTGGCGAGCGGACCACTTCCGCGCGTGATCCCCGGCCGCCTCACTGCACGATCACCTTCACTTCCGGCGAGCCCTCCGGCGTGAAGGGGATGCGGACCTGGAAGGTGTGCTCGCCGGGCACCAGGCGCCAGCGCGCGGTGTAGGGGTAGTCCGCGGTCTGGTAGGGATGGCCGTCAACGTACCAGACGACCTGGCGGACGGGGGGATCGACGACGACGGTGAGCGCCACGGTCGAGAGGGCCGCCGGCGTCTCCGGATCGCGCAGCAGGCGGGTGCGCGGCTCCGGGGACGTAATGCGCAGGCGCACCGGCCGGTTGGAGGCCAAAGCCGGACCGGTGCTCAGACCCGGCAAAGGCGCGGCGCCGGGATGCAGGACGCTTACCTCGTCCGGCGGACGGGGCAGGTTCGAGGCGTCCTGCCAGGAGGCGTAGCGCGGCGGCAGGGAGACGAAGGTGCGCACCTCGATCTGCGAGCGCGGCGTGTCGGCGGTCGCCAGCAGGCCGTTGCGGCGGTCGATCGCCCGCTGCTGGTGGGCGGTGCAGTCGTCGGTGGGCTCCTCGCCGGGCCGGAACCACTCCAGGAAGACCTGCTCGCAGGCATCCGTGGCGCGGGCGCCGGTCAGAGCGCAGACCCGCACCGGCCGGTAGCCCCGCGGCGGCGGGAACGAGAGGTCCGCGAAGCCGTCCATCTGGTCGCGGTGCAGAACCTGGAGCACCTGCTGCACCAGCTCGGCCGCGGACATGTAGCCGCTCAGCCGGTTCATCGGCCGGAAAGCGGGATGCCCGACCCAGGCGCCGACCAGGTAGCGGTTGGACCAGGCCACGGCCCAGGCGTCGCGGAAGGCGGTGGAGGTGCCGGTCTTCACCGCCACCGGAAAGCGGTACTCCTCGGAGCCCATGCGCGGAAAGGTGGGCAGGCGCGCCAGCGGATCCGACAGGAACAGGGTGACCTGGCGCGCCGTCTCCTCGGAGACGATGCGCCGTTGCGGCAGAGTTTTTTGGCTGGGCTCCCCGATCTGACCATCGTGCCAGCGGAAGTCGCCGGTCCGCCCGTCGCCGGCGAGCACGAGATAGGCGCGCATCATCTCTTCCAGCGTCACCGGCAGGCCGCCGATCGCGATCCCCAGTCCGTAGTGCTTGGCCGGCAGCGCGCCTTCGGTGAGGCCGAGGTCACGGAACAGCGCATACCCCTGATCGAGACCGAGCCGCGCCAGCAGATCCACCGCCGGCACGTTGCGCGAGTTGGCGAGCGCCACCCGCGGCAGCAGCGGACCGAGGAAGAGATCGTCGGCGTTGGTGATGCCGCCCGGGCCGCGTTGCAGGTCGTCGAGCACCGTCGACGGGCGGATCAGGCCGCGGTCGAGCGCGGCGGCGTAGAGGAACGGCTTCAAGGCGCTGCCGGCGGAGCGGCGGACGCGGGTGTAGTCGATCGAGCCGGCCTGTCCCTTGTCGAAATAGCCGGCCGAGCCGACCCAGGCACGCACCTCGCGGCTCTGGAGATCGATGACGATGACCGCCGCGTTGCCGGCGCCGCGATCCGCCCAGGCGCGCACCGCACGGTCGGTCATCCAGGTGACCTGCCGTTGCAGGTCGAGATCGAGGGTGGTGCGGATCAGCGGCTCGCCGCGGTGCTCACCTTTCTCGCCTTTCTCATCGGTGAGCAGCGACTGGAGCCGGAGCACGGCGTGCATCGCTTCGTCGGTGCGCTTCTCCTTATAAGGAATGCGCAGCGCCTTGAGCTGGCGCTGCGCCAGCTCGAGCTCGGCGGCGGAGAGGACTCCCTGGGCCGCCAGGGTGCGCAGCGCCCGCTGGCCGCGCTCGACCGCCCGCCACCGCCCAGCGGGCAGATAGACGTTCATCTTCCCCGGCGCCTGCGGAATGCCGGCCAGGAAGGCGATCTCCGCCCAGCTCAGATCCTCCACCGGCTTGTCGAAATACCGCCGGGCCGCGTAGGCGATGCCGTGGATGCGGTTGCCGTAGGGCACGATGCGCAGGTACTGACGGAGGATCTCCTCCCGCCCATAGCGCGCCGTGAGGAGGACGGCGGTGAGCGCCTCCTGCGCCTTGCGCAGATAGCCGCGCTCACCCGGGCTCTGCATCCGCGCGATCTGCATCGCCAGGGTCGACGCGCCGGAGACCCGCCCGCGGTGGCGCAGGTTCTGGAACACGGCGCGCGCCATGGCGCCCGGATCGACCCCGGGATGCGAGCCGAAATGCCGGTCCTCCAGGGCGAGAGTCGCCGCGATCACCCGTGGCGGCAGCGCCTCGACCGGCCAGTAACCGAGCTCGCCATCGACCGGCGCGCCCACCTCGCCGAGAAACCGCCCCTGGCGGTCGCGCAGCAGGAAAGTCGCCGCCGGAGCCTCCAGATGCGCCCGCCAGAGCGCGGTGAGCACCACGAACACCCCGAGGAGCTGCGCCGTGGCGACCACGCCCACGAAGGTGCGGAGGATCAGGCGGCGGCGCTGCGCATGCAGCGCCGGGCTGAGCAAGCGGCGCAGGCGGCGGCGCCAGAGACGGAGGTGGGCTTTCACAGCTTGGATTCTACCGTGCTAGCCTCCACCCCATGACTTTCACCGAAACCGAGTGCCGGCGCGCCCGGCGTGACTTCCCCGCTCTGGAACGGACACTGAACGGCCGGCCTCTCGCTTTTCTCGACGGACCGGCCGGCAGCCAGGTGCCGCAGGCGGTGATCGACGCGATCTCCGGCTACTACCGCACGTGCAATGCGAACACGCACGGCGAGTTCCCCACCAGCCGGGAGTCCGACCGCCTGATGCTTGAAACGCGGGAGGCTGCGGCAGCTTTCCTGGGCGCGCCGAGTTGGCGGGAGATCTCCTTCGGCCAGAACATGACGACGCTCAACTTCTCGCTGAGCCATGCGCTGGCGCGGGAGATGAAACCGGGCGACGAGATCGTCATCACGGAGCTCGACCACGAATCGAACCGCGGGCCGTGGTTCTCTCTGCGCGAGCGGGGTCTCGTCGTCCACGAAGTCGCCCTGCGCCACGACGGCACCCTGGACCAGGAGGATTTCGCCCGCAAGATCAGCGAGCGCACCCGGCTGGTCGCCCTCGGTCTCGCCTCGAACGCCCTGGGGACGGTGAACGACATCCCGCTCGCCCGGCGTCTGTCGCGGGAGGTGGGCGCCTGGCTGCTGCTCGACGCCGTCCACCATGCCGCCCACTTCCCGATCGACGTGCAGGCGCTGGACACCGACTTCCTGCTCTGCTCGGCGTATAAGTTCTACGGTCCGCACGTCGGCATCCTCTATACGCGCCCCGGTCTGCTGAACCGTCTGCGCACCGACAAGCTGCGCGTGCAGGACGACGAAGCGCCCTACCGCATCGAGACCGGAACGCTCAACCACGCCGCCCTCGCCGGAGTGAAGGCGGCGATCGAGTACATCGCCTCCTGGGGCCGCGGCGAGACGCTACGCGACCGGGTGGCGACGGCGATGACCGACATCGCCGCCTACGAGCACGGCATCGCGAGCCACTACTACGGATCGCTGCGCCAGATCCCCGGCATCACCGTCTGGGGTCCGGACTTCACGTCGCCGCATCGCGCGCCGACCGTCTCGATCACGCTCGACGGCATCAGACCGCTGGAGATCGCGAGGCGCCTGGGAGACCAGGGGTTGCAGGTCTGGGAGGGGCACTTCTACGCGCTGCGGGCGATGGAGGTGCTGGGCCTCGCCGAACGCGGCGGCGTCGTCCGCACCGGCATCTGTATGTACAACCTGCGGGAAGAGATCGACCGCCTGCTCGAGGCCCTGCACGGGATCGCGGTCCGGTGAGGCTCCTTCTTCTCGGTTTCGGCAACGTCGGGCGGCGGCTGGTCGAGATCCTGGCGGACCGCGCGGCCTATCCGGGCCTGGCGGATCTCGACGTCTCGATCGTCGGCATCACCACCGGCTCCCGCGGAGCGATCGCCGATCCCGCCGGTCTCGATCCGCGCACGGTCCTGGATCAGATTCGGACCCATGGTCAGTTTCCAGACCACCTCACCAGCCTGGAAGCGATCCGCACCCTCGACTGCGACGTCGTCGTGGAGATGACCCCGCTCGATATTCCGGGCCGAGGCGCTACCGCCATCGCCCATCTCCGCGAAGCCCTGGAGCAGAAGCGCCACGTCATCACCTGCAACAAGGGGCCGCTCGCCTGGGCCTGCCGGCCGCTGCGTGATCTGGCCCGGCGGCAGGACCGCGCCTTCCTCTACGAGACCACGGTGATGGACGGCGCGCCGGTGTTCAATCTCGCGCAGCGCTGCCTGCGGGGAAACACCATCCTGAGGATCGAAGGCATCCTCAACTCGACGACCAACTACGTCCTCTGCGCGATGGAGAAAGGCCAGTCCCTGGAAGAAGCCGTCGCCGCCGCCCAGGCGATCGGAGTCGCCGAAGCCGATCCGCGCAACGACCTCGACGGCTGGGACGCCGCGGTGAAGACCGCCGCCCTCGCCAACGTCCTGCTCGACGCGGAGATCGCTCCAGAAGAGATCGAGCGCGAAAGCATGGCGGCGATCTCGCCTGAAAGAATCCGGGAAGCACTGGCCCGTGGCCGGCGGATCAAGATCATCTGCGAAGCCTGGCGGGAGAGCGATCAGATCACTGCGCGGGTCGCCGCACGGGAAATCCCCCTCACCCATCCGTTCGCGCTGGTCGCAGGCATCAGCTCCATCCTCCGCCTGACCACCGACATCGCCGGCAAGATCGTGCTCACCGAAGAGGACCCCGACCTGTCGACGACGGCGTATGGGGTGATTTCTGATCTGTACCGCGTGCAGGACATCTGAGGCCCCTCACGGGCACGTCGCAAACGCCAGCGTGTCCTGAATCGGCCGGAACGCCGTGCTCTGCGGGTTGTTGTACTGCTTCGTCGTGTCGTTCCTGGAGTCGCGCACGGTGAAGCGCACCCGGACGTTGGTGAGGCCGCCGGCGAAGACCCAGTAGCGGTCGTTGGTCGCGCAGCCTTCCAGGACCTTGATCACCACCTCGACGTTGGTGTCGCTGAAAAACCAGAACATGCCGGTGTCGGAGGTCAGTGGGAGGGCGTGGCCGGTGCCGGACTGGCCGTTCGGCGTCGTCCAGTCCGCCTGCACCTCGAAGCGTCCTTTGTTCAGGCAGAGGCTGCGGTCGCTTGGCGTGCAGGGGTGGTCCGATCCGGAGGGCTTCCAACCGAGTTCGACGACCTCGAAGTCCGAGGCGTGGAGCGAAGCGAACGCGGGGTTGAGCACGTCGTTGTCCCAGCGCGTGTCGTACGTCCCCTGGATGTACATGTCCGAGCCGTTGTCGGCGACGATGAGGCCATACGTCTTCATCGCCTGGAAGATCTTCCGCACCTCCGGCGTGTAGCCCGAAAGGTCCTTGCCCGACTTGAGCCGGAGCCGCGCGCCCATCGGCAGAGCGCCGATCGCCTCGCCGGCATCATGGGAAGCGGGAAAGACATGGCTGTTGGTCTCGCCGATGGTGAAACGGAACGCGTGGCGGATCGGGGCGGAGCCGAAGACCTCGTCGTAGCGCACCAGACCCGGGAGGATGGCGAGCCCCGCGGCGTCGGCGCTGGTCCACCCCTCCGGCCGCCGGCCGTTGGTGGTCAGATCGAACACCGCGCCCGAGCCCGCCTCCCAGCGGTTCAACCCGCTGTTGAAGTGGGTGTGGTAGAGCTCGAAGAGGAGCCGGTGGTCGCGGTCCACGAGCAGCATGTGCCGGTCGCCCGAGACGTTCGCGTTCCCCGGATCGCCGCCCTCGATGTAGTGCGCCTGGGTCTTCGCCTCGTCCGGAATCGGATACCCCGCCGGCCGGCCCGGCGCTCCGGCGTCGCTCTCGCTGCCGAATTCGGTAAACGTCACCGGCACCAGTGGCTGCGTCCCAGGCACGCTGACATAGGTCATCCCATACGTCTCGGGAAACGGATCGGCATCGCCGCCGAAGTCCGGATGGAGAGGCGTCCCCCCGCCGATGTGCTGGATGAAGCCCGCGCTCCCCGCATCGACAGGCGCTGCGCTGACATCGGTGTTCCACCAGTTGTCCGGCGGAAACAGCGGCAGGGGCTGCGGCAGCGGTCCGTTGGGCTGGGCTCCGGAAGGCAAAGCGCCGAGCAGGATCAGGAACAGGAACGCGAAGACGAGCGGCCGACCCGTATTTTTTCGATTCATGATTGACGATGAGCTTAGCGGAGGAGGCATCCCCTGCGCTAGATTGAACCCATGGAGCTCCGCGATTTCTCCCGCACCGTCCTGGACACCGAGGACCTCGCCGTCAAGCTGGCGCCGCCGGGCGAAGCGCTGACGGACGAGCACCCGGGACCGGCGTTGCGAGTGGATGGCCCGGGACGGCCTCCGGCGTTGCGGCTCGTCGAGGGGGTGAAAGCCGAGGTGCCCTCCTGCGAGGGGATGCCCGATCCGGCACAACGGCCGCGCATCCTGCACGGGCTGGCCAACCATGAGCTGCAAGCGGCCGAGCTGTTCGCCTGGGCGCTCCTCGCCTTTCCCGACGCGCCGCCGGACTTTCGGCGCGGTCTCGCCGGCATCCTCCAGGACGAGCAGCGGCACACGCGGATGTACATCGCCCGCCTGGAGGACACGGGAGCCCGTTTCGGCGACTTCCCGGTCAACTTCTACTTCTGGAAGAAGGTGGTCCACATCCACTCGCCCCTGGACTTCATCTGCGCCATGTCGCTGACCTTCGAGAACGCCAACCTCGACCACACGGTGGACTACGAAGAGGCGGCGCGGCGGGCCGGCGACCTGAAAACGGCGGCGGTGATCGAGCAGGTCCACCGCGACGAGATCGAGCACGTCCGGTTCGGCTGGACCTGGTTACAGCGCTGGAAAGACGCCGAAGAATCCGCCTGGGACGTCTGGAGGAGCCACCTCACCTGGCCCCTGCGTCCGCTTCGCGCCCGCGGCACGAGCTTCCACCGCGTCGGCCGCGAAGCCGCGGGGCTCGATGCGGAGTTCATCCGGCGGTTGGAGGAGAGTGGGCGGTGAGCCGCCGTATCCTCGGCAACCTCCTCGCCGAGGACGACCTCGCTCGCCTGGTCGATCCCCGCCGCCGCCATCGCCAGCCCAATCGGAACGTCCTGCGCACCGTCGCGCGCTTGGGAACGCTCCTCCGCGTCTTCGCGCGGGAAGGCGACCGCCTCTGGCTCCCGGCTCCTGCCGATCCGGCCGCGGCTCCTGGCCTCATCCTGGAAACCGGTCCGCTCGACCGGCTGGAGCCCACCGCCGATCTCCTGGCTTGGTGCGAAACTCTGGACGCCGTCCGCCTCCGCGCCGCACCGCGCGGCACTGCCATCCCCTGGGACGCGCCGCTGCATGAGCTCGTCTGGCACCTCCCCGTCGCGCCACCGGCCGTCGTCGCGACTGTCCACCACCGGTCCTTCCACCTCCGCGTCGCCGAAGAGCTGGGCTGTGCGCTGCCAGGAGCCCGGGTGGTGGAATCGATGACGGAGCTGGACCGCATCCTCGCCGGCCGCACCGCCCCGGAGAGCTGGATCGTCAAGGCTCCGTTCTCCGCCTCCGGCCGCGAGCGCTATCTAATAAGGAAGGGACCGCTTCTCCCGGACGTGAAATCCCGCCGGACGGTGGAGCATCTCTTCGAACGCCATGGCCCTCTTCTCTTCGAACCTTGGATGGATCGGGTCGCCGACTATGGCTGCTCGGCTCTCCTCACCGGCAGCGAGCTTCGCATCGCAGGCATCCACCGCCAGCAGGTGGACCGCAAAGGCCAGTTCGCGGGGATCGATCTACAGGCTGATCTGCCGGAGCGGGACCGGGAGCGCTTCCTCGAGATCGTGAACGGCGTGGCCGCGGCGCTCCGCCGAGAGGGCTACACAGGACCGTTCGGTGTGGACGCCTGGAGATATCGACGGGCGGACGGGACGACCGTCTTCCATCCTCTCGGGGAGATCAATGCCCGGATGACGTTCGGGCTGGTGGCGTGGGCGGCGGCATCCCGATGATCTTCACACCATCCGAAGGGAACCGCCGGTCGAACGAGTACACGGCATCTACGCCGCGCTCACGAGCCTGCGCCCAAAGCAACGCGTCAGCGAACGAGACTCGCTTCGAGCCTCGACAAAGCCTGAGAGCTTCGAGAGCGATTGGCTTGGAGAGATTTGCCATCTGGATGTTGCGCAACTGGACAACCTCCAAGAGAGCATCGACCAAGCGATCCCGAGCCGTCCCATAGACCGCAATAAGCACGTAGGCAGTCTCGGCAAGCGCTACTTCACTCAGGACGAGAGGCTCTTCGCTCTCGATGATTCGCGCTGCCTGCTCAGCCATCTCGGGCGGGTCATTGGTCAGATATCGCACCAGGTAGCTGGTGTCGAGAAACCTCGATGTAACGCTCACCGAGAGAATCTCTCCTTCTCCTCGGCCGCCGCCGCCCAAGCTTCTTCGCGGATCTCGCTCCAATCTCGATCTCCAACCGACTTCGTGACCGCGTCGGAGAGAATGCCGCGCAGCGATCTCTTGTGTTCAGGTGGGTAGAATCGGATCTCTATGTGGTCGTCTTTGACCGTTTGCACGGCCGTGGAGCCTGCCTCGATCCCCAGTGCCTCGCGAATCGGCTTCTCAATGACCAGTTGGCCCTTTGCCCCAACGGTGTTCGCCATGGTCGTACCTCCACCGCAAAGTATAACTGACCTACTGGAGTCGCACCAAGATCTTCACAGCAACCCCAATCCCCGCAGCGACTCCTCCAGCGCTTCCGAACCGGTGAAGAGGATCGTCTTGTAGCCCATCGTCCGTGCCGGCGCGAGGTTCTGCTCGCGGTCGTCGATGAACACCACACGCTCGGGCTTGGCCTGCACGATGCCGAGGGCGCGTTCGAAGATGACGGGCTGCGGTTTGCGCACCCCGAGCCAGCAGGAGGAGAGGAAGGCGGTGAACATCTGGCGCAGGCCGAAGGCGGCGATGCGGTGGAGGTTCAGCTCGGCGGATTCGTTGTTGAGGGTCATCAAGGTCAGGTTCGGCCGGTGGGAGAGGTCGCGGGCGATGCGCAGGCTCTCCGGGAACGGCTCGCTCTGGGAGAACATGAAGGCGACGATCTCCTCGCGGGTGAACGACCGCGGCTGATAGAAGATGACGCTCTCCAGGTAGTCGTGCAGCGTGAGCCGCCCGGACTCGAACTCCCCGACCACCTCCTGATGGCGGGAGTCGAATTCGTCGTCCAGCCCGAAGCGCTCCACCGCTCGCGCGCGCTGCTCATGATCCCAGGCGTTCGTCCCGAGCACACCGCCGATGTCGAAGAATACGTGCGTGATGTCCATGATCCCCCTCTGACGCCTGCGAGGATATGACACTACCGGCCGCGCCGCGTCATTTCGTCCACCATGGCCAGCGCCTTGTCCACCAGCTCGTTCGGACGGATCGCCTGCGCCGCCCGCAAGGCGGCTTCGGCGTGTTGCAGATCTCCCTGGTACAGGCTGAGGACGCCGAGGAAGTAGAGTGCGCGCTGATTCTCCGGATTGAAGGCGAGAACGCGGGCCAGCTCGCCGCGGGCCGCCGCGGCGAGCTGCGGATTCCGCGCCAGGGCTTCCAGACCCGGCCGGCCGCCGAAGCCCGGGAACAGGCGGAGCTCGAGACGCGGAAGCTGGAGCCCGAGCGGTCCGTCCCGGCGCAGGTAGACGGCGCTGTCGTCATCCCAGTAGACCAGCCCCCAACGGCTCGGGATCTCCGGCTCGATCCCCGGATATTCATGCTCCGTGATCAGCAGGTAGTCGATCCCATAGCGCTGGACGATGTCCGGGAATGGCGTCGTCGTGACCTCCTGGACCAGCGACGCGAAGACGTCGTTCCGTCCATCCCAGAAAATCGGCATCCGCGCCCGCCAGAGCAGGAAGCCGCCGAAGTTCTGATGATTGAAGACCCGGCCGCCGAGATGGTTCGCCTCCAGAAAACGGACCGCGCCCTCCGGCAGCTCCGGCGCGATGAGACGGCGCGAATGGCCGATCCAGGCCGTCGCGGCGGTGAGGCCGAGAACGGCCATGGTCGCCATGGCAGCGATCCGCCGCAGGTTTTGCGTCCAAGTCCTCCGAGCATGCAGACGGTAGAGCACCGGCAGCGCCAGGATGACGAAGTGGAAGACGAAGCGCGAGGACCTGAAGGAGAGGCCGAGAAAGGTGAGGATCGCCACCCCTTCGGCGAGGGAGACTTCGCGCAACCGTTCCAGCGGGATCAGCCCTGCCAACAGCAGGACGCCGAGGATGAGGAACGCCGAATTGCTCCGCGGGTCCGCCGCCGCGAAGTGGCCGAGGTCCCACTCGATGCCGCTGGCGAACAGGATGTGGCTCAGCTTGAACGGATAGAGCCAGACTTCGATCCCGTTCGGATTGACCAGCGATGCCAGCGCGGCTCCCGCCAGAGTCAGGAGATAAGGCCGCGGCCGCCGCTCGCGGAACGCCGCCTCAACGGCGAAGAGGCCGAGGACGTACAACCCGAAGATCACTCCGGAGTGCACGTTGCCCCAAAGAAAGAAGAGGACGACCAGGAAGATCAGGAACCGCCGCTCGCCGGACTGCCGAAACCGGGTCAGGAAGACCAACGCCAGCGCCAGGAACAGCTCCGACAGGAGAGCCGCCCGCAGGATCAGCTCCGCCGCGACCGCCCAGACGCCGAGCCCGAGCAGAGCGGCGATCCAGGGAATGGAGCGACTGGCGGTTTCGTCGGCCACCATCCGCCAACCGACCGCGACCCCGATCGCGAGAACCACGAGAACCCGCGTCACGATCAGCCCCGGATAGCCGGCGAGGAGCCAGATTCCCCAGGCCAGGAGCGAAAACGACCACTCGTGCGTGACCCACCGCGCGCCCAGCCGGGTGAATGAGAACGGGTCCGTCGTCGGCACCGTGCGATGCGCCGCCATCCACTCCCCCGCCCGCAGATGGCCGAACAGGTCGTCATGGCTCAGCGGACGCGACGCCCATGCGGCGGCCAGGGCCACCAGGGCCGCCAGGCACAGCCAGTCCAGGAGCTTGAGCGGGCGCTGAGACACGGGAGGTAATCCTAGCAGGCTATAATGCACCTGTTGTGCGCCGCTCGCAGCGGCGGAACGATTCGAAGAGAAAGGTCCTCCCATGCCCCCGAAAGCCCGTGTTGCGGTCATCAAGACCAAGCCCGAGACCGTCCTCGAAGACGTTGGACGGACGATGCAGATGGCCGACGTCGACCGCTTCCTGAAGACCGGCGCCACCACGATCCTGAAGGACAACATCTCGTGGCACTTCCCGTACCCGGGCGCCAATACCACCCCCTGGCAGCTCGAGGGGACGATCCAGAAGCTGCGCGCCGACGGCTACGACGACCTGGTGTGCGTGCAGAACAACACCGTGGTGACCGACCCCAAGAAGGGCGAGCGTCTGAACCGCTACCTGCCGGTGCTCGACAAGTACGGCGTGCCGGTGCGCTACAACTGCTTCGCCGACGACTTGAAGTGGATCCAGTACCAGCCCAAGGGGAAGATGCTGGCGCTGCCCAAGATCTACCCCGACGGAATCACCATCCCGGAGTTCTTCCTGGGCAAGAACATCGTCCACCTGCCGACTGTGAAGTGCCACATCTACACCACGACCACCGGAGCGATGAAGAACGCCTTCGGCGGCCTGCTCAACACTCGCCGGCACTACACGCACTCGTGGATCCACGAGACGCTGGTCGACCTGCTCACCATCCAGAAGGAGATCCACTCCGGCATCTTCGCGATGAAGGACGGCACCACCTGCGGCAACGGCCCGGGGCCGCGCACGATGATCCCGGTCGAGAAGGACATCCTGATGGCGTCGGGCGACCAGGTGGCGATCGACGCCGTGGCGGCGAAGATGATGGGGTTCGATCCCATGAAGATCAAGTACATCCGCCTGGCCCATGACGCGGGCCTCGGGATCGGCGATCCGCGCGACATCGAGGTGGTGGGCGAGGACGTCTCCAACTGGAACTTCAAGTTCACCGTCGGCGACAACGCCGTGTCGCGCTTCGGCGACCTGGTGTGGTTCGGCCCGCTGCACTTCCTGCAGAAGCTGTTCTTCCGCACGCCGCTGCTCTACTTCTTTGTCTTCGGCTCGTTCTTCTACCACGACCACATCTGGTATCCGACCATCGGCAAGCGCCGCATCGAGCAGTACAAGAAGACCAGCCAGTGGATGCGCCTCTTCGAGCAGTATCCCGAGGCTACCGCCGCCGAGAAGGCCGCCTGAGCATGGAGCCAGCGGTGACCGCTCCTCCGCCGGAGGAGGCAAGGAGCGGTCTCGACCAGCTCGGCCGGCGGCTCCTGGTGCCGCTCGGCCTCGGCGTGCTGGTCGGCATCGGGCTGGTGCTCACCGCCAGCCCGCGCCAGCTCCTCGACAGCTTCCGGCGGTTCGATCTCCGGCTGCTGCCGTTCGTCCTCACGCTCTCGCTGGTCAACTACGGTCTGCGCTTCCTCCGCTGGGAGGCGTACCTGCGCAAGCTGGAGGTGCCTCTCGCGCGCGGCAAGAGCCTCGCGGTCTTCCTGGTCGGCTTCCTCCTCTCGGTGACGCCGGGCAAGGCGGGTGAGCTCGGCAAGAGCTGGCTGGTGCGCGAGCTCGGCGGCGGGCCGGCGCTGCGGGTGGTGCCGGCGGTTTTGGCGGAGCGGGTCACCGACCTGCTGGGCGTCCTCCTCATCATCGCCTGTGGCGCAGCGGCCTTCCCCAACGGCATCTGGCTCTCGGCGCTGCTCCTCACGGCGGTGGCGGTGGTGGTCCTCCTCCTCACCTGGAAGACCGGCGCCGATTTCATCTTCCGCCTGCTTGCCAAGCTGCCGGTCCTCGGTCCGCGCGTCCCGCTGCTGGTCGATCTCTTCGACCGTCTGCGCAGCCTCCTCTCGCCGGGTCTCCTGGCCGCCGCGCTGGGCCTCTCGGCGGTCGCCTGGAGCGCGGAAGGCGTCGGTTTCTGGCTCGTCGTGCGCGAATACGCGCCGCGGGCAAGCCTCCTCGCCGCGCTCTTCAACTACACCGGAGCCACCGTCGTGGGTTCCCTCTCCATGCTCCCCGGCGGTCTCGGCGCCGCCGAGGGCTCCATGGCCGCCCTCCTCCACGCCCAGGGCCTGGGCACCGCCGACGCCAACCTCATCACCCTCGTCGTCCGCGGCGCCACCCTGTGGTTCGCGGTCTGGTTGGGTCTCCTGGCGCTTCCTTTCGTGGCGAAATGGCTCGCGGCACGAAAAAACGTGTGAGGTCTCCATGGAAATCACCCGCATCGAGCCCTTTCTGGACTACTTCGGGCGCGTCCATGAGCGGACGCGCCGGGTGGTCGCCTGCGTTCCGGTGGAGCATCTGGAATGGACCTACAAGCCGGGCGCTTTCACGTTCGGCGATCTCATCCGCCACCTGGGCGCCATCGAGCGCTGGATGTTCGCCGAGAACGCCCAGGGCCGGCCGAGCCGGTATCCGGGCCATGGGCGCGAGCTGGCGGATGGCCATGCCGAGACGCTCGACTACTTCGAACGGATGCACGCGGAGTCCATGGAGATCTTCAGGAATCTCACTCCGGCGGACCTGGAACGCCGGTGCGAGACGCCCGGCGGGGCATCGATCGCGGTGTGGAAGTGGCTGCGCTCCATGGTCGAGCACGAGATTCATCACCGCGGGCAGATCTACCTGATGCTCGGCATCCTGGGCGTGCCGACGCCGCCGCTCTATGGCCTCACCTCCGAAGAGGTGCTCGAGCGGAGCCGGCCGGGCGATTAGACCCCGCCGCCGCGCAAGTAGCGCTCCTGATCTTCCAGCAGCTCGGCGTCCTCGCTCCAGCGCAGTCCGTCGATCTTGGCGCCGATGAGCTTTGTGGCGCTCAAGGCGGCGCCGCGGAGGTCGGCTCCAGTGAGGTCGGCTGCGAGGAAGGAGGCGCCTTCGAGATCCGCTCCGCGGAGATCGGCGCCGCGGAGCGACGCGCCGCCGAGGTCGCAGCGGGTCAGGTTCGCTTCTCGCAGGTCAACTCCGTCGAGATGGGCGCCGCGCAGATCACAATCCTTCAGATAGAGGTTGCCCAGGTCGCTCGTTGCGGGAGCCCAGCCGCGGAGGTCTGCGCTCAGCAGAAGGCTCTTGAGCCCGCGATACGGAACATAGCTCTTCGCGGTGCGGAATCTCTCGATCTCTTCCGCGGTGTGCGAGCCGCTGACGTAGCGCTCGTTGCCGGGCCAGGGATCGGCGTGGTTGTGGTAGCTCGACTCCCGTTCCCAGTAGCCGAGATGGTCCTCCGCCAGGAATTCGATCCGGTGGACCCATTTGAGGCTCTTGTAGAAGTAGCGCGAGGGAGTGACCGTACGCAGCGGGTAGCCGTGCTCCGGTGCGAGCGGCCGGCCGTCGAAGGTGTGGACGAGCCAGGTGTCCGCCAGCGCGCGGTCGAGCGGCAGCGAGGTGTCGTGCCCGCGATCGGACCAGGCGACGAAGCGGACGAAACGCGATTCCGGCAGGGCTCGGGCGCCGCGCGCCGCGAGGAGATCGGCGAGCGGGATGCCGGTGAAGCGCATGTCGAGCTGGGTCCAGCCGGTGACGCAGTGGATGTCGGCCGTCAGCTCGCGCTGCGGCAGGCTCAGGATCTCTTCGTAGGTAAGGGCAAACGGAGGATCGATCAGCCCTTCGGCGGCCAGGCGCCAGGCAGCGAGATCCAGGGCCTGCGGGGCGGGTGCCTTCTCGCCGACGACCGGGTATTTCCTGGTCAGAGCCTGGCCGGGAGGCACACGGTCGCCGGCGGTCATGTCAGCAGAGGACCTTGATCACGTCGGACCGGGTGATGATGAACGGCTTGTCGCTCTTGAAATCGCGAACGAGAATGGCCGGATTTTCCGGCGTGATCATGGTCGAGATCAGATCGACCGGAGTCGAGATGTCCACGAACGGAAACGCCGGCTGCATGATCGATTCGACGGGACGGGTCTTGACGCTCGGATCGCGCACCAGCTCGGCGTAGAGATGGCTTTCGTTGAGCGAGCCGACGAGGCGCTTGTCGAGAGTGATCGAGATCTGCGAGAAGTCGTGCTGGCTCATCAGCTTGACCGCCGCCGAGACCGGCTCGCTCCCCTCGATCGCGAGCAGCTCGCCGGAGAGGCCGGAGGCGACGAGGTCGCGCGCGGTCAGGCCGGAGCGGTCGATGAAACCTTTCGACAGCATCCATTCGTCGTTGAACATCTTGCCCAGATAGCGCGTGCCGTGGTCGTGGAAGATCACCACCACGACATCGTCCGGATTCTGGAAGTTGTCCTTGAGCTGGAGGAGGCCGGCCATCGCCGAGCCGGCGGAGTTGCCGACGAAGATCCCTTCCTCGCGCACGATACGGCGGGTCATCAGCGCGGCGTCCTTGTCGGTCACCTTCTCGAAATGATCGATCACGTCGAAGTCGACGTTCTGCGGCAGGAAGTCTTCGCCGATCCCCTCGGTGCTGTAGGGATAGATCTCGGTCTTGTCGAAGATCCCGGTCTCTTTGTATTTCTTGAACACCGAGCCGTAGGTGTCGATGCCCCAGATCTTGATCCGCGGGTTCTTCTCCTTGAGGTAGCGGCCGATGCCGCTGATGGTGCCGCCGGTGCCGACGCCGGAGACCAGATGGGTGATCTTCCCCCCGGTCTGCTCCCAGATCTCCGGACCGGTCTGCTCGTAATGCGCCACCGCGTTCGACGGGTTGTCGTACTGGTTGGCCTTCCAGGAGTTGGGAACCTTCGCCTCCAGGCTGGACGACACGGAGTAGTAGGAGCGCGGGTCTTCCGGATCGACGTCGGTGGGGCAGACGATGACCTCGGCGCCGAAGGCGCGCAAGGCGTCGGCCTTCTCCTTGGACTGCTTGTCGGTCGTCGTGAAGACGCACTTGTAGCCCTTCACGACCGCCGCGATGGCGAGGCCCATGCCGGTGTTGCCGGAGGTCCCTTCGATGATCGTGCCGCCGGGCTTCAGGAGGCCGGCCTTCTCGGCGTCCTCGATCATCTTGACCGCCATGCGGTCCTTGATCGAGTTGCCGGGGTTGAACGTCTCCACCTTGGCCAGCACGGTGGCCTTCACGAGGCCCTGGGTGAGCCGGTTGATGCGCACCATCGGCGTCTCGCCGATGGCATCGAGGATGTTGTCGCAGATCTTCTTCATGGGCGTCCCTTCCGCTTGAGCGGCGAGGATCATACCGGAGGCCGGCGACCCTCAACAATCCTCGGGCCGCCCGTGTCTTTCCAAACAGCGTCCGCGCGAGGATTCATTCGTGCCACGCTTGAAGTGGGTCCTTCAAAGCGGGTTGAAGTGGTGGCCATCGGCCCGGCAGCCGACTCTACCCTATCTCGGGACTTCCTATCTCGGGCACCTATCTCGGACCAGTACACCCGCACCGGCCACAAGGAGCAATCACTGAAAACAAGCAAGAGCGTCATCAGCGCGCGTGGTAGCAAGGGGGGAACTGAACGGAGCTGGCACTACGACGGACATTGGCCGTTGACGACCAGATCTCTATACTGAGAGTACCAGGCCTTCTTTGCTGTGTTAAGAAGCTCGATGAAGTGTGCGCTTTCGCTCTCAGTGTTGAACACGGCAGCCCAGCCCCATCCGTTTCTGAAGGAGAGTCTTACCAACGATTTGCCGTTGTATGCCTGAGCGGGACCGATATCATCTTCGGAAATCCAGCAAAACCAATACTCGTCGTCGAGCTTGTTGGTCGAGGTTATCCAGCCGGAGTCTGAAAGATACGCCAAGCCTTTAATCGAGACGTTCGTGACCTCGATCGCATGGCTTGCGTTAGGGACGAGTCCGTGGCTTCTGGAAGACTTGTCCGAAATAACCGCAAAATGGCCCAGGGTCTGGGTGGCGGTCCGAGACGCGCGGACTCGAGCCGCGTAGCGGGCCTCGGCGGCGGCCTTCTCAGTGGCCGCAACGTCAGCGCTCTTCTGGCGAGCCTCGGTGGAGATTCGCTGAAAGGTCGGATTTGCGCTGTCAAGCTCAAGACCTAATGAGGCGAAATCGGCCGCTTCGCCCCAGCGCTGTGCGTCGAACGCTTGTTGAGCGGAGCGTTGGAGCCCTTCCGAGAGGGTCTTCAAAAGGCCTCGCCCGCCGTCGGCGTCGTAGGCCGCGAACAACCTCGCAGGAACAAACGCCCGTTGAAGCTGGCCGTTCGCGAGCGCTGAAGCGGCGGCAGTACGCCACCCCTGTGCCTCGGCGTCCAGCGCCGCGCAGTCGAGGTAACCAGTGCTTTCGAGCCAGTTGCCGTGAGCCGATTGGCCTTTCTGCTGCACTGTATTTAGAAAATCGTTCCAAGAGAAAGTAGAACTCTTTGGCCTAGCGTCTGAGTGCTTGTCCTTGCAGCGATTAGCGGCACTCTGAGAAGCGTGTCCTGGGTCGACAGCAACTGAGAATGGATAGATCTTCGAGTTAACTCGGAGGGCATAGAGACCATCTGGGAGACGCTCTGTGGGGTGAATTAGAAGCATCTCGGTTTGACCCTTGATAGGGCCAAAGTTGACATTGACACTCTCGTCAAGTGGCAGCCACTGACCCGCTGGGGATATATGTATCTCAGTGAGTGTGTTGTCGCGAGGGTCTCTCACTCGTTCGACGTCGTAGCGAACGAATGCACTATGACGCACTGAAAATATATCCTTCAAGTCCACAGATCCGCTGCCCAGAAGGCCACTGCCGATCACCTTGTCGAACACAATGAACTCGGAATCGCTGCCAATTCGCAGTGGAGGTGTCTCGCTGAGCTGTTGCAGAGTGCGCCCCTCCCTAGCGTAAACGCCATACGACTCTGGAGTCGGTGGGCTGGCACAACTGGTAAGCAAGAGTACCGAGAAAGCTGCAAGTGCAAACAGTTGCCGCAGTGTCCGATGGTGATCAACCTGTGTACTTTGGGCCATGATTCCTCCTTGCTTTGGCGCTCCCTTTCCGGAGAGCGGCCGGTGGCGGAACGGCTGTCGGCAAGTCGACGGTTCGCCTCCGCCATCCGCTCGCCGTTCAATGCGGCTCTAGAGGGACATTGCGGAATTGGGCTTTCAGTCCTCGCCCACCGTAAAATCCTCCCGCCGCCTCCTGGATCTCGATTAAGGCTGCGCGTTTAACGCCGGAAGGTATTCCTTCGAAGCTCAGGACGGCCTTGATGGGCACCCCAGTGGTGAGGTTTGCAGCCGCAGGTGGTTTGTTAGATCCAAAGGTTATCATAGGAACACGGGATCCTCCTCCGCCCAGGATCAATGACACGGCACTGTATTCAATTCCTCCTTCATCAATCAAGCGGGAATTCTCCGGAAGAAGATATAGAGTCCTGTCCTCCCCCTGATTTGTAACCAAGACTTCACATTCGAGGGCTGTTCCCGAACGAGCGCACTGCTTAAGCTCAAAGATGTGATCGCCGACTCGCTCCCGGAGAATTTCGGGTGCCGCGACAGGTCTGGTCGGTTCTCTCTCTGGTTCACGCGAAGTCGGCTCGACCGAAGAGGGAGTGAAACGGTCCGACGGCGTGGGCGTTGCCACAGCCGACGGAGTTGTGTCTGCTTGCTTAGGAGCCTGCGCTGGCAGCGCCGTTACAGGCTCGCGACCTGCTGATGGAGAAGGGCCCGAAGGCCCATGCCCATCGCCAAGCGGAGGGGGTGATTGCTGGGCAAATCGGCCTTCACCAACGATTACCGCTGCAATGACTGCCGCGATGACTGCCGCGATAACACCCCCTACAAATCCCGAGATTGTCTTCTTATGGTTACTGTCCGTGCCCATGATCGAACACTCCCCACTCTACTTACGACTTTTACGGTTACTTCTATTCCACTTATTCCACTTGTTTCTCAGGGTCGACTGAGAGTTTCGGCCTGCAAGCACGCTGGAATAGGTGCCTCGCGCCAGGGGGGGTCTGGGTGGGTAACCACCCAGGTCTACTCGGAAACCCGCTCCCTCCATGACTCCCTATACGCCTGAGGTTCAGCAGAACCTTCGCCAACAACGCTTGATTGCGATCATACCAGATTCCTGGATGCCACACACCGAAGTCGCTTTTGCCGACGCTACGGGCAGGTCCTTCACGGTTGCGTTGGCGAAAGGGGAGGTGCGCGACAAACGAGAGCACACTTTCCCTCATCAAGCAGGCACGGCCTGCCACCAAGGCGCGCCTCTGCCCTGCTTGGAAAGGAGCTCTGTGCTCATGGACCGCCAGTCCCGTGGTTCCTCCGTGGCCGCCTCGGCCAGCTCTCTGGCCCGGATGGCCAGGCAACTTTGATGGGGCGGTCCGGGCCGGGCCGCCCGGTGGCCGGAGTGGAACTGGCCCGGTTCGCAGTGGGAATCTCCGGCCGGCTCGACGAGGAGCGCTATGGGCGCGGCCTGGTGGCGGACACGCAGGCGATGGCGTGGGCCTGCCTCGGCAACTCCTACCGGGTCGCTTCGGATCTGCGACGGGCCGAGGAGCCGTTGGACGAGGATCCCCGGCTCGTTCCTAAGCCGTCCCAGGGACAAGGGCCTCCAGCCCAGGATTTCAATCCTGGGTGTGGGAAACCCAAAATCCCGCCAAAGGTTTGACCGCGAGGAGCCTGCGATATGATGCAGGAAGTCCTGAGCTGTGGAGGTGTCTATGGACGAGACTGCGGACGAGACGACCGACGAGACCAACGACGAGGCCTGGAAGACCGCCAAGATCGTGGGAACCGACGAAGAGGCCTCTCTGGTCATCGGCTTCCTGAACAACAACGGCATCGAGGCCCAGGTGGAGTCGCTGCATGCCAGCGAGTTCCCGACCGACTTCGGTCACCTGGGCGAGGTGCATGTGATGGTGCCGCCCGGGCAGTTGGCGGAGGCGCAGCAGTTGCTGGAGACGATCGACGCGGAGACGGCCGTGCCGGCCGCCGAGGGCGACGGAGAGTAGGCCCCGCGGTGACCGATCCCACCGATCCCACCGATCCAATGGGGGGCCGCATGGTCGGCCGCTACCGCATCCTGGACTTCCTGGGTGCCGGTGCCATGGGTGAGGTGTTCCTCGCCGAGGACCCGCAGATCGAGCGCCGGCTCGCCATCAAGACGGTGCGCCTGGCCGGCCGGCCGCAGGAGATCGAGGACCGCAAGCGCCGCCTGCTGCGCGAGGCGCGGGCCGCCGGACGCCTGCTGCACCCGAACGTGGTGACGCTGTTCGACGCCGGCGAGGCGGAGGGGATGCTCTATCTCGCGTTCGAGCTGGTCGAGGGCACGGATCTCGCCGGACGCCTGGAGGCCGGCCCGCCGCTGTCGCTGCGCGAGGTGCTGCGCATCATCCGCCAGGTGGCGGACGCGCTCGACTTCGCCCACCGGCAGGGGATCGTGCACCGCGACATCAAGCCGAGCAACGTGCTGCTCGACAAGCAGGGGAAGGTGAAGGTCGCCGACTTCGGCATCGCCAAGGTGACCGGCCAGAGCACCGAGCTGACGGTGGCCGGCTCGGTGATGGGGAGCCCGCAGTATCTGTCGCCGGAGCAGATCCGCGGCGAGGAGCTGGACGGGCGGAGCGACATCTTCTCGCTCGGGGTGGTGCTCTACGAGCTGCTGTCGCAGAAGCGCCCGTTCGACGGCGACACGATCACCACGCTGGTGTATCAGATCCTGCACAAGGAGCCGCCTCCGATCTCGGAGCTGCGCGCGGTGCCCGAGCGGCTGGAGGCGCTGCTGCGCCGCATGCTGGCGAAGAATCGCGACGACCGCTTCGCCACCGCCGCCGAGCTGGCGGCCGAGGTGGCGGCCTGCGAGCGCGAGCTGTCGGACGAGACGCTCTCCGCGCCGGCCGCGAACCTGCCGATGCAGGCGACGCGCATGCTGCCCAAGCGCACCACGGACGGGGTGCCGTCGCCGCAGGCTTCGGCGCCGCCGGGCACGCCGGTGACCGGCTCCTCGGTTCCTCCCCCGTCCCTGCCGCCGCGGGTGGCGACGCCGCCGCCCATTCCGGCCCGCGCGACGGCGCCACCCCCGGTCATGCCCGACACCGCCGCGCCGGTCGCCGCCTCGCCGTCGCGGCCGGGATATGGCAAGAGCCTGGCGGTGGCGATCATGCTGGTGCTCTTCCTGATGGTCGGCGCCGGCGCCGCCGGGGTGTGGTGGTTCTTCTTCCGCCATCCGGTGACCCAGGAAGGCAACGGCGTCGGCATCCCGCCGGGCCAGGAGACTCCGGTCGCGGCGAGCAGCACGCCGCCGCAGGGCGCCGACTCCACTCCTCCGGCGGTCTCTGCCGCCACGCCGCCGCCGGACCTTGCGGCGGCACCAACGACGCAAGCTCCGCCGATTTCAATCCCGCCGGGGCAGATGGTGCGGCAGACACCGCCCGGCCGTCCCGAACCGCCCGCGCCAACTGCGCCGCCGGTGCCGGCTCCCACCCCGCGCCAGCATGGACCGTTCGTGCCGCCCGCGGCGACCGGCTCGCCGGAGAGGCCGCAGCCGCCGGCTCCCGAGCCGCCGGTCCGGCAGGCCGAGCCGGAGGAGGAAGAGCAGCCCCGGCGCTCGGCCGGTGGACCGGTGGATCAGACCCTGAAGACCGGGGTCGCTCTCGTCTTCCGCCCGACTCCTCCCGATGCCTATGTGCTGGTGGACGGCACGATGATCGGGCAGGCGACCGAGTGGAACGGCCAGAAGGGAGGGCGCACCTACACCCTCTCCCCCGGCGAGCATCTGATCAAGCTGCGCAGCGCGGGACTGAAAGACTTCGTCCTCCGCGTCGAAGCCGGCGAGGTCGGGGGCGTGACGCCGATCCTCTCTCATTTGAAGCCCATGGGCGCGGCGCAGAACGACGCCTCGGATCTCAAGGTGTACCGGGTGCGCGAATCGATCGGCTTCCGCGTCGAGCCGCCGGGTGCCACGATCCTGGTGGACGGTCAGCCGGCCGGGCTGGTCAAGAGCTTCGGCGGCCGTTTCGCACAGCCCGGCACCTGGCTGAAGCTGCCGCCGGGCCGCCATCGCATCGGCCTCACCGCGTCCGGCAGGAGCCGCCAGGACTTCATCGTCGAGGTGTTCGAAGGGGCCGACAAGGACCGCGACCACATCGAGGCGACTCTGCAACCGGGAGGGTAAGGCAGGAAATGACGACGCAACCCACGCTGCCCGGCAAACCGCGGCTGGATCACCTGGACAACGGGCTCACCGTCTGCCTGCTGGAGAACCGCCAGGCGCCGATCGTCACCTCGGCCCTCTTCTATAAGGTGGGCACGCGCGACGAGCCGGCGGGGCAGGGCGGCATCGCCCATTTCCTCGAGCACATGATGTTCAAGGGCTCGGCCCACTACGGCCCGGGGGAGATCGACCGCAAGACGCAGGCTCTCGGCGGCAGCAACAACGCCTTCACCAGCCACGACTCGACCGGCTATTACTTCAACTTCGCCGCCTACCGCTGGACCGAGGCGCTGGCCATCGAGGTGGACCGGATGGCCGCGCTGACACTCGATCCCGGCGAGGTGGCGAGCGAGCGCCAGGTGATCCTCGAAGAGATCGCGATGTATGACAGCGAGCCATGGGATGCGCTGGAGATGGAGGTGCAGGCCGGCCTCTTCCTCCCCCACCCCTACGGCCGCCCGGTGCTCGGCACGCGCGAGGAGCTGCTCGCCACCGGCGCGGACGAGCTGCGCGCCTTCCACGGCCGCTTCTACCGCCCCGGCAACGGGGTGCTGGTGGTGGCCGGAGACCTCGGACCCGACGTGATGGACGCGATCGACGCCACCTTCGGCCGCGTTCCCGGCGGCGGCGAGCGGCGCGGCGGCTTCGCGCCGCCGCTCTCCTGGCCAGAGGGAATCCGCCGCATCGAACGGCGCAAGGGAGAGGTGGCCCGCATGCTGATGGCGCTGCCGGGGCCGTCCGGCGACCACCCCGACCACCCGCCGCTGCGGCTGGTCACCACGATCCTCGCCGGCGGCCGCACCAGCCGGCTGCAGGACGCGCTGGTGGACAGCGGCCAGCTCTGCGCCTGGGTGTCGGCCGATCTGTCGGAGAGCCTCGACGCGAGCCAGATCAGCATCGCCGCCGAGGTGGTGCCCGGCATCGAGCCGGAGCGGGTGGAGGCGGAGGTGCTGCGCCTGCTCGCCGATCTGGTCACCGACCCGCCGACCCCGGAAGAGGTGGAGCGGGCACGGCAGATCGCCACCGCCGACTGGGTGTTCGGCCATGAGAAGGTCCACCAGCAGGCGATCTCCTTGGGCCTCTCCGCCACTCTCTTCGATCTCGACTACATCAACCGTCACCTGGCGGGTCTGCTCGCGGCGAGCCCGGAGCAGGTTCTCGAGGTGATCTCCCGCTATCTCCGTCCCGAGCGCGGCGCGGTGCTCGGCTGGTCGCTCCCGCGCGCCGAATCGTGACGCCGGCGGACACGGACGAGCGCGTCCGCGCCTGGCGCCTGGACACGCCGGGCTGCAACGGCCCGGCGCCGCTCATTCACCTCAACAACGCCGGCGCCTCGCTGATGCCGCGGCCGGTGATCGACGCCATCCATCGCCACATCGACCTGGAAGCCGAAATCGGCGGCTATGAGGCGGAAGACGCGGTCGCGGAGCGGGTGGCGGAGACCTATGCGCTGGTCGGGCGGCTGATCGGCGCGCCGGCGGGCAACGTGGCGCTGGTGGAAAACGCCACGGTGGCGGTGGCGCAGGCGCTCTCCGCCTTCGACTTCCACGCCGGCGACGTGCTGGTGACGACGCACAACGACTACACCTCGAACCAGCTCATGTACCTCGCCCTGGCGGAGCGGCTCGGGATCGAGGTGCGGCGCGCCGGCGACCTGCCGGGCGGCGGCGTCGATCCGGAGTCGGTGCGCCGCCTGGTGGCGCATCCGCGCTGCCGGCTGGTGGCGCTGACCTGGGTGCCGACCAACTCCGGCCTGGTGCAGCCGGCCGAGGAGGTGGGCGCGATCTGCGACGAGGCGGGCGTGCCCTATCTGGTGGACGCCTGCCAGGCGGTCGGCCAGCTTCCGGTGGACGTCACCCGGCTGCATTGCGACTTCCTGGCCGCCACGGCGCGCAAGTTCCTGCGCGGCCCGCGGGGGATCGGCTTCCTCTATGTCGCGGACCGCACGCTGGAACGGGGCGCCTACCCGCTCGCGCTCGACATGCGCGGCGGCAGTCTGGTGGACGCCGGCACGTTCACCCTGGCTCCCGGCGCCCGCCGGTTCGAAAACTGGGAGTACTCGTACGCGCTCGTCCTCGGCCTCGGCGAGGCCGCGCGCTACGCGACCGCGGCAGGCCCCGAAGCCGGCCGGCGGTCGCAGGCGCTCGCCACCCATCTGCGGGAGCGGCTGGCGGCGGTCCCCGGCATCTCTTTGCTGGACCGCGGACCGCGCCTGTGCGCCATCGTCACCGCGCAGGTGCCGGGCTTTCCGCAGGCCGCCGACCTCGTCCGCCGGCTGCGCGCCGCGGGGATCAATACCAGTGCCTCGGTCAGTGGCCGAGGACCGTTCAACGCGCCCGGCGCGGAAGGGATTTCGGTGCTGCGCATCTCGCCTCACTACTACAACACCACAGAAGAGATCGATGCGGCGGTGGAAGCCATCGCCAAAGAGGCGGACCATGGCTCTGTCTGACAACGTCCAGCTCTGCGTGCGCCGGGTGGAGGGCGCGCCGGTGGTGGCGGTGCGCCTCTGGATCTGCGCCGGCGGGCGCCGCGAGCTGATCCCCGGCCAGGCGCTGGTCACCGGCCGCATGCTGACCGAAGGGACGGCGGGCCGCGACTGGCGCCGGATCGCCGACGACGCCGAAAACAAGGGGATGATCCTGTCGAGCTTCGGCACCTTCGAGAACCACGGGGTGACCATCGACGCCCTCGCCCACGACTGGGAGCGGGCCCTGGAGTGGACGGCGGAGATGCTCATCGAGCCCACCTTTCCCGAGGACCGCTGCGCCTGGATGGCGAAGCAGGCGGCGGCGGAGCTCGAAAGCCTGACCGACCAGCCGGACATCAAGACAGCCTGGGGATTTCTCGCCCAGCTCTACAGCCCGCACCCGCGCAGCCGGCCGCTCCATGGCAGCGTCGAAAGCCTGCTCAGCCTGACCCCCGCCGACTGTGCCCGCTTCCACGCCGCCTCCCTCTCCGGTGGCGTGCTGGTGGCGGTCGCCGGCGTGATCGACGAGGACGCGGTGCGCCGCCGTCTGGAAGAGCTGTTCGCCACCCTCCCCGCCGCCGGCGAGGTGCTGCCCCAGCCGCCGGCGCCGGTGGGCCTGCCCGGCCGCGGCGCGGTGCAGACCGAGGCCGAAGACCAGGCGCACCTCTACATGGGCCACCTCACCGTCGACCGCCGCCATCCCGACTACACCGCGCTCGAAGTCGCGGCGGTGATCCTCGGCTCGGGCGCCGGCCTCACCGGACGCATCCCGATGCGCATCCGCGAGCAGGAGGGGCTGGCCTACAGCGCCCATGCGCAGACCACAGCCGGCGCCGGGCTCGATCCGGGCCGCCTGCTCGCCTATGTCGGGACCTCGCCGGCCACCGTCGACCAGGCGGAAGCCGGAGTCCGCGCCGAGATCGCCCGCCTGGTGGACGACGGCATCGCGGACGCCGAGCTCGAGGAGGCGCGCGCCTATCTCCTCGGCCGCGAGCCATTCCGCCGCGAGACCGCCCGCCAGTGGGCCGACCTGCTCATCGAAGCGGTGGAGTACGGCCTTCCCCTGGCAGATCCCGAGCACCGCCGGCGCGAGCTCGAAGCGCTGGACCGCGAGACGGTCGAAGCGGCCATCCGGCGCCACATCCGGCCGGCCGACCTGCGGGTCACCGTGGGGCTGCCCGGCGTGCCCGGGGAAGTTGCGGCCGAGGCGGAGTAGCAGCCTATAATCCCTTCGCCATGTCTATCGTTCAGGGCCACCTCGAGCTTCAGACCTCGGCGGACACGGACGTCGTCGATCTCACGCCCGACGTCTCCGACTTCGTCGCCGGAACCGGGATCCAGGAAGGGATCCTCGTCATCTTCGTGCCCGGCTCGACCGCCAGCATCACGACGATCGAGTACGAAAGCGGCGCGATCGCGGACCTCAAGCGCGCCATGGAGCGCCTGGCACCGCGGGACGAGCACTACGAGCACAACCTGCGCTGGGGGGATGGCAACGGCTACTCCCACATCCGCGCCGCGATGCTCGGACCCTCGGTGACCGTGCCCGTGCAGGGAGGCCAGCTCGCGCTCGGCACCTGGCAGCAGATCGTGCTCTGCGACTTCGACAACCGGCCCCGGCGGCGCCGCGTTCTGCTCCGGCTGCTGAGCTGATCTTCAGGATGGCACGCCGCCGCCGCGTCCTCTTTCCGCCGGTGAGCTGGACCTCGCCCGAAGGAGTGATCGCCGTCGGCGGCCGTCCTGATCCCGAAACGCTCGTCGAAGCCTATACGCGGGGAATCTTCCCCTGGCCGCACGAGGGGATGCCGCTCCTCTGGTTCTGTCCGGACCCGCGCTTCGTCCTCCTCCCCGGCGAGGCGCACATCGCCCGCTCGCTGCGCAAGACGATGCGGCGCGGCCTCTACGAGGTGCGGACCGACACCGCCTTCACCGCGGTGATGCGCGCCTGCTCCACCGTTCACCGGCCCGGCCAGGACGGCACCTGGATCACGCCCGACATGCTGGCCGGCTACACCGCTCTCCACCGGCAGGGGCTCGCCCACTCCATCGAGACCTGGCAGGACGGCAAGCTGGTGGGCGGCCTCTACGGCGTCTCCCTCGGCGCGGTGTTCTACGGCGAATCGATGTTCGCCCGCGCTCCCGACGCCTCGAAAGTCGCGTTCGCCACCCTGCTCGCCAACCTCCTCCACTGGCGCTTCGAGCTCGTGGACTGCCAGAACAGCACCGAGCACCTCGCCCGCTTCGGCGCCGAGGACTGGCCGCGCGACCGTTTCCTCACCGCCCTGGAGCATGCCCTCCGCGCTCCGACCCGGCCCGGTCCGTGGACGTTCGACCTTGGACCCGCGGAAGCCGCGGAGAGCCAGCGGTTAAAAAAAGGACCCGAATGAGACCCCGAGGCGTGCTGGAGACCGTGCTGTACTGTCCGGACCTGGAAGCGGCCCGGGACTTCTACACCGGAATACTGGGCCTGGAGCTCGCCGCGGCCATGACCGAGCGCCACGTCTTCCTGCGCTGCGGCGACGGCATGCTTCTCCTGTTCAACCCCGAAAACACCAGCCGTATCCCCGTCCCCATCGGCGACGCGGTCGTGCCGATGCACGGCGGGCACGGACCGGGCCACATGGCCTTCCGTGCCACCCGCCAGGAGATCGACGCCTGGCGCGACCATTTGAGAGAGCACGGAGTCGCGATCGAAACCGAGATCGACTGGCCCGCCGGCGGCCACTCCCTCTACTTCCGCGACCCCGCCGGCAACAGCCTCGAATTCGCCACCCCCGAACTCTGGGGGCTTTGATCCGAGCTGTCCGGAGAGAGGAAGCGGACGGTTCGACCGGAGAAGTGAGACACAAGGGGCGACAAACGGACGATCACGGCCGGATTATGAGACGCTACGAGGTCGAAGTGGACGGTTCCACTCGCCATGCGGACGGTCGCGCTCATGAAGCGGACGGTTCCCCTCGAGAAGTGGGCGGTTGCCGCCAACAAGTGGGCGGTTCACCTGACCCAGTGGACGGTTGACGTGAGCAAGTGGACGGTTCCCCTGAGCAAGCGGACGGTTCATGAGCCGGGATGAACCGTCCGTTTGTTGACGGCGACCGTCCATTCCGACTCCGCGACCGTCCACTTCGCCTCCGGAACCATCCACGTCACGATCGCAACCGTCCATTTGCGTTCGGTAGCGTCTCAGATCTCCATCGGAACCGTCCATCTATACTCCATAGCGTCTCAGATCTTCGTCGGAACCGTCCGCTTGTGTTCCGCAGCGTCTCAGATCTCCGTCGGGACCGTCCGTCTGTGCTCCGTAGTGTCTCAGAACCTCGCCGGAACCGTCCACCGAGTCCTCCCAGTCCCGTCATCCTGAGGGGAGCCTCGGCGACCTGAAGGATCTGGGAGGGCGGCTCACCCCGCCTTGACCCAAAGGACCAGTGCGCCTAATGTTCCTTCTATGCGTGCCGCCGTCCTGAAGCCAGGGTCCTCTTCTCAGGACATCCTCAAGGATGCTGTCCAGAAGGGTTACGTCACCTTGCCTCGCCGCCCTGAGGCGAAGGGCCCCTCCGGGGCCGCCTTGATGTGCCGCCGGAGGCTTGTGCGAGCCACCGAAAAATTCACAGGCCGCTGTTCAGACAGGCCCCCTACCCAAACCGCCCCGTAATGTAATCCTCCGTCTGCTTCTTGATCGGATTCAAGAACAGCCTTTCGGTCGGACCGTATTCGATCAGCTCGCCGAGGTAGAGGAAGGCGGTGTAGTCGGAGACGCGGGAGGCTTGTTGCATGTTGTGGGTGACGATGACCTGGGTGTATTGCGTTTTCAGGTCTTCCATCAGCTCTTCGATGCGCGCGGTGGCGATGGGGTCGAGGGCGGAGCAGGGCTCGTCGAGGAGGATGACTTCGGGCTCGACGGCGATGGCTCGCGCGATGCACAGGCGCTGCTGCTGGCCTCCGGACATGCCGAGGGCGCTTTCGTTCAGGCGGTCTTTGACTTCGTCCCAGAGGGCGGCGCCTTTCAGGCTCTTCTCGACCGCTTCGTCGAGGATTCTTTTCTTGTTGATCCCCTGGATGCGCAGGCCGTAGGCGACGTTTTCGTAGATCGACTTGGGGAACGGATTCGATTTCTGGAAGACCATGCCGATGCGTTTGCGCAGGGCGTTGATGTCGATCCGCGGGTCGAAAATGCTGCCGCCTTCGAACTGGATGTCGCCTTCGATGCGCACGCTGTCGATCAGGTCGTTCAGCCGGTTGATACAGCGCAGCAGGGTCGACTTGCCGCAGCCGGAGGGCCCGATGAAGGCGGTGATCTGCTTCTCGGGGATTTTCATCGAAATGTCTTTGAGCGCCTTTTTCTCGCCGTAGAACAGGGAGAGCGCCTGGATCAGGAGGATCGGATTGTCGATCGATGGATCGAGCGGGTCCGCCTGGGCCGGATGGGCACGGGGCGTTTCGGTCTCGGCATTCATCTCAGATCAGGCTCCGGAGGCTCCGGGTCAGACCGCGCTGCCCGCGTATTTGCGCCGCAGGTGGTTGCGCAGGGAAATGGCGACGATGTTGGTGGCGGTGACCACCAGGATCAACAGTAGCGCCGTCGCGAAGACGAGCGGCTTGGTGGCTTCCACGTTCGGGCTCTGGAAGCCGACGTCGAAGATGTGGAAGCCCAGGTGCATGAATTTGCGCTCGAAGTGGACGAACGGATAGTTGTGGTCCATCGGCAGCGACGGCGCGAGCTTGACCATGCCGACGATCATCAGCGGCGCCACCTCGCCGGCCGCGCGCGCCATCGCCAGGATCATGCCGGTGAGGATGCCCGGCGCCGCCGCCGGCAATACCACCCGCCAGAGCGTTTCGAACTTGGTGGCGCCGAGCGCCAGCGAGCCCTCGCGCACGATGCGCGGCACCGCCGCGAGCCCCTCTTCGGAGGCGACGATGACCACCGGCACGGTGAGGAGCGCCAGCGTCAGGCTCGCCCAGAGGATGCCGCCAGTGCCGAAGGTCGGCGTCGGCAAGGCGTCGGCGAAGAAGAGCTTGTCGATGCTGCCGCCCACGATGTAGACGAAGAAGCCGAGGCCGAAGACGCCGAAGACGATCGAGGGCACGCCCGCGAGGTTGTTCACCGCGATGCGCACCAGGCGGACGATGAAGCCCTGCTTGGCGTATTCGCGCAGGTAGATGGCGGCGAGGACGCCGAGCGGCACGACGGCGACGGACATCAGGAAGACCATCAGAACGGTGCCGAAGATGGCCGGAAAGATGCCGCCCTCGGTGTTCGACTCGCGCGGCTCGGAGGAGACGAACTCCCAGAAACGGACGAAGTAGAGGCCGGCCTTGTCCAGGGTGCCCAGGGTGTTGGGGTAGAGCACGTGCAGGATGGCGCCGACCGGCATCTCCTTGAGCGTGCCGTCGGCGGTGCGCGCCACCAGGGTCTCCGCGAGCAGATCCTGGCGCTGTTTGGTGAGCCGGTCGGCGAGGGTTTGGTACTGCGCCTGTTTGGTGGCGATCTCGGCATCGATCTCCGCCATGAGACCCGGGTTCCCTTCCCTTTCGGCGCGCTTGTGCGCGAGGCGGAGCTTCTCGATCGCGTAGTTGATGTCGCCGATCTCGCCTTTTTCCAGGCGGCGGATGCGGTCACGCTCGCGCGTTTTCGCGGCGAGCAGCGGACCGATCGCCCGGCCGACGTCGCGCGGGCCGTGGGCGAGGACTTTGCCGCCGGAGCGGATCTCTTCGAGCGTGCCGTAGAAGTTCCCCCACTCGATGCGCTCCAGCAGCACGGCGTCGCCGGGCCGCGCGGTGGCGGCGATGTCTTTGCGGTCGATCCAGACGAAGTCGAGCCCCTGCACGTCGCGGTTGCCGGTTTTGAGACGGACGCGGTCGATCGGCGTGCCGCCGGTCGTCGCCGCGGCGGGGTCCTTCTCGGCGCCCCAGACCTCGCCGAGGATCTTGCGGCCGTCTTTCAGATCCAGCTCGAGCAGCTCTTTCTGCCAGAAGTACCCGAGGCCATTGACGGCCAGCAGCAGCAGGATGCCGATCACCAGGAGGACGTTGAAGGCGAGCGCGCCGCCGCAGAGCCAGGTGAACGCCTGCCCCATCATCTCGGTGCGCCGCCATTTGCCGCTGTAGAGGCTCGAAACCCGCGGCTGCCCGCTGTCTTCCGCCCGCCGCGCGCGGGAGGAAGCCCGGGGAAGGGGATGCGCGATGGAATCCATCTTGTCTCCGGGCCGGCTCATCACAGTTGCTGGAAACGTTCCCGCAGCCGCTGGCGGACGAGCTCGGCCACCGTATTGATCACGAACGTGATGATGAAGAGCAGCAGGCCGGCCAGGAAGAGCATGCGGTAGAGGGTGCCGCCGTGCGGCGCCTCGGGGATCTCCACCGCGATGTTGGCGGAGAGCGTGCGGAAGCCGTTGAACGGATTCCAGTCCATGATCGGCGTGTTGCCGGTGGCCATCAGCACGATCATCGTCTCGCCCACGGCGCGCCCGAAGCCGATCATGATCGCCGAGAAGATGCCCGGCGAAGCGGTGGGGAGAACGACGCGGGTCACCGTCTGCCAGCGGTTGCCGCCCAGGGCGAGCGAGCCGGCGACCAGGTTCCCGGGGACGTTCGAGAACGCGTCCTCGGCGATGGCGAAAATGATCGGGATGACCGCGAAGCCCATGGCCAGCCCCACGACCACGGCGTTGCGCTGATCGAACGGCAGTCCGGTCGTGGTGAGCAGCCACGACTGGAAGTTGCCGGCGAACGCGAGCTTCTCGAACGAGAGCGAGAGGCCCAGGCACATCCAGATCCCCGCGGCGAGGACGACCACGAAGAGGAGCACCTCGGTGCCAAGGGGGAAACGGTTGCGGAAGGCGCGCGGCAGCGACCGCCAGGCGAAACCGGCGAGGAGCACCAGGCACGGCAGCACGATCGCCATCAGCATCAGCGCCGGCATGGCCTTCTCGATGCGCGGCGCGAGCCACAAACCGGCGAGGAAGCCGAGCACCACGCTGGGCAGCGAGGCCATGATCTCGATCAGCGGCTTGAGATAGCGTTTGTAGACCGGATGCATGAACTGCGAGGCGTACATGGCGCCGAAGACGCCGAGCGGGATGGCGAGGATCAGCGAGTAGATGGTCCCCTTGAGCGTGCCGGCGAGGAGCGGGGTGAGCGACAGCTTGGGCTCCACGTCGTCGGAGGCGCCGCTCGACTGCCAGACGTAGTCGGGGTGGTCGTACCCCTCGTACCAGACCTTGCCG
>DATARD010000202.1:0-36393 GCA_036264355.1 Thermoanaerobaculia bacterium
CCATCGCTCGCGCCCTGGCCTCGCCGGCCCAATAGACTTGAGAGCTCCTCCCCCTGACCTTCGTCCGGTGAGCCCAGGGCTCCGCTTCGGACACGAATTCGGCCGGATTTCCCTGCATGGCGATACGCTGACTCCAGAGAATCGCGTCCGCGAGGTGGCGAGCCAAGGGATCTCTGGCCCCGCCGGGCCACTGCCGCACCTGGACATCATCCAGCGGTCGTTCGGCCGTCATGATGTCTCCGGCGTGAAGGCGCACATGGACGCAAGAGCCCTTGCCGCCAACGAGGCGCTGGGCGCAGTCGGTTACACGATGGGAGACCAGCTCGCCTTCGCCGCGGCGCCTGACCTCCGGACCGTGGCCCATGAGGCCGCCCACGTGGTGCAGCAGCGTAAGGCAGGACATCCCTTGCAGGACGGTGTGGGAAAAACCGGCGACGCTTTTGAGCGCCACGCGGATGCCGTAGGAGACCTCGTCACACAGGGCAGATCTGCCGAGGCCCTTCTGCACGCTTGTCCGACCACGAGCACTCCCGGGGTGCAGCGGCAATCGAAGGATGATCCCACGAAGGGCACATACAAATGGACGCCGACGGTGCCCGCAGCCGAAAAGGCGCCATCCGCCGTTCCGACGTATAGCGGTGGCGCGGGCAGCTACCTCGGCACAGGGACCGTCACAGGGACCAAGACGCTCACAAACGTCCGGGACGAAATCGACGGGATCGGTACCAAGGCGCAGGAGCAGGATCGGACCTACAAAGGGGATGTCAAGTCCGGTATCTTCGCCACGGCGACCTTCAAGGTCGAAATCCCCATTCCTGAGGTCCCCGGTCTCTCAGTCAAGCTCGAGCTCGAGGGCAAGTATGCACGTGACAAGGACGGTCAGGAGCTCGAGCTGAAGCAGAGCATGGGCGTCGAGTACAGCTTCTTCAGCATCTTCACCATCAGCGCCGAAAGGTCTCAGTATTTGAAGCTCGAGGGAGAGAGCCTCGGCGAGGCCTTCATCGACGCGCTCAAGCAGATCACCGCTCTAATCTTGAGAGAAGCCGGCGTCGAGGAGAAGCTTGCCAAGCTCTCCGCATGGAGCAAGCTTTCGAAAACCGAGAAGGCTGGGATTATCATCAGCGAGTACTTCACGGCTGGTCTTTTGAGCCCGTTGATCCTGACTCCTGAGATCCTGGCCAGCATGGCGTCGCCACAACAGATCGAGAAGGCCATCAAGCGCTACCATGACTTCTTCGTGGACGACCCGCTGGTCGGCTTCGAGGCCGGGATCGGAGGCTCCGTCTCCGCCGAAGCCAAGGCCGGTGGGCTCGAAGAAAAGGCTTCCGCCGAGGCGATCGTCGGCATCGAAGACGTCGACAAGAAAAAAGCCACGGAGTTCGCGGAGGTCGCCTTCTCGGGGGACGGGAAGGTTGGTGACTCTGACCTCAATTTCCGACTCTCGAAGCGTTGGCGTGCCGACGGCTCGCAGCAGGCGAAGTTCGAGCTCGCCGGAGAGTTCCCTGGAGATCTGGGCCTCAGCGATAAGCTCGTGGCTGGCATCAAGGTGTTTCTCAAATCGGCAGCCTGTATGAGCGCATTCAGCACGGTCTCCCGGTCAGATAAAGCGGGTGAAGGCAGATCAGTCGACATGAAGAGACTTGGAGCGAACGCGGCTCTGATCATTCCGATCCTGATCCCGATCAAAGCAAGCAAAAAAAAGGTCGGGCTCGACCTCAGCTTCGAGAACGACGTGGGCCGCGGAGAGTCCGTTTGGAAAGCTGCGGCACGCATCAAAGAGCTGCAAGAATTCGGTAACGACTTCAAGGCAGGCAATGCCAGCGGCGAGATCAAGCTGAAGTATGGCACGTTCATCGACATCTCAGGCGAGATCCAGAATTTCGTGCGCGAGACGTACGCCCCCCTGGCGCCGGCGAGCCCCCGCCTGCAAGGTCGAAAGTAGACTGTGGGGTTTTACGGCTCCGCGAGGTCGAGCCGGAAGACACCCTGGTCGGCCGTCCCGGCGTAGAGAATCGACGGATCCTGGGGATCGAGCGCGAGAACGCCCTGGAAGGACGGAAGCGGCAGGCCATCGTTCCCATTGCCGATCGGCGTCCACTTGCGAGCCTGGGCGTTCCACCGGAAGACGCCCTTCATGGCGACCGCGGCGTAGAGATTGTCGGGATTTTTCGGATCGATCAGGAGCGTGGTGATCACCGCGGACTCGAGGCCGCGGTTCATGGCGCGGAAGGTGGTGCCCCCGTCGGAGCTGACGTAGACGCCCTTGCCCCCGGTGCCAAGATAGAGCCGCCGCGGATCGCGCGGATCGATCGCCAGCATCTGCGCTCCCCAGTCGACGTTCGAGCAGAGGGTCGCCGGCAGTCCGTTCCCGGTTTTTTTCCAGGACAGACCGGAGTCTTCGCTCGTGTAGAGCCGCTGGCAGGTCACTCCATAGAAGGCGCCGGTTCTTCCGGGAGCGATGCCGGGAGCGATGAAAAGGGCACGGAGACCGGTGAGCGGGTGCAGAGCCCGATGCGTGGCAAAGCCGTCGCGGCTGCTCCACAGGAAATCTCCGGCGCCGCCGTAGTGGTAGTAGTAGGAGCCGGCCACGTAGACGACGTCCGGGTTGCGGGGATCGAGGGCGAGCCCCAGCATGGTGACGCTGCAGATCGAGCCGCCGCCGCAGGTGAATGGCAGCGGAAGCTGGCGCCAGCTTTGCGCACCGTCGACGCTCTCGACGATGAAGTCGGCTTGGCCGTCGGTGCCGAAGCCATACACCGTCTGTGGCCGGCGCGGGTCGAAGGTCTGGATCGCCACGGGAGACGGCGCGTCAAGAAAGGAGTGCACGCGCGTCCAGCCGGCGCCATGGTCGGCGCTGCGGAAGACACCGGCCGAGGTGACGGCGTAGACCGTGTCGGGTCCCGCCGGCGCGGCGGCGAGCGAAGACGCCTCCAACTCCACGATTCCCCGGTTGGAAGCCGCCCACGTCCGGCCGCGCGCGCCGGATTTCCAGACGCCCGCGCTGCCGGCCGCGAAGAGACCTCCCTGCGGCGCCGCCGAGACGAGGATCCGCGTCGGCGCATCGTCCGGTTTCGCCGGTGAAGGCTGCACCCAGGTCTCGCCGCCGTCGGCGCTGCGGATGGCTCCGAGGGCGGTCGCCGCGAAGAGGGTGCCGTCCGCCGACGCCACCAGGTCGAGGACTCCGTTCGCCGCCTCGAGCGGCTCCCACGCCGTGCCGCCGCCGGTGCCGCGGAACACCGCCCCATCGCCGTAATCGTCGAGGAAGAAGACGTACACCGTGCCGGCGTGTGCCGGGTCGAAGACGAAATGTGGCACGGTGAAGGTGAAGGTTCGCGGATCGAGGGTCTCCCCCACCATCCAGTTCGCTCCGTGATCGGTGCTTTTCCAGACGATCGCCTGGCTGTCGAAATCCGCTCCGACCGCCGCGACGAGCACGGAGCCTCGCGGGGACGCCGACGGATCGCTCGCCACGGCGAGGACGGCCGAGCCGGTGAACGCCACCCGCTCCCAGGAGTCGCCGCCGTCCGGCGAGCGGAAGAGCCCGGTCCGGGTGGCGGCGAACAGGACGGAAGGATCTCCTCCGTCGAAAGCCAGCCCGATCACGGCCTGCGACGCCGGCGTGTGGTCCACCCAGTGGTGGCCGCCGTCCCGTGTCCGGATCAGGCCGCCGCCGGTCAAGGCGTACACCGTCTCCGGGTCGTCGGGGCTCACCAGGAGATCCGGGGCGGGATCCTGGGTGGAAAATCCCCCGCGGGCATGCCACGTGGCGCCGCCGTCGCGGCTGGCGAAGAGCCCGCCGGGGGACGCGTAGGCATAGAGGACTTCCGGCGCGGAAGGAGCCTGTGCCAGCGCGACGATCGAGCCCCCGGACGGGCTCGCCTGCACCCAGCGCGGCGCCGCCGCGGAGGGCGCCGCCAGGAAAGCGAAGAGACAGGCGACTGCAAGGGGTGCCACACGGGACGACCGGACCGAAAGCCGCATGTCAGGACGATAGCACGCCGATCCGGGCTCTTGCGCCGGCCCCCGGAGCCGCTGTATTCTTTTTCTGCATTGAACCCGCCCAACGCACAGGAACGAGGCCCCCGGCGTAGCGCCGGTGTGGGCTCTCCTCTGCAAGCACAACGCTAGATCACGCTGGCAAGCCGCGACGCACCCGACGGGCGACCCGCCCGCCGGGCAGTCGCGTGCTTCGTCGTGCGCAAACACGGTTGAAGAACCGGGAGACATTCGTATGAGCCAAGCGTCAGAGATCGTCAAGAAGACGGCCGTCTATCAGCTCCCCGGCATGGACGCGGTCACCGTCCATCGCGACATGGTCTATCAATCGAGCGGCCCGGAAGCCCTTACCCTGGACCTCTACGCTCCGCCCGACCGGCCGGCCGGAGCGCGGACGCCCGCGGTCGTCCTCGTCGCGGGCTATTCCGACGAGGGCTTCGGAAAGATGATCGGTTGCCGGTTCAAGGACATGGGCTCCTCCGTCTCCTGGGCACGCCTGATCGCGGCCTCCGGTTTGACCGCCATCACCTATGCGAACCGCGAGCCGGCCGCCGATCTCCACTCCCTGCTCGCCTACGTCAGGGACAACGCCGAATCCCTGGGAATCGACGAGACCAGGATCGGCGTCTGGGCCAGCTCCGGCAACGTGCCGCTCGCCCTCTCCCTGCTGCTGCGGGACGCCGCGCCGCCGCTCTGCTGCACCGCCCTCTCCTATGGATTCATGCTCGACCTCGACGGAGCGACGGGAACCGCGGAAGCGTCCAAGCAATTCGGCTTCGCCAATCCCTGCGCCGGCAAGACGCTCGACGATCTCGCTCCGGACGTCCCGCTCTTCCTGGCGCGCGCCGGGAAAGACCAGTTCGCCCAACTCAACGAATCGATCGACCGCTTCGTCGCCGGAGCCCTCGCCCGCAACTTGCCCGTGACCCTGGTCAATCATCCGGAAGCGCCGCACGCCTTCGATCTCTTCCTCGACAACGAGACCTCGCGCGAGATCATCCGGCAGGTTCTGGGGTTTCTCTGCTTTCACCTCGCAGGATCGCCATCTCAGAGCCGAGGCGTTCGGGGTTGAGGTTATCCCGCTCGATCTTGAACCTACTCCTTTCGGGGTCGAGCTTATCCCGTTCGGAGTTGAGCCTGCCCTGGTCGGGGTTGAGGTTACCCCAGCCGGGGTTGAGCCTACCCTGGTCGGAGTTGAGGTTACCCCAGTCGGGGTTGAGCCTACCCTGGTCGGAGTTGAGGTTACCCCAGTCGGAGTTGACGACCGACCAGGGAAAGTCGAGCCCACACCAGGGAAAGTTAACGGCCAGGCAGGGGGAGTTGAGCCCACACCGGGGAAAGTTGACGACCGACCAGGGAAAGTCGAGCCCCGAGCCGGGAGAGTTGACGGCCAGGCAGGGTAAGCTGAGCCCCGACCCGGGAAAGTTGACGGCCAGCCCGGGCACCCTGTGGAACCAGTCTCCTACCCTGCCGGACAGATCCTAATCCCCGTCGTCGCGCAGGACCTCTTCCAACTCTTCCTGCTCGGCGAGCTCTTCTTCTTTCAGCGGATCGATGCGCACCGTCTCAGCCGGCGGGATGCCCACCCGGCGGTCGAGGTCGTAGCGGCAGCCGGCGGTGAGGACGTCGATCTTCAGGCCCATCATCGAGATCGGCTGGCCGCGCAGGACGGCGTGGCTGTTGGTGTAACGCATGGCGGTGGCGTCGACCACGGTGACGGCGCCGCCTCCCATCACGGTGAGGGTGCCGTCGGGCGCGATGACGGCGGCGGTGTCTTCGTCGATCCCCACGCCGAGAGGGCCGGGATTGTAAGAAAGCGCCGTCAGCAGGCGGCCGAGGCGGTCGCGGCGGCGGAAGTGCTGATCGATCACCATGTTCGGGGCGAGGCCGAGCCCGGGCGCCATGTGCACGAGGCGGCGGCGCGGTGTGGGGCCGCCGTCGCCGAGGGCGATCATGTGCTCGGAGAGCACCGCAGCGCCGGCGCTGGTGCCGGCGACCACCATGCCGGCGGCGTGGCGGCGGCGGATGATCGACGCGAACGAGGTGCCCCCCAGCGAGGAGGAGAACTTGAGCTGGCTGCCGCCGGTGAGGAACAGCCCGGTGGCGTATTCGAGGAGATCGTAGGCCTCCTCCCCCGCGTCGAGAGCATGGTCGCGGGTGTCGAGCCGCAGCACCTCGACCGAGTCGGCGTGCAGCTTGTAGAACAGGTCCGCGTAGCGCTCTCCGGTCTCGGGCGTTTCCGACGCCGTGGCCAGCACCACGATGTTGGCGTCCGAGCCGCCGGACGCCTCCAGGAAGTGGCGCAGGATGACGCGCTCGCGGGTCTTGTCCTCGGAGCCGCCGATGGCGATCAGCAGGCCGGGGTGCATGACGTGAGAGGTCGGCTGGATGTCCATGCCGGAAATTGGAGGCAAAGGGGATGCCAGGGGCAGGATTTCGGATATCGTCCGCCCCATGAAACCGCGGCATGCTCGTCTGTTTCTTCTGATAACCCTGGCCGTTCTCTCCGCCCCTGCCGCCGCGCAGGATCTCCGTCCGCAGGTGGAACGGCTGGCGAACGGGCTGACGGTGATGATCCTGGAGGACCATGCGCAGCCTTTGGTGAGCGTGCAAATGCTCTACCGGGTCGGCGGCCGCACGGAGAACGCCGGGGAGACCGGCTTGGCGCATTTCGTCGAGCACATGGCGTTCCGGGCGACGGAGAATTTTCCCGACACCCAGGTAGTGAGCAGGATCTACGCGGCCGGCGGCGAGTGGCACGGCTATACGTGGATCGACGAGACGACCTATTTCGAGACGCTGCCCGCGGACAAGGTGGATCTCGCGATCGCCATCGAGGCCGACCGCATGGCGCGGTTGCAGATTCCGGCCGGCGAGATCGAGGCCGAGCGCGGCGCCGTGCTCACCGAGCTGCGCGACGACGAGAACGATCCGGCGAGCCGCCTGAACGACGAGGTGGTGGCCACGTCGTTCCTGGAGCATCCGTACCGCAACAACGTGATCGGCTGGGAGAGCGACGTCCGCCAGCTCACCCGCGACCAGATCGCCGCCTTCTACCACGCTCACTACGTGCCGCCGAACGCGGTGCTCGCGGTGGCGGGCGACGTCGAGCCCGCCAGGCTGATGGCGCTGATCCACCGGAGCTTCGATGCCATTCCGCCGGGCGTGCGGACGCCGCTGCCGCGCGCCGTCGAGCCGCCGCAGCTCGGTGAACGGCGGGTGGATCTGCACGGCGGCGGCGGCCGGTCGTGGTTCCAGATCTCCTACCGTGCGCCGGCGGCGAACGATCCCGACTGGCCGGCGTTCCTGCTCCTCCAGGCGGTGCTCTCCGGCTCGCCGGGCGTCAATTTCCGGCAGGACGAGCCCCCCTTCCCCGCCCGCCCGGGCACCCGCCTCGACGGCGTGCGCGGAGTCGAGACGATCAAAACCTTCTTCGAACCGACCGCCCTCCCCTACGTCTTCAGCGTGAGCGGAAATCTCTCGGGGACCACGGAGCCGGCAGCGATCGAAGCGGAGATCGAACAGCGGATCGCCGCTCTGCGCGAGCATCCCGATCATCCCAATCATCCAATATCGGCGGCGGAGATCGCGGCGGCGAAGCGCGGCCTGCTCGACGCGCTCCACCTGGACGCCGAGACGACGGAGGACGCGGCGCACCAGATGGCGTTCTTCGAAGGGATCGGCGCCTTCGAGATCCTCCGCCGGCTGCCGGAGTTGGTGAGCGCGGTGACGCCCGAAGATCTGCAACGCGTCGCCGCGAGCCGTCTCCAACCCTGGCAGCGCACCATCGGCTGGATGCGCCCCGACGCGCCCGTGGCGGTGCCCGCGATCCCTGTGCTCGCCGCGCCGCCGCCCGGTCCGCGCGCGGAGCCGCCACACGCCGCCGAGCCGCCGCATGTGAACGCTACGGTCAGGAAGCTGCGCAACGGCGTCGCCCTGATCGTCCGCCGCCTGCCGCGCATCCCCGCGGGCGTGCTGCGCGTCGTCGTCCCTTCCGACACCGCAGCTTTTGGCGACGGCTCCTTCGAGGTGACGCCCGACGAGCCGGTCTGGCGCCACACCTCGCTCGACATTCCGTTCCGCGCCGGCGAGCTCGCCCAGGCCGTCGAGCAGGCGCGCCAGGCCCTGGCGGCGGCGAAGCCCGCGCCGGCGCCCGCCGTCCCGGACGATCCCGAGGCCCGCGTGCGCCTCGCCTTGCGCGATCTGCTCGGCGTCTCCCCCACTCCCCTCTCCAGCCCGGCGCCGGTCGTGATCGCCGCCGTCGGGGATCTGGACGAAGCGGCGGCGCTCCGCCTGCTCGAAGCCGCGTTCGGCACGCTGCCCGCGCCCCGGCCGCTCCCGCCTGCGCCGCTCCAGGTGACGCAGACCGCCGTGACGATCCATCTCTCCGGCCTCGCGCAGGCGCAGCTCGGCTACGCCGTCCCGGCCGCCGGAACCTCCGCGCGGGAGGCCGACGCCTGGCGCATCCTCCTCTACATCATGAGCCATGGCTACGAAGGGCGCCTCGGCAAGGAGCTGATCGGCCATCTCGGCCTGCTCTACTACATCGACAGCCGCTACGACTCGGACGGCAGGACGGGCTGGATCTCCCTGGTCACCGGGGTCAATCCGGACCAGCTCGCGGCCGCCCGCGACCGCTTCGCCGAGCTGCTCGGCCGGCTGCGCCAGGAGCCGCCCACCGGCGCCGAGATCGACGAGGCGAAGCAGAGCCTCATCGGCCGCCGGATCACCGCGCCGATGAGCAACGCGGAGATCACCGCCGCCTACGCCCGCGAATGGATCGAGCAGGGCCGGCTGCTGACCGACGCGGAGTTTGCACAGCGGGTGCGCGCCGTCACCCGCGCGCAGGTGCTGGCGCTGGTGCCACGGTTTCTGGCGGGCGGGAGGGTGGTGGTGGAGTGAGCGGATGGGACGGCGCCGCTACTTCCCCGCCTCGGCCGTCCCGTTGCCCTTCCGCCGGTTTTCATTCGGCGCCTTCTCCGGCCGATCGGCTTTTTCAGGCTGCTTGTCGAGCTGTTTGTCGGGCTTGTCGCCACGATCGGTGCGCATCTCGACGTGGCCCTTGAAGAAGGCTCCTTCGGCGATCACCACGCGCGGGGCCGCGATGTCGCCTTCGAGGCTGCCGGAGGGCGACACCTCCACCCTTTCGGTGGCTTGCACGTTGCCGGCGACCCGGCCGCCGACGCGCACCGTGTTGGCGCTGACCGGACCCTGGACGACACCGTCGGTGCCGATCGTCACCGGGGCCTGGACGCGGACCTCGCCGACCACCTCGCCGTCGATGAGCAGCTCGGTGGCGCCGGAGAGCGTGCCTTCGACGCGGGTGCCGGGAGCGATGTGGGTCACCCGGCGGCGCTGGCTTCCGGAGGCCGCGGACTGGGAAGACGGCGAGGAGGTGTCCCCCGAGCCGCCCGAGGGGGAGGCCGGAGAGCCAGCCTGGTCATTACGGCGAAAAATAGACATGCATCCCTTTCCTCATCGCTTCGACTCCTGCCGATCCCATCGGCTCCGTGAAACGAGACGGGCGGCCGGCGCACAAGGCGCACCGCCGCCCGGGGACAGACGGAGCGTTGGAGCGGGCAACGGGACTCGAACCCGCGACATCAAGCTTGGGAAGCTTGCACTCTACCAACTGAGTTATGCCCGCTCGAATGGAATCGAGCAATGAGGAATCTAGCCCGAGGGAGCCGCCGCGGTCAAGAGGATTGGTCTCCGCGCCTGTTCGGAATCGCGTCCGGACCGGGTATACTGGAGGCATGCAAGGTCCCGGCAGAACACGCGACGCCGACCGCACGGAATCTCTCTACTTCTTCCCCGACAAGAAGGTCACGGCGGATGAGGCACGACACCTGTTGCGGCACGGCACGGTTGAGCAGCGCGCCTGGGTCATCTCCCACCTGCTGCGCTATGCGCAGTGGGACGACATCTGGATGTACGTCAGCCGTGAGGAGGTCAAGGAGATCTTTCCCGATCTCGACTTGCCCGAGAACCTCCGCAACGCCTGGGGCCGGATGTTGAAGGTCGAAGCGCACGTCGGCTGATCCACTCCCAGCCTCACCCCATCTCCTCTACTTCACGAACACCACCTCGAACATCTTCGGCCACTTCTTGCCGGTGATGTAGAAGGTCTTGGTGTCCGGCCGCCAGGCGATCCCGTTGAGCACGTCGGCGCCGACACGCTCGCGGTCGCTGAGCAGGCCCGACGCGTCGATCTCCGCGGTCACCCGGCCGGTGGCGGGATCGATGCGCAGGATGCGGTCGGTCTGCCAGACGTTGGCGTAGAGGACGCCGTCGACCCATTCGAGCTCGTTGACGTTGAGCACCGGGCTGCCGTCCTCCGACACGTTGACGCCGCCCAGGGAGTTGAAGGTCACGGGATCGCGGAAGGTCAGGCGGTCGGTGCCGTCGCTCATGATCAGCCGCTTGCCGTCCCAGGTCAGCCCCCAGCCTTCGCCGGTGTAGGAAAACTGGTCGCGCACCGCGAAGTCGGCGCGGCCGTAGACGAACGCCGTGCCCTCCTGCCAGGTAATCTGGATCAGGCGGTCGTCGACCAGCGCCAGGCCCTCGCCGAAGTACTGGTCGGCGAGGTGGACCGAACGCAGCACCTTGCCGGTCTCCGGCTGCACCTCCCGCACCGTCGACTCCTTGTACAGACCCGTGCTCTCGAACAGCCGGCCGTCGGACCACAGCAGACCCTGCGTGTAGGCCAGCGCATCGTGCGGATGGGACGCCAGCACCTTCACCTTCAGATGCTCGACGGGCGGCCCGCCGGAGGAGGTCCCGGCGGAGGATGATTGCGCAGCCATGGAGCCTCCGGCCGGCCTTGCGGGCACGTCGCGGCGGAGCCAGGCGGTCAACAGAGCCAGGGCGAGCACGCTCATCAGGACCACCCCCAGACCGGTGCGACGGGATATGGGCATCGGATCAATCACCCCAGGAACAGCCGCTCAGACCTTCCGACAGGAACAGCGGGGCTTCCCCGATCGGCTGGCCGGGCGGGATGGGCGGCGGCAGCGGATGTTTTGACGGATCGCGGTCCGTGTGCTCGAGGGCATGGGTGATCTCGGAGGCGAGGAAGGCGTGCTGCTCCGCGTCCGGATCCGCCGCCGTCGACGCTCCGGACGCTCCCGGAGCGAGCCGGCCGCGCAACGCCCGCAGTGTCCCCTCGACCCGGGCGCGCACGCCCGAGGAGGCGTCGCGATTGTCGGCCAGGCCGATCAGCCGGCGCACCACCACCCACTGCACCACCCGCCGCAGCTCGGCCTGGCGGGCGGTCTCCTGTGCCGGCGCGCCGAAGCTGCGGTCGACGAGCGCCGCCAGCACCTCTTCGAGGCCGGGCAGCTTCGCGTCGCGGCGATGGAAGTCGACCAGGCGCCCGGCGCGCTCCGGCTGCAGCAGGCCGTCCACCGCGAGGTCCGCCGCCGCCGCCGCCGCGCCGAGCGGATCAAACGCCGGATTCGTCTGGCTGTGGAACATCTCGAGGTTCGGACGGTATTCGGCCGGCCGCGGCAGCAGCAGGGCGATCACCGGGTCCGGCAGGTCGAGGGCCGCGGGCGTCATGGTGTCGAGCACCGCCGCCAGGGCGGCGCGCTGGCGGTCGCCGTCCACCGGCCGGGCCGGCGGCTGGCCGTCGCCGCGCAGCGCGTAGCTGTAGTCGAGGCCGCCCACCATTTTGAGCGCGGCGTCGAGCTGGTAGCGGTGGTGGAGGTAGAGCGGCACCAGCACCTCCTGGAGCAGGGCGAGCGGCTGGCCGGGAGCGATGTTGTGCTCGCCGAAACGCGCCAGACCGATCCGCCGCACGTCCATCTCATGGCGCAGGCTCTCCACCGGATCGGAGCCGTTGTCCCACAGGACCGCCTTCGGATTGGCGGCGCCCGGCGGCCGGGCGTCCTGATCGGTGAGGAAGATCAAGCCGTGCGCGATCGCGTCGCGCAGCATCGCGTCGAGCGCCGCCTTCTCATTCGTGCCGGGAGGAAACTCCGTGTAGGCCCACTTGATCGCGAAGATGTCCCAGGCGCCGAGCCCCTTCGCGTAGGCGTGCGAGAAGTCGAGATCGCCCTGCGGCGTGATGTCCACCTGCGGCGCCGGATAGTCCATCACCGACGCGCGGCCATAGGTCGAAGCCGCGAAGTTGTGCGACAGGCCGAGGCTGTGCCCCACCTCGTGCGCGGCAAGCTGGCGGATGCGGGCGAGCGAGATCTGGATCGGATCGTCCGGCGCGCCGCTCCCCGTCTTGTCGGCGCCGGCCAGCCCTTCGAAGATCAGGCGGTCCTGGCGGATGCGGAGCGATCCCAGCGTCACATGCCCCTGGAGCATCTCGCCGGTGCGCGGATCGGTGATGCCACCGCCGTACGACCAGCCGCGGGTCGAGCGGTGAACCCATTGCACCATGTTGTAGCGCGCGTCCATCGGACTGGCGCCGGGCGGCAGCAGCTCGACGCGGAAGGCGTCGATGAAGCCGGCCTGGTCGAACGCCTCCTTCCACCAGCTCACCCCCTCCATCAGCGCGCTGCGCACCGGCTCCGGCGCGCCGGGATCGATGTAGTAAACGATCGGATTCCTGACCTTCGAGCGTGCGGCCTGCGGATCGATCTTCTCTAGGCGATGGCGGGCGATCCACTTCGTCTCGATCGGCTCGCTCAAGGGCGCCGCGTAGTTGAGGAACTCCACCGGGAACGAGCCGGCGCGCGGATCGAACGCCCGCGGATGGTATCCCCCATCCGGCAGGCGCAGGAACGATTGGTGCTGCACCAGCGTCACCGCCTCCGCCGCGGGCGCCGTCTGGCGGATCAACTCTCCCGGCTCCTGCGACTGGTAGGTGAGCACCGCCTCGAATTCCAGGTTCTCGGGAAACGCCTGGCTGTTCGCGAAGTCGACCGCGCTGCGTCCCGGATCGAGCGACCAGCTCCCCTGCCCCGCCTGCTTGAGCCGGGCGGTGACGTTGTGCGCGTCGCGCACCAGGAAGCTCGTGAAGTCGACCGCCTCGTGCCCCTTGGGCTCCGTCGCGACGACCTCGCCGGCCCACAGCACCGAGGTGGCGAACGACTCGCGCACCGCGGCCAGCTCCGCGGCGTCCTGCGACAGGGCGCGGAAGCGCAGGTTGGGCTCCTCCACCAGGAGCCGGCCGCCGACCCGGCGCAGCGTCACCATCCGCGTGTCGCCGAGCTGCCCGCGGTCGAGACCCACCGGGTTCGAGCCGACGCCGGTGAGAATCCCCTCGGAGTAGATGTAGCTCTCCACCACGCCGGTCTTGTCGCCGTTCTGGCCGGCCGGCGGCAGCAGCAGCCACACCTTGCCCGTCTTGCGGTCGAAGTAGGTGTCGAGCAACCCCGGCCGCTTCTCCAGACCGGCGGTCCGCAGCGGCATCGCTTCGCCGAAGCGGCCCTGTCCGCGCTCGCCACGATCACCGCCGGCGGCAGGCGGAGCCGCAGCAGCGGCGAGACAGACAGAGAAGAAGCTGACGGCGACGAAAGAGCGGACGAGAAGAGATGACGGCATGCGGTCCTCGCTAATGGGCATGGCGAAACAACGGGCCGAGCGCTCGGCGGCGGGAGCATATCACTGCGCCGCGAGCGGCTCGGGCGCTACGCGGTCACCGCAGATACCCGAGCGCCCGCAGCTCGTCGACGTGCAGCCAATCCAGATAGACGGCGCTGGCGGTGTCGCCACCGGGGAGGAACCGCGCGCGATCCTTGTGGCGCTGCGCCAGCTCGCGTTCACCGAGGGTGCGCAGGGAGGCGACGACGGCGGGCTGGCTGGCGGCGAGGTTGCGGGTTTCGCCAGGGTCCTGCTCGAGGTTGTAGAGCTCCAGCGGCGGACCGGCCTGGCGCGGCACCAGGTCCTGCCCCTGATTCGGCGGCGGCTCGACGCCAGCGAGGTGCAGCAGACCCAAGGTGCCCGAGATCAGATCTTGAACAGCGCGTCGAAAGCGGCCCGGGCGCCGCCGGGTGAAGGCTTACCGCCCTCCCGGTTGAACTCCTGCACCGTCTTGGGCTCGAAGAAGGCGCATTCGTTGTGCGTGCTCTTCTTGAGGATGCGCGCAGGGATCTGCTCGAACTTCCGGCACTCCCACCGCGCCGAGGTGTCGAAGTGGATGCAGTTCGAGCACGTGTGCAGGTCCGCGCCGCACTTCTTGCACACCGTATCGAGCTCGATCGGCTCGGCGATGGGCCGCTTCTCGCCGCATTTGGCGCAGCGGAACACCGTGTCGGTCGGAGCGCCGAGACCGCGTCCGCGAGGTCCTTCCTTCTGCTCCCGCGGCGGCTGCGGACCCGAAGACCGAGGCTCGGACGAACGCCCGGAGTCCTGATAGCCGCGATGGCGGTACTTCCGTTCATCAGACATGATTGAACAGTGTAGCGCAGAATGGGGGAGACCTGCGGTCAACGCCAGCGGCCGGAACGCGAACAAATGCTGTCGCAGATACCCCCGCGGGAAGCTCACGTAGGTCAACCCGTACCCCTCCGGCTTCTCTCCCGCCGGCAGCCACAGGGTGCCGAAGAGGACATCCCAGATCGCCAGCTTGGTGGAAAAATTCATCCCCGGCGGCGCGAGGTCGGTCGAGTGGTGCCAGCGGTGGGCTTCGGGTCCGTTGATCAGTCGTTGCAGCCGGCCGGTGTGCACGTCGAGGTTCGAGTGGATGTACATCCCCCAGACGCCGCTGATCATCCCTTTGATCAGCGGTACCTCGGGCGCGGCGCCGAGGAGGAGCATGGGGGCGAATTCGATCGTCTGGTTGATCAGGATCTCGAAGGCGTGCGAGCGGGCTCCCGCCAGCCAGTCGATGGTGCGGGCCGAGTGGTGCGCCTCGTGCAGACGCCAGAGGCGCGGCGAGCTGTGCTGCCAGCGGTGGAACCAGTAGATGTAGAGGTCGTGGGTGACGACGAAGAAGAGCACCTGCGCCGCCACCGGCCAGCGAGCCAGGTGACCCAGGCGCGACCAGCCCGTGCGGCCGTCCAGCCAGAGGATCGCGCCGCCGATCACCAGGGCCAGCACGTAGCTCTGGAGCAACGCGTAGAGGAGGAGGTCGGTCCAGAATCCTTCCCGGAAGAGCTTCTGGCCGCGGTCGTACGGGTACCGCCCTTCGAGCAGCACGAGGAGGACGGCCGCGAGGACCGTGAGGATCGGTGCCCAGATCCTCCAATTCATCTTCAGGACGCCACAGCAGCAGGGAGCGGCGTTTTGACCCGGCGCAGCTTGGCGATCTGCGCCAGCTCGGCGGCGTAGACTTTCTTGACGCCGTCGCCGAGCGATTTCTCCACGTCGCGGATGTTCTGCACCAGGCGCAGAAAGCCGCCGATCTCGACCGAGGCCGCCTGATCGCTCCCCCACATCGCGCGGTCGAGCGTGATGTGGCGCTCGACGTGGCAGGCGCCGAGCGCCACCGCGGCCCAGGTGGGCGCCAGGCCGGTCTCGTGCCCCGAATACCCCACCGGGCACTCCGGGAACCGCCGTGCCAGGGTGTCGAGCATGCGCAGGTTCAGCTCTCCCGGAGGACACGGATAGCTCGACGTCGAGTGGGCGAGGAGCAGATCCTCGCGGCCGACGAGGCCGACCGCTTCATCGATTTCTTCCAGGGTGGACATGCCGGTCGAAAGGATCAGCGGCCGGCCGGTGGCCCGCATGGCGCGCAACAGGTCATGATCGGTCAGAGACGCCGAGGCCGCCTTGTAGCAGGGGGGATCGAAACGCTCCATGAATTCGACCGACTCCTCGTCCCAGCAGGAGGCGAACCAGAGGATGCCGCGCTCGCGGCAGTGGCGGTCGATGGCGGCGTATTCGCGGACGCCGAATTCCATCTTGCGTCGGTAGTCGATGTAGGTCATCCGTCCCCACGGCGTGTCCCGCTCCAGGCTCTGCTGCTCCGGCGGCACGCAACGCTCCGGCGTCCGCTTCTGGAATTTGACCGCGTCGGCGCCCGCGAGATAGGCGCCGTCGATCAATTTCCTGGCCAGCTCCACCGAGCCGTTGTGATTGATACCGATCTCCGCGATGACAAAGCACGGCTCCCCTGCTCCCACCCGGCGCTCTCCGATCTGAACCGGCGGTCTTTTCATGGCTTTGTCTCCAGCTCCTGATTGCGAAGAATCCATTCGGCGAATTCGCGGAACGCCCCGTGGCCCCCACGGGCCGCGCAGGTGTAGTGACAGAGGGCGAGCACCTCCGGCATGGCGTCGGCGGGAGCCCCGGTGAGCCCCTCCGCGCCGATCGCGGCCAGGATGCCGAGATCGTTGACGTCGTCTCCGATATAGGCGAGCGCCGCGAGCGGCAGGCCGGTCGCGCGCAGGATGACCGGCAGGTGCGCCGCCTTGTCGTGGATGCCGGAGAAGAGATAAGGCAGCGCGAGCTTCTCCGCCCGGCGCGCCACCGCGCCGGTCAGCTCGCGCGTCTCGCGAGTAACGATGGCGGTGGCGATTCCGGCGTCGCGCAGCCGCTCGACGCCCATGCCGTCGCGCACCGAGAAGCGGCGCAGCTCTTCGCCGCGCTCCGAGTAGTAGACGCCGGCGTCGGTCAGCACGCCGTCGCTGTCGGTGAGCACCAGCCGCACCCGCCGCGCCCGCGTTTTGAGCTCTTCGCCGTTCAATCGGCTCACCACGCCGTCCACCCTCCGTCGACGACGAGATTGGCGCCGGTCATGTACGCCGACGCGTCGCTGGCCAGGAAGACCAGCGCGCCCTCATAGTCCGCCGGCCGCGCCATCCGGCCGAGCGGTGTCCGCTCGGCATAGCGGGCCACGAACTCCTCGTCCTGCCCGTTCTTGACCCCGCCGGGCGACAGGGCGTTGACGCGCACGCCGGCCCGCCCCCAGTACGCCGCCAGGTAGCGGGTCAGGGAGAGCACCGCCGCCTTGGTCGCCGGATAGGCCGCGGACTTGTAGAACGCCTGCGTGCCGTCCGCCCGGCGGTAGAGCGACTGGTCCGGCGCCACAACCGCATAGGTCGACGCGATGTTGATCACACTCCCGCGCCCGCGCCGCGCCATTTCGCCGCCGAGGATCTGGCAGCAGAGAAAGCTGCCGGTGACGTTCACCTCGAACGACCGCTCCCACAGCGCGAGCGGAAAGTCCTCGAACCGCACCAGCGCGCCGGCCGCCGGATCTTCGACTTTCTCGTTGAGCGCCGCGTTGTTGACCAGCACGTCGAGCCGGCCGAAACGGGAGAGGACCGCGTCGCGCAGAGCGGTCACGGAAGCGGGATCAGTGACGTCGGCCGCGGCGTCCAGGATGTCGACGCCCCGGCCGCCATACGCCTGGCGCAGCTCCTCCGCCAGCGCCGCGCACCGGCCGGCGTCGAGATCGGTCACCACCACCCGCGCACCGGCATGCGCCAGCGCATGGCAGTGGTGCCAGCCGAGCAGCCCGGCGGCGCCGGTGACCACGGCGACGCGGCCGTCGAGGGAAAAGCCGTTCATCCCCTCACGCCCGCCGTCCGCGGTTTCAGGTTGAATCCACCGGTCTTCCGGAACACCGCCTCCACCGGCTCCCCCATCAACCGCTCCCGCACGCTCTTCGTCGCCACCGCGTCGCGCAGGATCGGCAGCACCTCGCGATACGCCGCCAGGGTGGCCTCGATGTCGGCGTCGGCGTGCGAGAAGGAAAGATTGTGGAATCCTCCCCAGAGGATGCCGCGGCGGAGCAGCTCCTGCTGCACGAGCGACTTCATCTCCAGCGGATCGTCCACCGCGGCGTCGAAAATCAGCATGGAGCGGCAATCGAAGCCGGTGCAGCGGGTGTAGGACATGCCGAGATCGGCCGCCATCTCGTTGAAGCCCTGGCGAAGCTTCCTGCCCTGGCGGGCGAGATGCTCGTGCACCGGCTTCTCGCACATTTCGGCCAGCGTCGCCTGGGCCGCCGCGAGCGACAGCGCCTCTCCCCCGAAAGTCGAGAAGAAGAAGACGTCGCGCTCCAGCAATCGCATCACGTCCGCGCGGCCGGTCAGCAGCGCGAGCGGCATGCCGTTCGCGACCGCTTTCGAAAAGCAGGCGAGATCCGGCGTGACACCGAAATACTCTTGCGCGCCGCCGAGTGCGAGTCGAAAGCCGGTCCACATCTCGTCGAAGATCAGCAGCGCGCCATGGCGGGCGCAGACGGTCTTCAACTCTTCGAGGAAACCGTCACGCGGCATCTCGAACGTCACCGGCTCCAGGATCACGCACGCAGTCTCGCCGTCGATCGCCGCCAGCACCGACGCCGGATCGTTGTAGCCGAACGTCGCGGTCAGCTCGCGCACCGCCTCCGGAATGCCGGCGTTGCGATCGGTCACACCGATATACCAATCGTGCCAGCCGTGATACCCGCAGCAGAGCACGCGGTCGCGGCCGGTGAAGGCACGCGCCAGGCGCACCGCCGCGCTCGCCGTCTCGGCGCCGGTCTTGCCGAAACGCACCGCCTGCGCATTCGGCACCAAGTCGCGCACCCGCTCGGCGACCTCGACTTCCAGCGGATGCATGAGGGAAAACGTGATGCCGTCCGCGAGCTGCGCGCGGATCGCCTCGTCCACCCGCTCGTAGGCATAGCCCAGGGAGACCGGTCCCACCGCCATGCTGTAGTCGATGTATTCGTTGCCGTCGACGTCCCACACGTGGCACCCCTTGCCGCGTTGCAGATATTTGGGTGCGACGCCGCGCACGAACTGGCCCGGCCCCTTGGCCAAAGTCTGCGTGCCGGCCGGGATCAACCCGGCCGCGCGAGCCCAGAGACGATCGGATTCGGTGATCGTGGGCAACGGATGCTGTGGCGAATCAGTCATGATCGCGAATCTCCCGGAATTGACTGAGGATCCGCGCCGCGAGGCGCGGGCCGCTGAACCCTTCATGGTCGAGCACGGTGGGCAGAAGAGCAGGCTTGAACCAGCGCCCGCCGAGATGGATCGGATACACCCGGCCGGTCACGCGGTGGCGCAGCAGCACCTCGGCGGCGATCGAGGCGAGACCGCCGGTGCCGAAGTGGTCCTCCACCGTCACCGTCAGGCGCGCGCAGCGCACCGATTCGACGATCGCCTCCTCGTCCACCGGAGCCAGAGTGCGCAGGTTGACCAGGCGCACCGAAATGCCCTGCTCTTCGAGCCGCACCCGCGCCGCCTCGGCCTCGCGCACTAAAAACCCATAGGTCAGGATCGCAACACCATCGCCGTCGGCCAGCACCTCGGCCTTGCCGAAAGCGAACGGCTCGCTGTGGCGGACCGCAGGCGGCAGCGACGTATACCGCACGTAGCACGGAGAGGGATCGTCAAGGATCACCGGCAGCGCCGCGACCAGCTCGGCCTCGTCCGCCGGGCAGACCACGCGCATCCCCGGAATGCCGCGCATCAACGCAACATCCTCCACCGCCTGATGCGTCGGTCCGTTCGCCTCCGACAGAAAACCGGGAACGTATCCCACCAGCTTCACCGGCAGCCGGGCGATCCCCACGTCGGTGCGGATGAACTCGAAAGCGCGCATGGTGAGAAACGCCGCCAGCGCATGCGCCACCGGCGTCCGTCCGCGCAGAGCGAGACCCGCGGCGGCGCCGATCAAAGTCTGCTCGCAGATCCCCACATCCACGAAACGCGGCCCGAGAGAAGACGGCAGACCACGGATCGGAGCCCGGTTCTCCGCCGTCATCACGATCAGATCGTCGCGCTGGAAGGCCAACGTTTGCAGAGCCTCGCCGTAACTCATCGGACAACCGTCCCTTCCGTCACCAGCTCCGCCGCGCCCTCGCCATGCAGCTCGCGCAGCAGCTCCGCCACCTCGTCGGCATTGAAATCGGCGAACCAACGGTCCGCCCGCCGCTCCAGGCTCGGCAATCCCTTCCCGCGCACCGTACGAGCGACCACCGCGCTCGGCCGGCCGGCGGTGAACGGCAGGGAGTCGAAGACCGGCTCCATCGCCGAGAAATCGTGACCGTCGACCGTATGGCAGGCCCACCCGAACGCCTCGAATTTCGCCGGGATCGGCTCCAGCGGCACCAGCTCCTCAGTGCGCACGTTGGCCTGGAGCTCGTTGCGATCAACCACCGCGATCAGGTTGTCCAGCTTGTACGCCGCCGCCACCAGGCACGCCTCCCACACCGAGCCCTCATCCAGCTCGCCATCTCCGAGCACCACGAACACGCGGTTCGTCCCGCCACGCAGCTTGATGTCGAGAGCGACACCGAGGCCGACCGATAGCAGGTGCCCCAACGAGCCGGAGTGGAACTCGACCCCGGGAATGTTTCGATTCGGATGCCAGTAGAGGGAGTCGCGGACCGAAAGATGATCGGCCAGACGTCCGCGGTCGAACCATCCCAGCTCCGCCAGCGTGGCATAGAGCGCCGGAACGTCGTGCCCCTTGGACAGAAAGAGATAATCGCGCTCCGGATCGTCGCGAGTCTCCGGGCTGATCCGCAAGACCCGGCTGTAGAGATGGACCAGCAGATCGGCGCACGACAGCGACGCGCCGATGAAACATCCACCGCGCGTGGCCATGCGGACGATGTGGCCGCGGACGGCGAGGGCGAGGGCCGGGAGGTCATGGACCGTCGCCAAAGAGCTTTGTTCGAGAGTTACTGTCACAACGTCTCCTCCATGGCTCGCGTATCCCCCGCCCCCACCGTCCGCAGCTCATCCAGATGATGGCGGTACCAGTTGACGCCGGCCCAGCGCGCGTTGATCTGCATCAGCTCCGGCCGCGCCGTCAGGAGCTCCAGAATGTCGTCGAGCCCGAAGACCGGCCACTCCGGACGCCACAGCGCGGCATAGACAGCGGCGATGAAGTCGTAATCCTCGCGGTAGTCGATGGCGAAGCGGTGCGACCGCGACAGATCGCAATCCCATTGCACATTGCCGCACCGGAAGCGCTCCGGCCGTTCCCACAGAAACGGCGTCGTATGCTCACGCTCCCACGGCCGCTCCGCCTCCTGCCACGCCGCGGCGAGCACCGGCACGGGAACGACCTCGACGTCGTTGCCGTCCGGCCACGTCCCCGGATGCAGATTGCTCACATAGTCGTAGCGCTCACGGTTCGCCAGATAAAAGCCGAGAACGCGATCGATGACGCCGGGATCGATCAACGGGCAGTCGGAAGGGATCTTCACCACCACATCCGCCCCCAGCTCCAGAGCGGCTTGATAATGGCGGTCGAGAAGATCGAAAGGATCACCGTTCACGCACGCCACTCCGAGGTCCCGACACAGCCTGCGGATGGGCTCATCGGCCGGAACGTCCGTCGTCGCCACTGCCAGCTCGAAAGGTGTCTTCGCCGCCCAGACCCGCTCCAGCATGCGGGTCAGCAAAGGCGCGCCGGCAATCGGCAGCATCACTTTCCCTGGCAGGCGGCTCGATCCCATGCGCGCCTGGACGACGACAAGGATTTTCGGCGAGCTCAAGCGCGAGCCCCCAGCCAGGCGAAGCGGGGAACCGCCGCCGGCGCCGGGGCCTCGGCCGCGAGCACCTCCCGGCAGACCGTGGCGATGTTCCCCGCCGCCGAGCGATTCTGGATCGGCATCAGCCGGCGCAGCTCCGCGAGGTCGAAGTACGAATGGACCTCCTTGCCCAGCGCCAGGCCCACAAAAACCGTCGAAGAGTATTGCGTGATCAGCACATCGCATCGGGCGATCATCTCCTCGGCGCACCCGGAGGAGTAGACGAGCGCGCCCGGCGCCCAGGCGGCGATCTCCGCCGTCGCCCGCGCCGCGTTCTCGTTGGGATGCAGCTTGAAGATCAGAAGCCGGCCGGCCGCGATCGCCACACACCGCTCGACAAACGCGCGGCGGTCGTCCTTCTTGAACGTCTCGCGGGCGTCGGACGAGCAGACCAGCACGAAGCCACGGTGCGGAAAGTCGTTCGTCTCATACCGCCGGCAGTCGTCGAAGTTGGGGATGCCAGTGACCGCGATCCGCTCCGCCGGAATGCCGTTCTTGATGAACAGGTCGCGATACCCCTCGCTCGCCACACAGAATCGCTCATACGCATGGCTCAGCCCCGTCGTCGAAGTCCCCGCAAGCCACCGCGGAGCGAACGGCACCTGGCGGCAGATCTCAAACGGCAGCCCTCCAGGATCGAGAATCCCCTCCTGGATCAGCACCACCCCGCGCCGCCCCCGCCGCCGGATGTTCGCCGGCACCGTCAGATCCGAGCTCATCACCACCAGGTCATACCCGCCGGCCCGCCCATGCGGATCGACCGTCAACCCCTGCTCGCGGAGATACCCCTCACACCGCCGCCGCAGCTTGTTCCCCGCTACCGTGAACTCGATGAGCCCAAGCCGCCGGCACACTTCGAGGGTTCCGTCGACGTAGTAAGGAGTAAACGCATGCTCGTGCTCCGGCATCTCGCGAGCCACCTGGTGCATCTGCGTCGTCTGATTGAGCGAGCCGCCGATGAAGAGGACCTTCTTGCGGTTCTTCGGATCTCTCACACCGACAGGATGGCCCACCGGCGTGGCACAGCCGTGTCATGAAGGTGACGTTTGGGTGGAAGGGGTCAGCGTTGGGGTCTTTTCGTAGGGGCGGTCCGCAGGATGCCGTCAGGCCCGCGGCGACTATCCCAGGAACCGCGAGTGCGGAGACCGACAGTCTCTGCAACACAAAACAGCCCACGACGAACCCAGCACCCCCGTTCTGCATCGCAGCACTGCGCACGGGCAACACAGCACGACGTACGACCACAACAGCGCTCTCCGGTGGCAACACAGCACTCCACACGACCAACACAGCATTGCGCACGACCAACACAGAGCTACGCACGACCAACACAAATCTCTCCAGTGGCAACACAGCACTGCGTGCGACCAACACAACATCACGCAATGGCGACGCAGCATTCCGCACGGCCGTGTTGCTCGCCCCGAGTGCTGTGTTGCCATTCCGCCTGTCGATGACGCCAGTATGCGCGGCTGTGTTGCCACTACGCCTGTCTGTGACGCCAGTGCGCGCGGCTGTGTTGCCACTCCGCGAGCCCGGGAGGCCCGTCCGCCTGTCCGCGATGCCACTCCGCATGCACCTCGACGACGCGGTTCCTGGCCTGGCCGCAGCGGACGGCTCGCTTTGAGCTTCTTGCGGTACCTCTATAACAGGGAGGGAACCGAGAATGAGAGCTCGAAGCCTGATCGGGATGCTGACGTTATCGTGCGGCCTTTTGGTGCTCGCTGCAAGCTCCGCGAACGCCGCGAAGAACGACCACATCCTCTACACCCCGGCGCGCGGCGGCGGTGTCGTGGGCAGCATGAACAAGGCAAATCTGGTGAATCATGGAGGGCCAGTAATAGTCTCGGCCAAGGCGGTCTTCATCTTCTGGGGGCCGACGTTCGCCGTCCCTGGACCGGATCAGGTCTACGCCCAGACGTTGCAGGCTTTCCGCAATCAGTTTGGCACCACCCCTGAATACAAGGTCATCACCCAATACTCCGGAATCATGCCGGCGAACCTCGGCACGGGCACACCCGACTGGTTCGACGTTTCGGTTCCGCCGGTCGCCGTCACCGACGCCGATGTCCAGGCCGAGGTCCAAACCTATCTGACGACTCACGCCTTCAATCCCAGCACGATCTACGAAGTGGTCATTCCGAGCACCTCCTACTCCTCGAACGGGACCATCGGCTCCTGCGGCGCACCCCTCGTCCGCTATTGCGCCTATCACAGTTGGATCGGCAGCGGCGCGTCGGCGATCAAATACTCCATCCAGCCCTATCCAAGCTGTAGTGCTTGCAGGGTCGCGGGCGTTCCCGACGTCGCGAATCAAGAGCGCTTCGTCTGCCACGAGACCCGCGAAGCCGTCACCGATCCGGTCGGGACCGCCTGGTACGACACCTCCGGCAACGAGGCGGACGAGAAATGCAACGGGACCTTCTTCGGAACGGGCGGCTATTTCTACCAGACGGAGTGGTCGAACCTGGCCGGCGGCTGTGTGAAGTTCTGACGGGAGACAACGAGCCGCTCAACGGAGAACAATCCCCTGGGGCGGCTGTTCTTCGTCAGCCGAATAGAAGTCCGTGGTCCGATGCGGCGCGGTTTTGTTCAAATCGAGGACGAGGCTTCTCCACTGCTTGGCTTTGGCGGCGTAGACGATCGCCGCGATACGATAGGGTCCCGCTGTTTTGTAGCCGTACAGCTCGTAGGCGCCGTAGGTCTCGAAGAGAGAGCGAAAAGTCTCGGTGAGCTTGTCCAGGTTCGGCTTGCCGGGCACGGCGCCGGGCTTCGGCTGGCGGTGGGAGTCGTAGAAGGCGGCTAGCCGTGCGACGTCACCGCGGTTGAACAGATCAACATAGGTTTTCAACCACCGGCCGGCCGCGGTCTGCGGCCAGGTTTTGGAGCTTTTCACCAACGGGCTCCAGGAGACGGTGGCCGGAGGGTCCGCGGCGATCGTGCGATTGATCCAGGCGACGTGCGTGGAGATGCGGCAGGACGCGTTGACGACGCCGTATTTGCCCACGTCCTCCCCCTCGCCGGTGGAGAACGAGCCCACTCCGGCGAGATAGGTCTTCCCCTCGATTTCGACGTACGACGGCCCGCCGCTGTCTCCCGGTCCGGTGGCTCCTTCGAGCTTCGTGCCACGCGGCGGAGCGTCAAAAGTGGCGATCATCGAATCCTGGAACACGGCTTCGATCTTGTTCGTGCAGCCCCGGGGCTCCCGGCTGCGCTCGCCGGTGGCTCCGGTGGTGCCGGTGCCGGTCTTCCCCCAGCCGACCCGGACGATCGGCAGGTCCACCTCGTCGTGCCGGGTGTAGAGCGGCACCGGCTCGACGCCCTCCACGTCGCGATCGAGCTTCAGGAGAGCCAGATCGTTCGAGCTGTCCACCGCGTCGAACACGCGCAGCGGATGAAAAATCATCTTCACGACCGTATAGCGCTTGCCGTTGAATTCCACGTAGTGATCGAAAAAGGGCTGCTGTTCCTCCGCGACGTGGGCCGCCGTGATCGCCCACCGCGGCCGGATGAGAGTGCAGGCGACGCTGCCGTCGAAGTGTCCGGTCGCCGGGTAGCGCGCGCCAAGCGCGATCGATTCGGCCACGGGAACGTCGTCGCGGATGACGATGGCACGGCCGGGAGGAACGCCCAGGGTGACGAGAGCTGCAAGGGCGGCGAAGACAGGCAGGCGCAGGTTTGTCATGCAGGGATTCCTCCTGATCTGCTTGTACGGGCTTCGCGCGCAGATGTTGCAACACGGACAGCAGGAATCAGTCTTTATTGTCCGTGCCGGTCCATGATCGTCCGTGATTTGTCCGTGCTCTCCCTACGCCTTCTTCAAGCTCCTTAGAAACGCCACCACATCCGCCACCTGGCGCTCGGAGAGCGTGGCCCCACCTCCCCGGCCGCCTGGCCGTTTCGTCCGGCTTTGGAGCTGATCATACTCGCAAGCGGGGCAAGACCCGGGCGTGATTCTTCTCTGGATCGGTTGTCTTGCGAAGCCTGTCGATGAAGCCGGCCATCTCCTCCAGAGTCCGTTCCGGGTGCTCCCGGTGCGGCGCATGGCCGCAGGCGGGAATCGCCACCGCTGCCACCGGTCCGGCGGACTGCCGCTCGATCGCCTCGACCTGCCGCCAGGTGCCGTACTCGTCGTCCTCTCCCTGAAGGATGAGCATGGGCACCGTGATCCGCGACAAGACGTCCTCGATGTTCCACTTCTGGAAGTCGAGATCCAGCCAGACGTCGTTCCATCCCCGGAAAGCGGTCTCCGTGTTCGCGCCATGATGCCGTTCCAGGCGCTTGCGGAGGTCCGACGCGCGATAGATCTCCGTCATCCGGGCGATGCTCGCGAGGCCGGAAGGCTCGGTGAACACATGCGGCGCCTCCAGCACCAACCCACGGACCGTGGGGGCTCGGCCGCTGCCCGCGTAGATCAGCGAGATCGATGCGCCGTCGCTGTGCCCGACCAGAATCGCGTCGCGGATCGCGGTCTGCTCCAGGATCCTCCCGAGCACCTCCGCCTCGTCGTGCATGAAGCGGACGGGCCGCGGCAGGGCGGCCGGAGAGGATTTGCCGTAGCCGGCGCGCGAGTAGACCAGAGCGCCGCAGCCGGTCCGCTCCGCCAGCCGGTCCGGAAAGTCTCGCCAGGTCGAGACGCTGCCGAGACCTTCATGCAGGAAGACGAGAGTCGGCGCGCTCCCGGGAGGAGGACCGATCCACCGGGCCTCGAGCCGGGCCTCGCCGAGATCGAGGAACCCCGGGTCCGGCTGGCCGGTCGACGCGGAGGAAGACGTCATCCTGCGATTCTATGTTGGGAGCCTCACCGCCGATGCCCGGCGAATAGCAGGCGCAAGAACTGAGCGCTCCTGGTAGACTTCCAGCTCGCGATCAATTTCTCGAACCGAGAGACAGATGCGGGAGGAGCTCCATGGAGCGCCAGTCTCGACCCGAAGACGCGGAGACGAGCCCCTGCGGCCCTCGGGAGGATCTTCCCCGCAACGACAACACTGGAAAGGATGCACCCTTGCTCCAGGTTGAGGCTCTGACCAAGAAGTTCGGCGACAAGACCGCCGTCGACGGTGTCTCCTTCCACGTCGACAGCGGTGAGATCTACGGCCTTCTGGGGCCGAACGGGGCGGGCAAGACGACGACGCTGTCGATGCTGTCCGGCCTGCTCGCCCCCGACGCAGGGCGCATCACGTTCGACGGCGTCGACCTGGCGGCCGAGCCGTTGCGCTGCAAGGGGATGCTCGGCGTGGTGCCGCAGGAGGTCGCGGTCTACGAGGATCTGTCGGCGCTCGAAAACGTCCGCTTCTGGGGCAGCCTCTACGGTCTGTCCGGCAAGGCGCTCGGCGCGGCGGCGGAGCGGGCGCTGCAACAGGTCGAGCTGGCCGGCCGGGCGCGCGATGCGGTCAAGACCTACTCGGGAGGGATGAAGCGGCGGCTCAATCTCGCCCTCGGCCTCATCCATTCACCGCGCGCTCTGCTGCTCGACGAGGTGACGGTGGGGATCGATCCGCAGGCGCGGGCGAGCATCCTCGACGTCGTGCGCGCGGTGGCGAATGCCGGCACGGCGGTGATCTACACCACCCACTATCTCGAAGAGGCCGAGCGGCTCTGCGACCGGATCGGCATCGTCGATCACGGCAAGATCCTCGCCGAGGGGACGCTCGACGAGCTGAAAGCGAAGCTCGGCGACGACGAGGTGGTCACCCTCTGGGGCCGCTTCGGAGCCGGCGCGGCGCGGACCGCTCTCGCCGGGCTTCCCGGTGCCCGGATCGTGTCGGCGGAGGATGGTCGCATCGCAATGACCGCCGGGAGCTCGGGCGGCGCGGCCGGGCTGCTCGGCGAGATCTACAACCGCGGGCTCGCGATCGACCGCATCGCCATCGAGCCGCCGAGCCTGAACGCCCTGTTCCTCAAGCTGACCGGACGGGAGCTGCGCGACTGATGCGCGTCCTCCTCGCGATGGTGGTCAAGGATCTCCGGCGGCGTATCCGGTCGCCGCTGGCGACGATCCTCCTCCTTCTCTTCCCCGTGATCTTCTCCGGCATCATCGCCCTCACCTTCGGCGCCGGCCCGACGAAGGCACCGAAGGTCCGCCTGCTGCTCGAAGACCGCGACGGCGGCCTCGCCGGCCAGCTCGTGGCGTCGGCCTTCCAGCAGGGGGAGGCGCAGAAGTACTTCGAGGTGAAGAAAGTCGAGCCGCAGGGTCCCTGGAGCCCGGCCGGCGACACGGCGCGGATCGAGCAGGAAGAGGCGACAGCCCTTCTCCGCCTGCCGGCCGGGTTCTCGGCCGACATCCTGGCCGGGCGCCCGGCGCGGATCGAGCTGATCAAGAGCCCTGCGCAGTCGATCCTTCCGGAGGTGGCCGAGCAGGTGACCACCGTGCTCGCCGAAGGGCTCTCCGCGGCCTCCCGGCTGCTGCGCGGACCGCTCGATCAGATCGTCTCGACGTCTGCTTCCGCGGGAGGCGGGCCAAGTGATCAGCGGGTCGCCGAGATCGCCGTCCTCGTCAACGGTGTCGTGACTCGCTCGCGGCCATATCTGCTTCCGCCGGTCATCACGATGGAGTCGGCGACGCGGGCCGAGCCGGGGGACGGCAAGAAACCGGCGAGATCGTCCTCCGGGTCATCGGGGACGTCGGTCTTCCTCTTCATGCTGCCGGGGATTTCGGTCTACGCGCTGTTCAACCTCGCGGACCAGATGATGCGCGATCTGCTGGTCGAAGCGCGGCTCAAGACCTTGCGCCGCCAGCTCGCCGGACCGCTCACGGCGGGGCGGGTGCTCCTCGGCAAGGCTCTCGCGACGGCTGTGATCTCCGGGCTGATGCTCCTCATCCTCTCCGCCATTGGCGCCAGCGTGGCCCCGAGCGGCGTCAGTGTGGCCGGCTATCTCCTCCTCTCGTTCGCCCTGGTGGCGGCGGCCACGGGGTACGCGTCTTTCATCTTCGGCCTGGCACGCGGCGAGAAGCAGGGCACGACCCTGGCCAGCATCCTCTCGCTGGTCATGGCCTTCGCGGGCGGTGCCTTCATCCCCTTGAACAGCCTGCCGGCCGCCGTCCGGGCGCTCTCCCCCGGGTCGCTGATCTATTGGGCCGCGAGCGGTTATCAGAAACTGGTGCTCGACGGCGCGAGCCTGCGGGTGGTGCTCCCCAACATCGCCGTCCTGGCAATCGGCGGGCTGCTGCTGCTCGCGCTCTCGGCTCCCCTCTGGCGGCGGCGCCTGCTGCGGGGAGAGCTGGCGTGAAAACCCACTTCGGAAAGACTGCGCGGCAGATCGCCGTCCTCGGCCTCAACGACCTGCGCCTCACCCTGCGCGACCGCCCATCCTTTGTCTGGATGCTTCTCATGCCGCTCGCTCTCATGTGGATGTTCGGCGCGATGAACCGCGGCGGCCCGCCTCCGAAGGTGAGCCTGGGAATCGAAGACCGCGACGGCGGCTGGCTGGCGCAAGCGCTGGTGCAGGAGCTGGCCGGCGAGAAGATCGAGCTGACCGAGATCCGCCCCGGCGGCCGGCAGACACCGGCCCGCATCCTGGTGATCCCTCAGGGCTTCACCGCGAACGTGCTCGCCGGCCGGCAGCAGAAGCTCCGTCTGGAGAAGACCGGCGGAGCGAGCGAAGAGTTCAGCCTCGCCGCCGAAGTCGACATCGTACGGGCCATCGTCCGCATCGTCGGGCGCCTGGCCGAGATCGGACCTCCGGGAGCGGGAGATCCGCAGGGGATCGACCACCAGCGAGCCTTCGCAGCCCTGGCCGCGCGCCCGCCGCTGGTGACCGTCGCGGCCTCGACGGCGGGAGGCGGCCAACCCGTGCCGCAGGGACTCGCCCAGAGCGTCCCCGGCACGCTGACCATGACCGTCCTCATGGTGAACCTCATCTACGGCGCCTTCTTCCTCACCCTGGAAAAGCGCCAGGGGCTGCTCCGCCGGCAGGCCACCCTGCCGCTGCCGCGAAGCGCCCTCTTCCTCGGCAAGCTCGCCGGCCGCCTGCTCCTCGCGACCGTCCAGACCATCCTCCTCCTCCTCGCCGGTCGCTACCTCTTCGGAGTCTCCCTGGGCTCCTCCCCCGCCGGCCTCGCCGTCCTCGTCGGCGCCTACCTCCTCTCCGTGGCCGCCCTCTCGACCCTCCTGGGAGCCATCCTCGCCACCCCCGAGCAGGCCTCCGCCGTCGGCTGGGTGTCGAGCATGATCCTCGCCGCCCTGGGAGGCTGCTGGTGGCCGAGCGAAATCATGCCCCGCTGGCTCTGGAAAGCCGCCCACGTCCTCCCCACCCCTTGGGCGATGGATGGCTTCCACTCCCTGCTCTCCTTCGGGCACGGGCTGGAGGCGGTGCTCGTTCCCGCCGGGGTGCTGCTCGGGTTTGCGGTGGTGTTCGCGGGGGTGGGGGCTCGGTTGTTGCGGTTGGATTGAGCGGCTTCGGGAGATTCTCTATACTCGAAGCATGGCCGGCCAACTCGAGATCGTAGAAGCTCAGGCGCTCAAGCTCACGGCTGAAGAGCGGGCGCGCTTGGCAGACAAGCTCATCGCCAGCCTCTTCGAGGATCGCGAAGTCGAAGATCTCTGGGCAGACGAGGTCGAGCGGCGCGTCGAGGAGATCGAGAGCGGGCGCGCCAAGCTGATCCCCGCGGCCGAAGCCATTGCCCGTGCCCGCGCGGCGATCAAGTGATCCCGTCGATCAGCCATGAGGCCGATTCGGAGCTCAGCGAAGGAGCAAGCCGCTACGCTGAGGAGGGCACCGCAGCGCTCGGACTCGCCTTCGTCGAGGAGTTTGAACGCGCCCTCGATCTTCTCTGTGCCTATCCACAGCTCGGTACAATCTGGAGACGAGGCAGGCGCCGATTTCCGCTTCGTCGGTTCCCCTACAGCATCATCTACTACACCAAGGGCGACGAGCTGCGGGTGATCGCTCTCGCTCATCATCGGCGCAGGCCCAGCTACTGGGCTGGCCGGAAATAAGGCCAGTCGGTCGCGCAAGACTGTCCAGCCGCCGAGATCCGCCTTGGGCCAGCCGATCGAGCAGGATGATCAGGGAGGCCTGTTCTCAGAGACGACCGGTATCATCCAGAACGAACCTGCACGTCAGCTCCTGGTAAACTTACCGGCGGCTTTCCACGACCATGACTGCCGACTTTCACGTCTTCCTCAGCCACAACACCAAGGACAAACCGCTGGTCCGCAAGATCGCCGAGCGTCTTGCCGCCGCCGGCCTGAGGCCCTGGCTGGACGTAGACGAGTTACGGCCTGGCCTACCGTGGCAAGACGGCCTCGAAGAAGCCATGCGCACCACTGGAGCGGCTGCGGTCTTCGTGGGCGGGCATGGTGTTGGCTCCTGGCAGAAGCCCGAGATCCGCGTCTGCCTGAGCCAGATGGTTGAGCGCGGCCAGCCGGTCATCCCCGTCCTCCTCTCGGGAGCGCCGGACAAACCGCAACTCAATCTTTTTCTGCGCGAAAACACCTGGGTCGACCTCCGCCAGGGACTGAGCGAAGAGGGGGTCAACCGGTTGATTTGGGGGATCACGGGCAAGAAGCCGACTGATCGCCAGCCCGGCCCAGTCGCGCCCGAGCCTCAATACGAAAACGAACGGGCCCGGCAGTTGGCGGAGGCCCTCGAGGCAGCCCAGATTCGGCTCGAAGAGCTCACCATTGTGGGAGGGGATACAAAGCTCGTGCGTCAAGAGATCGGCAGTCTCCGTCGGAAGATCCGGAAGGGGGGACTCCAAGCGGGGGACATTCTGGCGGGACGATTCAAGCTTATCAACCCTCTCGGGCAGGGAGGGTTCGCCACGGTCTGGCAGGCATACGACCGGCGGCGACGCGAGCTTGTGGCGGTCAAGGTTCTTCACCGCTTTCATGCCGAGGACCGGACCAGGATCGACCGCTTTTTTCGCGGCGCGCGTAAAATGGCCGAGTTGCATCACCCGGGCATCGCACGCGTCCTCGAAAGCCGCTTCGACGAAGGCGCCTATCACTTCTTCATGATGGAGTACGTCGCAGGCGGCGATCTGGAGAAGGCGGTGTTCGGTGGCTCTCTCCAGCCGGCAGAGGTGCTGCCTCTCATCACGGCAGTGGGAGAAGCACTCACCTACGCCCATGCCCTGGAGGTCGTCCACCGCGACGTCAAGCCGGCCAATATCCTGCTGGACGCCGGCCAGCCCAAGCTTACCGACTTCGACCTCGTCCGCGTTCTCGACACGGCCACGACGGACCTCACCCAGACGCTGCAAGGAATGGGTACTATTCTCTACACCGCCCCTGAGGTGCTCCACGATGCGAACAAGGCGCAACCCTCGGCGGATGTCTACTCGTTGGCAATGACGGCCGTATTCGCCTTCTCGGGGGAAAAGCTTCCTCGGACCGTCCTCAGAGATGCCGACAAGGTGATTGCGAGATTACCGTGCTCGGCTCGTGTGCAGGAGGTCTTGAAAAAAGCAGTTTCCTGGGAACCAGAGGACAGGCAGGAATCGATCGCGCAACTTTGCCGAGAGCTTGTTTGGACAGGGAGCTCGAATCTGGGAAACGAGAGAATCAATAAGAAGGATCGCACAATTCGTGGCTCTGTTCCTTCGTCGCCGCTCTCCGAAGGCGGAGGAAAAGATGGTGCTCCGAGTCGCCTTGATATGGGTAAGGTTGGGAGGTCCATCGCCAGCGGGCTGAGCAGCCAGTTGGGGCTCGCCGAAGTGGAGATGAGCGGCCCGATGGAAGCACGTCACCTCAAGACGGGCGACACTTTCGACTGTGAAGGGAAACCGCAGGAGGGCGGCAGGCTCACTGTCAAGGTGATCCAGAAGGACGATCATGGGAACATCGCTTGGGAACTTACCAAGCTGGATGGCTTCCTCAGCCTGCCCAAAGTGGAAAACGTCATCAAGGCGAACCTCAAGGAGCAGGCGAACGTCGACGCCACTGTAACCTGTGGCGACAAGAAACTGCTTGCGGTCAAAGCGGGCGACACCTTCGAGTGCAAGGCTTTCACGGCTGACGGCACCCTCTACAGCGTTAAGGTGACTGTGAAGGACAACGACGGCAACATCACCTGGGCCGTCAAAGACAAGGGTGGGGCGGGAGCGTCAACAGAGCAGCAGTAATCTCCGTCCCCGCCGGCCTACACCATTTACTCCAAGAAGGAGACCTGGGCGTCTCAGGGCGTATCTTTGACTCCCTCGGGGAGTTTCCCTACACTCACTTCATGGCCGAGCCTGTCCGTATCACCTGGGCGCCGGAGAGCGAGGTCTCGCAGGAGACGGAGGAACAGTCTGTCCTCCAGCGGTGGGTCGAACACTCCGACGGCAGGCTGGAGCTTCTCGAGTTCCCCTTGACGCCGGAGCTTTATCTCAACCCGGAGCTCGAGGACAAGATGGTCCAAGGCGAATGGCATGACGTCACATGCCACGAGATCAGCGGCCTTTTGCGGCATCATTTCCGGCTCCAGCCGGATGTCCGCGTCTTTCACGACCTGAAGCACCTGCTCAGCCAAGACCTGCCGGCGCCGTCTCCCGACGTGTCGGTCGCTTTCGGAATCCGCGACCGGGAGCTCAGGACTAGCTTCGACATCGAGAAAGAGGGTCTCCGGCCTTCTTTGATCGTCGAGGTCGTCTCCCCCTTGAGCGCACGCGTGCGCCGGACCGACCTGGAAGACAAGGTCACGCTCTATCAGCGCGTCGGCATCCGCGAGTACCTGATCGCCGACACGACCCGCCGGAGCAAGCGCTATAAGCTCCTTGGCTACCGTTTGAGCGCCTTGGGCCGCTACCAGCCGATCGAGCCGGATGCCCAGGGGCGTCTCCTCTCCGAGACGACAGGGCTCTGGTTCCAGGTCACCCCGGCCGGCGATCAGGTTCTCCTCTTCGACGCCGCGACCGGCCGGCGGCTGCTGAACCTGGCTGAGCAGGAAGAGCTGACACTCGAAGCGCAAGCGGAAACCGCGCGCGAGGTGGAAGCCCGCAAGGCGGCTGAGGGGGAGATTGCCCGCCTGCGGGCGGAGATCGAGCGTCTGCGCGGAGAGCGCTGAGTTTCTCACCTCACACGAGAAACTCGCGCACCTGTTCCCGGCACGCGCGGACGGAGGGTGTGTCCCAGGCGTCGTGGATGGCCTTTTTCTGCTCCGCGGTGAGGTGCCAGGAGAGCGGCGGGTGCTCGGTGGGGAACTCCAGGACGACGGAATGGAGGTCGACCGTCCCTGCCCAGCTCCGTTGCAGGAGGCTGTACTCGGCCTCGTTGTGCGAGACCTGGCCGGCGCCCCAGACTTTGATCATCGTCGCGAGGGGGGCGAACGCCTGGTAGAACCAGCCGCGGGAGGACACCTCGCGCGCCGTCGCGGCGGTGGCCTCGCGCGTCGGGGCGCCGCGGATCTGCAGGATCAGCACACGCTTTACCTGATGGCTCGCGTGATGTAGCGCGGCGTCGAGCCACTCGACCAGGGTCGACATGCCGAAGTTGTCGTAGTAGCCGCCGTCGACGACATGCGGCTGCCTGCCCGGCACGTCGGCCCGCGCGGCCGGGGTGACATAGGGGAAGGTGGCCGAGAGGCGGACGGCGGTCGAGATGGCGAGGTCGTCGTCCGGGTACAGCTCCTCGAAGTTGAGGCGCGCCGTGTGGCTCTCCTTGAGCCCCTTGCTCGGATCGAGCGGCGCGGTCGAGAAGAGCAGCCGGAAACCCCGCTCGGCCAGGGTCGCGTTGAACACCACACCCGGCCGCTCGCCGCTGCGGACGTCCTCCTGCCAGCTCGAAAGCTTCGCGATGAGGCCGGCGTCGCGGGTCTCCCAGGACTCTTCCAGCGCGCGGCCCCGCCCGGTCTTCCGGGCCACCCGGCCGCCGAGCGGGGGGCAGATCAGCCGCCAGAGATCGGGGTAGACGAGCCCCCAGGCGATCTCGTCCAGGCTCGACGCCATGGCGTCTTCGAGCACGCCGGCGAAGCCGTCCTGGCGACCGTAGGCGTCGACGAAGTACATCGCGCCGACGCTGCCTCCCGAGACCGCGCTGATCAGCCGCACCGACTTGCTGAAGGCCGGACCGATCTCCTCCGCGAGCCCGGTGAGGACGCGCGCCGTCCACGCCGCCGCCTGGATGCCGCCGCCGTTTGCCGCGACGACGATCACCCGTTCGCCGCCGCCGGCGAGCAGGGTCTCCGCCGGAGTCGGCGGAGTCGGGCGCGGCCCGCGGAGATCCTGGACGTGGTAGTAGTGGTCCGAGCCCGGCGACTGCGCCGTGATGACGAACGCGACGGCGAGCACGAGCAGCAGCGGCACGCGGAAGGCGTCGAAGAAGAAGGTGAGGCCCGAGAGCCCCCAGCAGAGCAGGACGATGAGCTGCAGGACGGAGGCCAGAGCGGGAACGGTGCTGCCGAGGAGGCGCCAGCGGCTGGCAATCCCCAAGGCGGCGTAGAGGGCGAGCGCGACGGCGAACGCCACGGCGGCCGTCAAGTGCTCTTTGAGATCGTCGTTGAGATAGCCGCCGAGAAGGGCCGGAGCATCGAGGCGCGCGAGGAGAGCTCCCGCCTGCCGGGTCAGCGGCGATTGCCAGGCCAGGTAGAGCTGCCATCCGCCGGCCAGCACGCCGGTCATCGTGGCAAGCGCCAGCCCGGCCGCCAGGAGCCGCCTGCCCAGACCTCTGCGCGGGGAGATGCGGAGCGACGCCAGCGCCACCGGCAGCGCGAGCAGCGCGAAGACGGCCGCCCAGAGCGGCAGGGTCCCCGGGATCTCCACCTGCGACGCCGCCAGGTCCGGGAACCGGTGGTGCGCCGTGGCGAGCATCTGGCGCGCTGTAAAAAGAACGGTCCAGCTCACCGCGAGCACGGCCACGTTCACCAGGTAGAAGCCGCGCGGCGTCAGATCGAACAACCCGGCCAGCAGGGAGCGCGCGCTGGTGAAAACGGCCAGGCACGGCAACAGGACCAGGATCAGGCTGATCAGGATCGGTACGCGCAACAGATCGAGATAGCGCAGGGCGAAGATCAGGCTCATGGCGAGTCCCAGTCTTCGACCGTTCCGATCGTTCCGATCGTGTCCAGGCGGTTGCCGAACGCGCATGCCGCCGCGCGCCGCATGGATTCGGGATCGCCGGTGGTGAAGAAGGCCCTCACCCCCGGCCCCTCTCCCGGCTCCCACCGCCCTATCCCCGGGAGAGGGGAGACCAGCGCGCTGCCCCAGCTCTTCACCACCCACTCCGCCGTAGCCTCCGCAGGGTCCACCAGCTCGACACCCGGCAGCAGCGCCTGGATCTGCGGCCGGATCGCCGGATAGTGGGTGCAGGCGAGGACGACGGCGTCCATCGTGCGCAGGGGGGCGAGGAGCCGGCGGAGGAGGCCGGTCAGGGCGGCGGACTCCAGCTCTCCCTGTTCGATCAGCGCCGAGAGCGGCTGCGCCACGCGCCCGCGGACCACGCGGCCGGACTGGCGCAAGGGCCTTGCGTAGCTCTGCGAGAGCACGGTCCGCCGGCCGCCCAGGATGCCGACCTTTTGATAATCCCCCTTCTCCACCAGCGCCACGCCGTGCTCGATGACGCCGGTGACCTGGAGGTCCAGACGGCGGAAGGCGGCGGCGAGATCGGGCAGCACGGTGCTCGCGGCGTTGCAGGCGACGACGAGGTGGCGGATGCCCCGAGCGGCCAGGCGGCCGGCGATCGCCAAAACCCGCCGGGTGAGAACGGCGCGGGGCATCCTGCCGTAGGGCACGGCTCCCGCATCCGACAGGTACAGCAGGCTCCGCTCCGGATCGCGCTTCCGGATCTCGTTGTAGACGCTGAGGCCGCCGATCCCCCAGTCGAGCAAGGCGGTGTCGGTTGCTTCGGACATCAGGGGTATTGCAGCCGTGCGACGCTCTTGACGGCGAGGGGGCCGGAGCGGAAGGCGAGAATCCGCGAGCTCCAGCCCACGTTGAGGATTTCTGTCCTGCGGCCCGGAAAGCGGCTCTCCAGATACCATGTGTATTCGTGCTCCGCCCGCATCGGATTGTACTTGAGCATGGTCTGCCAGCGGCGGTCGGTCACCATCCGGCGGAGGGCGCGGAAGTAGCCCGGCCGGGTGAGGCGCTGGAGAAC
>DATARD010000204.1:0-18376 GCA_036264355.1 Thermoanaerobaculia bacterium
TCGCCGAAGAGGAGGCGGCCCTCCTTGTAGGAGGCGCCCCGCAGGGTGAGCGCGAGCACCTCGCCCAGGTCGTCGGCGAGGAAGATCTCGAGCGAGTCGCGCACCTCCTGGGGCAGGTCCTCGAGGTCGGCCTCGTTGTCCTTGGGCACCAGGACGGTGCGGATGCCGGCCCGCACCGCGCCGAGCACCTTCTCCTTGACGCCGCCGATCGGCAGCACGCGGCCGGAGAGGGTGATCTCGCCGGTCATCGCGATGTCGTGCCGTGCCGGACGGCTGGACAGCGCCGAGATCAGAGCCGTCGCCATGGTCACGCCGGCTGACGGGCCGTCCTTGGGGATGGCTCCCGCCGGAACGTGGATGTGCAGGTCGCGATCGAAGCTCTCACTCGGAATCCCCAGCGACTCCGCGTGCGAGCGGGCGTACGACCAGGCGGCGCGGGCCGACTCCTTCATCACGTCCCCGAGCTGGCCGGTGAGAACCAACTCGCCCTTGCCGCGCATCGTCGAAGCCTCCACGAACATGATGTCGCCGCCGGTCGGCGTGTAGTACATGCCGGTGGCGACCCCCACCTGGTCCTGGCCGGCCGCGTGCTCCGGATGGACCTTGGGACGGCCGAGAAGCTCGCGCACGTTGCTCCGGTCCACCACGCTGGTCTCGATCTCCTGCGCCGCGATCTTGCGCGCCACCTTGCGGGCGAGCTGTCCGATGGAGCGCTCGAGCTGGCGCACGCCGGATTCCCGGGTGTAGCTGCTGATCACCTCGGAGACCGCGCCCTCGGAGACGGTGATCTGATCCGGCCGCAGCCCGTTCTCCCTGAGCTGGCGGGGGAGCAGGTAGCGCTGCGCGATGGCGAGCTTCTCGCGCTCGGTGTAACCGGAGAACTCCACCACTTCCATCCGGTCGAGCAACGGTCCCGGAATGTTCTGGATGAAGTTCGCCGTGCAGATGAACAGCACCTCCGACAGGTCGAACGGCACGCCGAGGTAGTGGTCGGTGAAGGTGTCGTTCTGGGCCGGATCGAGGACCTCCAGGAGAGCGCTCGCCGGATCACCCTGGTAGGAGACGCCGAGTTTGTCGACCTCGTCGAGCAGGAACACCGGGTTCTTCGTCCCCGCCTTCTTCATCCCCTTGATGATCCGGCCGGGCATGGCTCCCACGTAGGTCTTGCGATGGCCGCGGATGTCGGCCTCGTCGCGCACGCCGCCCAGGGAGACACGGACGTACTCCCGGCCCATCGAGCGGGCGATGGACTTGGCCACCGAGGTCTTGCCGACGCCCGGGGGGCCGACGAAGAGGAGGATGGGGCCTTTGCTGCTCTTGTCGTCCGCATTGCCCTTGATCTCAGGCCTGACCGGCTCGGCCGGCTCAGCGGCGACCGCGGCGTCTTCCTGGGCGCCTTCCTCTCGGGCGGCAGCCTTCGCCGCTTCCTCTTCGAGCAGTTGGCGCTCCTGTTCCGCCTGGCGCAACTGGCGCACCGAGAGGAACTCGAGGACGCGGTCCTTGACGTCGCCGAGGGCGTAGTGGTCTTCCTCGAGGATCTCCGCCGACCGCGGGATGTTCAGGTGCTCCTCGCTGCGGGTGTTCCACGGCAGCTCGGCGATCGTCTCCAGGAAGGACCGGATCACCTGCGATTCCATGGCTTCCCGGCCCATGCGGCCGAGGCGGCCGAGCTCGCGGTCGACCTCCTTCCTCACCTCATCCGGTAGGTCCAGCTTGGCGAGCCGCTCGCGGAGCTCGTCCATGTCGCCGGAGCTGTCCCCCTCGCCCAGCTCTTTCTGGATCGCCTTGAGCTGCTCGCGGAGGACCATTTCGCGCTGGCGGTCACCCAGCTCCTCCTGCACCTTGCTCTTGATGTCCTCCTGCGCTTCGAGCACGGAGAGCTGCCGCTGCACGTGCACCAGGACACGCCGCAGGCGCTCTTCGACCGACAGGGTTTCGAGCAGCATCTGCCTCTGCTGCTGGGTGCCCTCGGTGTAGGCCGCGACGAGATCGGCCAGGCGGCCGGGCTCGGTCACGCCTTCGAGGACCCCATGCACCACCTCATCCGGCAGCCCGGACTTCTTGGCCAGCTCGGCGGCACGCTCGCGCGCTTCGCGGAACAGTGCGACGAAGGCGGGATCGTTCGAGTTGAGCGGCGTCATCTCTTCCGCCTCGCGCACCACGGCTTCCAGGTGGCCGTCCTTTTCTGTGATCCGCATGGCGATGCCGCGGTTCTCGCCGTGCAGCAGGAGCTGGACGCCGCCGAGGTTGCGCTGCAACTGGCCGATGCGGGCGATGGTGCCGATGGTGTAGAGCGACTCGGGGGTGGCGTGCTGGTCCGCCTCGGTCTCTTCCCGCTGGGAGACGGCGAACACCAGGCGCTCCGGAGTCGCAAGCGCCGCTTCGATGGCGCGCAGAGTCTTGGGCTTGCCGACGTTGATCGGCGTCGTCACTCCGGGAAAAAGGACAAAATCCCGCAGCGGAAGTACGGGCAGTGTCAGACGTTCAGTCATTTGATCTCTCCAGCGGCTCTCTTGGCCGAATCTGCCGCGGTGCCGGACCGCAGACTGCCGGGATTGGCTTCCTGCTGTCCTTGACTGAGAAAACCGAGTCCCCGAGACTCAAATTCCCAAGACCTTAGCCGGCTGGACTCAGTTCTTGTGCGCGAAGTCTTGCACCCAGAGCACCTTGTACTTGTGCTCGTAATGGCCGACTGCAAGCCCCACGCCGAGATGCGTGAAGCGCGGCTCGAGGATGTTGCGGCGGTGGTCGGAGCTGTGGAGCCAGGCGGCCATCACGTTCTCGACCGAGGTCTGGCCGGCGGCAATGTTCTCCCCGATGACGTCCGCCACGAGGCCTGTCTCCTGCACCCGCCGGCGGGGGAGCGAGCCCTCGGGGCTCTCATGGGAGTAGTAGGTTCGCCGCAGCATGTCCTCGGCGTGCGCCTGCGCGGCGGCGTTGAGCTGCGGATCGAGGGCGAGAGGTGGCCGCCCCTCCACGGTGCGCGCCGCGTTCACGATGGCCAGCATCGCATCGCGCACCGCCTGGAGGTCCGCGAGCCCCGCCGTCTGCCGGGCGAAGTACTCGCTGCGGGGCCAAGCGAAAAGGAAGACATAGAGCGGTACGCCGTGGAGGTCCGCGACGCCGACCCCCACGTCCTGGTAGTTGCTGTCCATGGCCTGCGCGGCGCTGGGATCCGCTCTCCAGGCCGCGATCACCGCTCCGGGATCGCCCACCGTGGAGATCTGGCTCTCCGTCCAGCCGTGGGCGGCGTAGCCGGCCCGCGCCATCCGGAGCTGGACACGGCCGAGCAGGGCCATCGCCTCCGCTTCGCCGGGCAGCGCTCCCCGCGCCTTGATCTCGTCCGCGCGCTCCTGAGCGACTTTGTCGAGCGCGGCCGAAGGAGCGACCGGCGGCATGCCGGCGTGATCCCGTTCCCCGTTGACCCGCAGGACCAGCTCACTGCGCAGGGCGGCCGGGGACGGGGAGCGCACGAGCGCCGGCGGCGCGATCACGGCGGCGGCGAAGAGACAGAGAACGATTCGGCTTGGCACGTGGCTCCTTCTCTCGCTTTGCAGCGGCCGGCGACCTCGCTATACTCCCACTACAACCAAGCCGTGCCGAGCTGCAGGAAGAGTATGAACAATTCTGGCCCCCGAGAGCATTTCGCGGCGCTTGCGCGCCTCCCGGAAAACACCATCGACCTCGGTGCCGCCGCTCTGTGGATCGCCGCCGAGGAGCAGCCAGGGCTCGATCCGGATCCCTGGCTGGAGCGGCTGGACGTTCTCGGCGAGCGGCTCCAGGATCGGCTGCGGGGCGTGGGCGACGACCTCGGAAGGCTGTCCCTGCTGACCCATCTCCTCTTCGGGGAAGAGGGCCTGCGCGGCAACGCGGACGATTTCTACGATCCCCGCAACAGCTTCCTGAACCAGGTGCTGGACCGCCGGCTCGGCATTCCGATCACGCTGGCGGTGGTGTGCATGGAAGTCGGGCGGCGTGCCGGCCTCGTGCTCGAAGGGATCGGTTTCCCCGGCCACTTCCTCCTCCGTCTGGCGCGGTATCCGAACGTGGTGATCGATCCTTTCGACGGCGGCCGCCTGCTCAGCGGCGACGACTGCGAGGCGATGCTGGAGCGGATCACCCAGGGGAGCCAGGGGAGCCGGGGGCTCGACCCGCGGCGGCTCCGGCCTGCCGGGCCGCGCCAGATCCTCCAGCGGGTGCTCAACAATCTGCGGGGCATCTACGTCCACCGAGGTGAGCTCGAGCGGACGGTCGCCGTCCTGGACCGGCTGCTGCTGCTCGACCCGGACGATCCGGCGCCGCTGCGGGACCGCGGGCTGCTGCACGTCCGCTGGGGCGATCCGGAGCAGGGGATCGCCGACCTCACCAGCTATCTCGCGGCCGAGTCCGAAGCCGAGGACGGCGAGGACGTCGCGGCGGTGCTGGCCGAAGCCCGGCGGCGGCTCGACCTGGTGTGTTGAGCGCTACTTCTTCGTCCCGAACACCTGCACCCAGAGAACCCGGTACTGGCCGTCCTTGCCCTTGGCGGCGACCAGGCCGGTGCCGAGCTCGGAAAAACCGGGGTTGAGGATGTTGCGCTGGTGGCCCGGGCTCCTCAGCCAGCCGTTCATCACGTCGCCCACCGTGAACTGCCCTTCGGCGATGTTCTCGCCGATCTCGCGCCAGTCGTAGCCGGCCTCTTTCGCCCGCTCCTGCACCGAGTCCCCGGTCGGGCTCTCATGCGCGAAGTAGCCGCGGGCCAGCATGTCCTCGGCACGCTTCTGGGCCACCTTGTCGAGGAGCGGATTGGCGTGGAGCGGCGGCGCGCCGGCCTTGCGGCGGGCGGCGTTGACCTGCTCCAGCATGGCGGCGTGCACGCGGGCCGGATCACGGAGCGGAGCCGTGGTTTTGGTGAAGAATTCCGCCTCGGGCACCGCGAAGAGAAAGACGTAGAGCGGTGCGCCGCGCAGCTTCGAGAGGCCGATCCCCAGGTCGCGGAAATCGTTGTCCATGAGGCTCTTGTAGGTGCCGTTGTCCTGCGACTTCCAGGTCCGCAACACGGAGTCGAGATCCCCGGTGCCGGCGGTGACGCTCTCGGTCCACGCGTGGGCCTCGTAGCCGAGCTTCTTGAGATGGCTCCCGAGCGCGTCCTCCGAGCCCTTCGTCAGGCGCAGGGTCCCCTGCCGGGAGATCTCCTCGGCGTGCTGCTGGGCGGCACTGTTGAGCGGATCGAGCAGGCGGAGGAGCGGCGAGCCCGCTTTGGCCCTCTCCTCGTTGATGCGGCGCAGGATCTCGCGGCGCATGGCCTCGGGATCGCTCTGCGCGCGGACGGGAAGCGCCATGCCGGCCACGAGCAGAGCGGTAAAGAGAAGGGCGATCGTTCGCATAGACCTGATAGGATGACACGGCTTGCTTGCGGATTCGACGCCCTTCCGGCTCAGCGACCACGACCGCCTCGTGCGGGCGCACCGTCATATCCTCGCCCTGGCCTGGGGCACGTGGTGCGCGGGCTTCTACTCCCTGATGCTGCTCTCCTTCGTCCTGCAGCCGATCCAGGATGCTTTCCATCTGGCGGAAGGAGACCTTGCGCGCCTTACTGCGGTCGGCGTCGGCATGTCGGGAGTCGGCGGGCTGCTGTTCGGCTGGATGAGCGACCGGCTGGGTCGCCGGCTCTCTCTCGCCGTTTCGATCGCCGCTTTCTCGCTGGGGAATGCCGGGTGCGGCCTGGCTCCAGGCTTCGGCTGGCTCCTCGCCGCCCGTGCCCTCGCCGGGCTGGGGATCGGTGGCACGTGGGGCGGCGGGCAGGCGATGCTGGGCGAAACATTCCCGCCGGCTTTGCGCGGCCGGGCCGGCGCCGTCGCGCAGACCGGCGCGCCGGCCGGGCTCGGCCTCGCCGCCATCATCGGTTCTTTCGTCGCGCCGCGGATCGGCTGGCATCTGGTCTTCCTGCTCTCCGCCGCCCCGATCCTCGTGCTCCTCGCCTGGCGGCATCTGCCGGAGTCGGATCTCTGGCGTGAGCACCGGCGCCGGCTTGACGGCTCGCTCGCCGGTGGCGAGCGGACGCGCGGGCGGCAGCCGATCCTGCTGCAGCTCGTGGCGCCCGACCTCGCCGGCGTCTTCCTGCGCGCCTTCCTGCTCACCGCCTGGAACATGTCGGCCTACTGGTTCACCGTGGTCTGGCTGCCGCGCTACCTGCAGAAGGAGCGCGGGCTGTCGATTTTCGGGTCCGGCTGGTGGACGCTCACCTTCGTCGCCGGCTCGCTGCTCGGCTACCTCACCTTCGGCTGGGTCTCGGACCGTCTGGGCCGCCGCCTTTCCTTCACGCTGTACTGCGGGATCACCGCCGCCGGCCTCCTCCTGGTCACCCTCTTCTGGGATGTCCTGGCGCCGTGGCCGGCGTTGGGGCTCGCCTGCATGTTCGTGGCCGGCTTCGGCACCGGCACCTGGTCCTGCTACGGGCCCTACTTCTCGGAGCTGTTTCCGACCCGGGTGCGCGGCGCCGCGATGTCGGTGATCATGAACGTCACGCGGGGCATCCAGTTCCTCGCGCCGCTGGCCATCGCCGCGGTCGCCGGCCGCTGGGGCTTCGCCGGCGGCATCGCGCTGGCGGCCGGGTTCGCCGTGTTCGCCGGCGTCTGGGTGTGGACGCTGCCGGAGACCGCGGGCGCGCGCATCGAGTAACAGGAGAACCGAATCCATGTCCGAGAACACGTCCCTTCCGGCGTCACCGCCCACTTTCCGGCGCGCCGTGTCGCGCTGGGAAATCGTCGCCTTCTCGGTCAACGACGTGATCGGCAGCGGCGTCTACCTGCTGCCCGCCGCGGCCGCCGCGGTCCTCGGTGCGGCGAGCCTCGGCGCGGTGGTGCTCGCCGGTGTCGCAGTCCTCCTCCTGGTGCTCTGCTTCGTCGAGGCGGCGAGCCACTTCGACCGCGCCGGCGGCGCCTATCTCTACACCCGTCATGCGTTCGGCGAGCTGGTGGGCTTCGAGGTGGGATGGATGACCTGGATCGCCCGCGTCTCCTCGGTCGCCTCACTGTCGGTCGGTTTCGCGCAGGCGCTGACCTATCTCTGGCCGGCGGCCCAGACCGGGTGGGGCCGCGGGCTCGGCATCACCCTTCCGCTCCTTGCCTTGACGGTGATCAACGTGATCGGCGTCAAGTCCGGGGTGCGGACCGCCGTCTTCCTTTCCATCTCGAAGACGGTCCCCCTGCTCATCTTCATCGCCGCCGGCGCGTTCGCTTTCTCCGGAGCGGTCTTCGCGGCGGCGGGGCGGGCGCCGCGCACCGGCACGCTGAGCGAAGCCGCCCTCCTCCTCCTCTTCGCCTATGCCGGTTTCGAGAACACGGCCGCGCCGGCCGGCGAGTTCAAGAACCCGCGGCGCGACGTTCCCTTCGCGCTCATCGCGCAGATCGTCATCGTGACGTTGATCTACTCGGCGGTGCAGGGGGTGGCCCTGGGGACGCTGCCCGGGGTGGCCTCCGCGAAGACCACCCTCGCCGACGCGGCGCGGCTTTTTCTCGGCTCCTGGGGAGGGTGGCTGATGACCTTCGGCGCGGTGGTCTCGATCCTCGGCACCAACAGCAACACGGTCCTCTCGGGGCCGCGCTATCTGTTCGCCCTGGCCGAGGCAGGCTTCGGACCGCGCGTTCTCGCCAGGCTCCATCCGCGCTTCCGCACACCCTGGATCGCGGTCCTCGCGCAGAGCGCCATTGCCCTGCCGCTCGCTCTCGGCGGCTCGTTCGAAGGGCTGGCCAAGCTGTCGGTGATGGCGCGCCTGGCCACCTATCTGGGGACTGCCGCGGCCGTGCCGATCCTGCGCAGCAAGTTTCCCAAGACCGCCGCCGACGCCGTCCGCCTGCCGGGCGGCCCAGTCATTCCCATTGCAGCCGTGCTGATCTGCGCGGTCCTGGCGTTCAGCGCCCGGATCGAGAATCTGGTGGCGGCGGGGGTCGCCATCCTGGTGGGGCTCGGGATCTACGCTCTCCGCCGCGAGCCGTCGCCGTCATCGCCCGCCGGGTCTAGCGACGAGCCGTCGTGACTGCCGCCGGCGCCACCCATTCGCCGCGGTAGGGCTTCTTGAGGAACGTCTTCGCCTTCTCGTCCACGAAGTCCGGCCCCCGCATCGCCAACGCCTCGCGGTAGCAGCGCACCGCCTCGGCCCGGCGTCCGAGAGCGTCGAGGGCCATGCCATGGCGCAGGCGGGCGAGCGAGCGATACTCGGTGCTCACCGGCCGCTTCACATTGAGGGCTTCCAGCCGTTCCAGATAGGCGAGCGCCACGCTGTGCAGGTTGCGCTGCATCTCCACCCGGGAGAGGACGTAGAGAGCCTGCTCCTCGACCGCGTCGGTATAGCCGGTCTGGCCCTTCTGGCAGAGGCTGAGGATCTCCTCGAAGATCCGGCTGGCGTCGTCGATCCGCCCGAGCCGCTCGTCGATCCGCCCCTCGTAGAGGTGGAAGAGCGAGTTGCCGGGATGCCGCTGGCGCAGCCACTGCGCCAGCCGCAGGGCCTCGGGATAGTTCTGCTCGAAAATGTACTGGATCTGGAGCAGCGAATAGGCCGTCTCGGTGGAGACGAACTTTCCCTGGGCCATCGCCCGGTCGAGCTCGGCGAGACCGCGCTGGCGGTTCCCCTTGGGAAAGAAGAACGTGAACGGGCGGAGGATCTTGTAACGTTTCGGGGCCACGTCCGCCAAATAGTCAAAGAGGCCGATGCCAAAGTACAGGTCATCGTTCCCCGGATCGCGGGCCAGAACATCGCGCAGATACCCCAGAGCCTGCTTGCCGTCCCGGGCAGCCTTTAGATAGTGCCGGCGGTCGGAGTGCAGCCGGCCGCGAAAAGCCAGTGCGCCGGATTTGAAAAACAGGGCGTCGATATCGCCGGGATGCGCATCGAGGCGGCGGTCGCAGCGGTCGATCACCTCGTCCATGGCGGCGAGGAAGGTCTCATCCTGCGATGTGTCGTCGGGTTCGAGCTGCATCGCCCACCATGGCAGCAGGCCGTGCAGGAACGGGCCCACCGGGTGGTCGGGGTAGCGCAGGGCGAGATCATTGAAGATACCGTCGGCAACGGCGAAGTCCATGTCATAGAGAGCGTCGAGCCCCTTCTTGGCCGCGACCTGGAACTCCGGATCGGCGAGGATCGACGTGGAGGCAGGAGGGGTCTGGGCACGGACCGCGGCTCCCGCGAGGAGCAGGAGCATCAGGGAGAGCGCGGCCGGAGCTCGCAATCGGGATCTGTCCATGCAGGGGGAAACTCATCGCGGCGAGACAGCTATTCCGAAGCGGTATACTGAAGGTCCAGTCAATGGATTCGTTTGGAGGTTTTGAGTCACCTGGTGGCGAAGGTTTGTGCACGACCTGACACAGGGAAAACCCTGGAGGATGCAATGAAACAAGCAAAGTCTTCGAAGTGGACCATCTTCTTGTTCATGGCCGCCGCTCTGGCCCTCGGCTCGCGTCTGCCGGCAGCGCAGAGCGATGCGGCGGCCCGCAGTCCGCTCGTCGAGAGCTCTTACGGCGACAAGCAGTGGCAGGCAGCCCAGGCGGAGGGGCACGAGTGGACGCGCGAGGAGATGCTGAGCGCCAAGTCGCTCGACGTGCCGGGCGTGAACGACGAAACGCTCGCGAAGTGGGCCGCCGAGTCGATCTCGAAGAGCGCCTACGACACCAAGGGCGGCCCGGGCTTCGAGCCGGGCGCCGGTCCGGGTGGCCGCGTCACCAAGTCGGTGATGGAGCCGGTGAGCGCGGGGGTGCAGATGGACGGGATGGACAAGGGCTACAGCTATCCGGCGCCGTTCACCCGCTATGAGACCTTCCCCAACTACAACGGCTATCCGCACGTCACCGTTGGCAAGGTGTTCTTCACCAAGCCGGGCATCGGCAACTTCGTCTGCTCCGCGTCGTCGATCGGCGGTGACGCCGTGATGACCGCGGCCCATTGCATCCACGACGCCACGACCAACACCTTCTGGACCAACTGGGCCTTCATTCCGGCCTACAAGAACGGCACCAAGCCCTATGGCCAGTGGACCGCGAACTACCTCTTCTACCTCGTGGCCTACTACACCGGCGGCGGCGACAGCCGCTACGACATCGGCGGCGCCGTGCTGAACCGCATCTCGGGCCTCAAGATCAGCCAGAAGGTCGGCTACCTGGGCTTCGCCTGGAACCAAAGCACGTCCAGCACCAGCGCTCAGTGGGCGATCATCGGCTATCCGCAGGCCGCGCCGTTCAACGGCAACCTGCAGTACATCTGCCAGGCGTCCTATGCCTACAACGCGGGCGGCAATGCGCCCAGCCCGATCGGTGCCGGCTGCGACCAGAGCGGCGGCACCAGCGGCGGTCCGTGGATCCGCAACTACTCCGGTGTCCCCGGCGCGACCAACTACATCAACGGCGTCAACTCCTATCGCCGCTGCTTCGACCAGGCCTGCACCCAGCTCTATACCCAGGAGCTCTTCTCGCCCTACTTCGACAACAACTCGAAGACCCTGAAGGACTGCCTGGTCAACTCGACGCCGGGCCATCCGGCCTGCTAGCTCGACCCTGCCGGCCGGCGGAGCGCTCCGCCGGCCGGGCCTCACCTCTCTGCGCCGAGGCGAAACGTCTCCAGCATTGCCGAGCCCTCCGCTCCCAGCGGGATCAGGGCGACCACTCCGCGCTCCGTGGCGTAATAGACAAACTCGTTGGGCGCCGAGAGGTGCGGATCGCGCACGCGGACCCCTTCGCGCGCTCCGGAAAGCTTCAGGTCCGTCACGCCGCTGCCGGCCGGCAAGCGTCCGTTGGCAGTGAGCCAGGCGCGCAGCGGTCCGGAGGTGGGAGCGAACACTTCCACGGCGAGCTGCGGCGGTTGCAGGTCCGCGGTCTCGCTCGCGGCGAGCTGGCGGTCCAGGAAGGCCACGCGGTGAAGGAGCGGCGGGCGCCGCTCCGGCAGTGGTTTCTCCGGCAGGATCACCAGGGATTCCGGGTAGCGCAGGGAAAATCCGAATGCGGGGTCCCGATAGGTCTTCCAGGCGGTCGTGGCGGTCGTGTCCATGGCCGCGGTCACAGCCATGACGAGGAGGATCAGGCCGCGCATCCCTTCACCCGGTGATCAGAGAGAGCCCGGCACCAGCCGGCCGCGGTCGGGGTCCCAGCGCCACTGCGCCTCGCGGCCGTGCAGGTGGACGCCGCCGAGCCAGCGGTCGATGCCGTGGATGCTCACCCAGTCGTCGCGTCCCGCCAGCACCTCCTGACCGGTGGCGGTGAGGGCCACCTTCTGGCTGCGCGAGCTGCCGGAGACCTCACGGTCGAGGCGGACGAGACGCCGCGGGTCGGTGGACAGCTCGACCAGGCAGTGGAGCAGGGAGGTGTCGCCCTGGAACGGGCGTTCCTCGGCCTGCTGCACGGCCCGGAAGAGAGCCTCGAACGGCAGCGTTCCGTGTGCCGTTTCGAGCGCCGCCAGCGCCTGGTGCTCGGTGCGCGAGAGGCCGTTGCGGATGGACGGGAACTCCTCCAGGTGGCGCTGCAAGGCGCCGGCGAGGAACGGCAGGGCCGTCGTGTCGCGGCGCAGGGCGACCTCGATGCCGATCGGCTCCGGCGCGCAGAACACCCGCCAGGCGTGGCGCGCGAGGACGAGCTGATCCTTGGTCACCGGCCGCCGCGTCGCGAGCAGCGCTCCCATCTGCTCGGGCGAGAGCTGGCCGAGGCCGTAGAACGGCTCGATCCCCGGGAGCTCGCCGATGCAGATCAGGCTCAGCTTGGTGAGACCGAGGTCGCGCGACGAAAAACCGTCGAGCAGGCGGATGAGCTGGAGCTGGTCGAACAGGTCGTGCTCGAACCAGAGCACCACCTCGTCGTAGGAGCGGTACTCGTCCACCGCGTGGTCCCACGCCATGAGGTTGGCCAGGCACTCGTCGTAGCCGCCGTAGCCGCCCTCCGCGAGGTAGCGGGCGCGCACTTTGCGCCAGCGCTCCGGCGGCAGGCTGGCGGGGGTCGGCCCCTCGTACAGCAAGTCCGCGGAGAGCGTCACCGTCCCGGCGACCCCGGAGAGCCGGATGCCGTCGGCGGCGACGCTGCCGTTGGTGATGTGGAGAGTCCGCGCCGCACCCCGCGCGGCGCGGATGAACCGCTCCGGAGAGATGGCCACGAAGGGGACCGGAACCGGGTTCCGTGGCGTGCGGATGTTGGATTCGGCCATGACGGAGCACGGGGACGAAAGGCAGGTCGCCGGATGCTCCCCCGATTCTACGTCACTCCCGAGCCTTCGAGAGGGGGCCGTCTTACTTCGCGGCTTCCTTGGCCTTCACCGACTCCAGGCTGATCGCGACCTTGACGTCGTCGCCGAGCAGGGCGCCGCCGTTGTCGAGCGCCTTGTTCCAGACGATCCCGTAGTCCTTGCGGTTGAGCGTGGTCTCGGTGGAGAAGCCGGCGCGCTGGCCGCCCCAGGGGTCCTTGGCGGTGCCGTTGAAGGTCACCGGAAGGGTGATCTCCTTGGTGACGCCGTGCATCGTGAAGACGCCGGTGACGGCGTAGGTGTCCTTGCCGGTGGCCTTGATGCTCTTGCTCTTGAAGCTGATCTCGGGGAACTTCTCGACGTCGAAGAAGTCGCCCGAGCGCAGGTGCTTGTCGCGGTCGGCGACGCCGGTGTCGATGGTCGCGGCCTTGATGTTGAACTCGACGCTCGAATTCTCCATCTTGGCCGGGTCGAGCTGGATCGTCCCCTTGTAGTCGTTGAACTTGCCGCGCACCTGGGTGACCAGGTGGCGCACCTGGAACGAGACCTCGGAGTGGCCCGGATCGACGTTGTAGGTCTCGGCGGCCTGCGCGGGCAGGGCGGCGACGGTGGACAGAGCGGTCAACGCGGCAGCGGTCAGAAGCTTGCGGAACATGAGAGTCTCCTTTTGGTCCTGCGTCCTGGAAATGACAACGACATCAAGAGCGATGGTTTCCGGCATCCCCGGCATGTCCGGCGCGGACGGCGTCGAGCAGCCTGATGAGCCGGGTCTGATCTTCGGGCGCCAGCATGCCCAGCGCGGCGTTGTCGGCGGCGTTCATCGGCACGTCGATCCGCTCGACGAGCTCCTTGCCCGCGGGCGTCAGCCAGCAGAGCACCTGGCGGCGGTCCTGCGGCGAGCGCTCGCGGTGCACCAGCCCCTTGACCTCCAGCCGGTCGATGAGCCGTGTCACCCCGGGCGCCTCCTCCAGCATCCGCTCGCCGATCGACAGAGTGGGAAGGCCCTCGCAGCCGGCGCCGCGCAGGATGCGCAGCACGTTGTACTGCTGCGGCGTGACATCGAACGGCTCCAGCACCTTCCCCAGGAAGCGGCGGACCACGTCGGCGGTGCGAAGCAGGCCCAAAATCCCCTCCTGGCTCTTCGAGCTGAACGGCTTGGTCTGGCGGATCTCGCGCTGTAACGCGCTGGCTTCGTCCTTCACGAAGCGGACTCTACCGGATCAACAATTGACATGTCAAGTGTTCATTGCTGACGAATCGCCGTCTCTGCCGCCCCGCTCGACCGCAGCCACGCCGCCAGGTGCGCCTGCTGCGCCGGGGTTGCTTTCGGATCCATCTCCAGCCTCCAGGCGAGGTGGGGCTCCTTGGCGAAGGTGACGGGGAGGCGGAGGAGGCGCTCGCGGCGGGCGACGAGCAGGGTGTCCTGCGTTCCCGGCGGGTAGGACTTGAGGCGCTCTTTCCAGGCGTCGGCGGTGGCGGGGACGCGGTAGTCGCCGACGGCGACGATCTCGTCGCCCACGTTGACTCCCGCCGCGTAGGCCGGGGTGTCTTTCTTCACATGGGTGACGAGGAGTCTCCCTCCCTGCGCTTCGATGTCCGCTCCCAGCCAGCCGGGATGATCCGGGTCGTCGTCCTCGTCTTTTTTCTTGCTTTCCGTGAAGCGCAGGCCATACCAGTCGAGGGCCTCGCGGTAGTCGAGCTCCTCGGTGGTGGCGAGGACGCTGTGGAGCCAGGGGCCGAGATCGCTGCCGGCGATTTCGGAGGCGAGGGCGCGGAACTCGTCCGAGCGGAAGCCCTGTGCGCCGGAGAAGCGAGCGTAGGCGCGGCGCAGGACGTCGTCCAGGCTGGCGCGGCCGTCGGTGAGGTGGCGGATCTTCGCGTCGAGGAGGAAGCCGATCACCCCACCCTTGGTGTAGTAGCTGACGCCGGAGTTGGCGAAATTCTCGTCCTGCCGGTAGTACTTGATCCAGGCGTCGAAGGAGGCGTCCTCGACGGTCTGCACGCCCCGGCCGGGCGCGGTCTGCAGCGATTCGATCTCCTTGCCCAGGCGCTTCAGCGTCTCCTTGCGGGTCGCCAGGCCGGCGCGGTGCACCAGCACCTCTTCGTAGTAGCTGGTGAGTCCTTCGGGAATCCACAGGTCGCGGGTGTAGACCTCGTTCTCGTAGTCGAACGGCCCGAGGGCCTGCGGGCGCAGGCGCTTGACGTTCCAGACGTGGAACAGCTCGTGCGCCGCGAGGGCCAGCCAGCCGATGGACCCGTCCCGGGTGTGCCGCCGCCAGCGGCTGGTCATCAGCACGCAGGAATTCTTGTGCTCCAGGCCGCCCGACGCTTCGGTGATCAGGTTGAAGAAGACGTAGCGGTCGTAGGGCAGGCCGCCCCAGAAAGCGGCCTCCGCGCGCACGATGCGCTCCACCTCCGCCGCCGCGCGCGCGCCGTCCCAGAGGGCGTCTTCCCCTTCGTCCACCAGCAGATGCGGCTTGCCGTCGACCGCGAAGCGGTGGATCGCGGCGTTGCCGGCGTAGAGCGGCGAATCGACGAGGGTGTCGAAGTCCGCCGCCCGGAAGCTGGTCGGGCCCTCGGAGCCCGACGGCAGAGCGCACACGGCCTCCTTCCAGGCCGCAGGCAGCTCCACCCGCACGTCGTGCGGCCGGTGCTCGGCGCCGGCGCGGGTGATGAAGGTCGGCGCGCCGTTCAGGATGGCGAAGCCGGCGTCCACGAAGTTGGTGCGCACCGACATCTCGTGCGCATAGACGCGGTAGCGCAGGCGCACCCGTTGCGTCCCGCCGGTGGCGATCCGCCAGCGGTTCTTGCGCGTCTTCTCGACCGCCAGCGGCGCGCCGGCCTCGCTGGCCGCGCTGAGGTCTTCGACGTTCCTGGAGAACTCGCGCACCAGATAGGAGCCGGGGGTCCACACCGCCATCATCAGCTCAATGTTGGGGTCACCGTCGGGCTCGCCGTCGGTAGGGATCAGCGCTTCGATCTCGACGTAGTGGGTCTGCGGCGCCGGAAAGCGCACGGTGTACGCGATCGGGGAGAGGGGATCGGGCAACGCGGCTCCGCGGAGGGCGGGAGCGGATAAGAACGTCAGGAGCAGGATCGCGAGGATTCGATGCACGGGAGGACAAGGTATCGAAGAAGCAGGTAATCTCCAAGCACAAGTGTGCGCTGTATACTCCGCGCCCATGCGCGATCTCCAGGCCGAAATCAACGCCTCGCTCGAAGACGGCGCCCCGGCGCTCTTCCGCGCGCTCTCGCCTCTCGGGCTGCGCGCCTACTTTCCCCCCGACATTCCGGCCCAGGGCGCCCAGGCGCGCGGCAAGGCCTTGAACGGCACGATCGGCCAGATCACCGACGGCCATGGCACCGCGGTGCCGCTGCCGGAGCTCGCCGCGGCGCTCTCCGGCCTCTCCGCCGAGGACCGCAACCAGGCGCTGCTCTATTCGCCGATCGAGGGCATGCCGGAGGTGCGCAAGCTGTGGCGGGAGTGGCAGCGGAGGCATCGTCCTGAGGGCTTGAGCGACAGCGTGCCGTCCAGCCTGCCGCTGGTCACCGCGGGCCTCACCCATTCGCTGGCCATCCTCGCCGACCTGTTCGGTGGCGAGAGGAAGGCGCTCGCCATTCCCGCGCCGTTCTGGGGCAACTACCGGCAGACGTTCGCGGTGCGCACCGGCGCGGCCGTGCGCACGGCGCCAGGCTATGTGGACGGGCGCTACAACGTGCACGCCTTCGCCGCGGCGCTCGCCGGCCTGCCCGACGGCGAGCCGGCGGTGGCGCTGCTCAACCTGCCGTCGAACCCGGGCGGCTATTCGCTGACCGCGGCAGAGCGGGAGCAGACGATCGCGTCGCTCCGCGGCATCGCCGAGCGGCGGCCTCTCGTGGTGATCTGCGACGACGCGTACGCCGGCCTGGTGTTCGAGCCGGAGATCCCGCGCACCTCGCTGTTCTGGGAGCTGATCGGCGTGCACCCGAACCTGGTGCCGGTGAAAGTCGACGGCGCCACCAAGGAGTTCTCGTTCTTCGGCGGCCGGATCGGCTTCATCACCTTCGCCGCCGAGCCCGATTCGCCGGTCGCCCAGGCGCTCGAAAGCAAGATGAAGATGTTGCTGCGCTCGGTGATCGGCTCGCCGAGCGCGACCAGCCAGGTGGTGCTGCTCCAGGCGCTCCGCCGGGAGGGGATCGAGGCGGAGGTCGAAAAGGTCCGCGCCCTCCTCGACGGGCGCTATCACGCCCTGAAGACGGCGCTCGCGGCGACCGATCCCCAGCGGCTCACCGTGCTCCCGTTCAACTCCGGCTGCTTCGCGCTGGTCGAGCTGCCGGAGCCGCTCGGCCTGACCTCGGAGCAGGTGCGCCGGCACCTGCTCGACCATCACGACACCGGCCTCATCTCGATCGAGCCGCGCTACCTCCGCATCGCCCACTGCTCGGTGGACGCCGCCGCCCTGCCCGAGCTGGTGCGGCGGCTGGAGGCAGGCGTCACCGAGCTGGCCGGTCATCTGGTGACGCCATGAGGCTGTGCCGCCGGCCGTAGCCGAAGTAGATGGCGAGGCCGATCACCAGCCAGACCACCAGGCGCAGCCAGTTCTCCGAGGGCAGGGAGAACATCAGCAGCAGACAGATTGCGATCCCGAGGATCGGCACCAGCGGCACCAGCGGCGCGCGGAACGGCCGCTCGGTCTCCGGATGGATGCGGCGCAGGATGAGGACGGCCGCGCAGACGATGACGAAGGCCAGCAGCGTCCCCATGCTCACCAGCGACAGCAGCACCTCGACCGGCAGCAGGCCGGCGAGCAGGCCGACGAAGACGCCGGTCGCGAGCGTCGACTTCCAGGGGGTGTGGAAGCGCGGGTGGACGGCGCCGAAGAAGCTCTTGGGGAGCAGGCCGTCGCGCGCCATGGCGAGGAGGACGCGCGGCTGGCTGAGCATCAGCACCAGCAGCACCGAGGTGATCCCCGCGACGCCGGCCACCGCGACGAGGAACTGCGCCCAGCCGAGGCCGACCCGCTGGAACGCCGCGGCGACCGGCGCGTTGACGTCGATCTGGTGGTAGGGAACCATGCCGGTGAGCACCGCCACGACCCCCAGATAGAGCAGGGTACAGAGGACGAGCGAGGCGATGATGCCGATCGGCACGTCGCGCTGCGGCTGCCGCGCCTCCTCGGCATGGGTCGACACCGAGTCGAAGCCGATGAAGGCGAAGAAGGCGAGCGCCCCGCCGGCCAGCATGCCGAGCGGCCGGCCGCCGGCATCGGATTGGCCGAGCAGGGTGTGGCCGAAGAAATTCACCCCGGTCAGGCCGTAGGGGGCGAACGGATGCCAGTTGGCGGCCTTGACATAGAAGAGGCCGGCGATGATCACGAACAGCACCGCCGCGAGCTTGATCCCCACCATCGTCGCGTTGAGCCGCGCGCTCTCCCGGATGCCGAGGATGAGGACGATGGTGGTGAACGCCACGATGCCGACCGCCGGCAGGTTGATCACCGAGCCGGAGGCGACCAGGCGCCCGATCCCCATGTCGTATTCGATCGGTGGACCGCTCAGCGCCGCGGGAAGGGAGATGCCGAGGCTGCCGAGCGCGCTCTGGAAGTAGCCGGACCAGCCGCTTGCCACCGTCGCCGAGCCGACCGCGTATTCGAGCACCAGGTCCCAGCCGATGATCCACGCGAACAGCTCGCCGAGGGTGGCGTAGGCGTAGGTGTAGGCCGAGCCCGCGACCGGCACCATCGACGCCAGCTCGGCATAGCACAGCGCCGCGAACACGCAGGCGCACCCGGCCACGACATACGACAGCATGAGCGCCGGTCCGGCGACGTTGCGGGCGATCGCGCCGGTGGTGACGAAGATACCGGCGCCGATGATCGCGCCGACGCCCAGACCGGTGAGCTGCAACGGTCCGAGCACCCGGCGCAGGCGGCTCTCGCCATGGAGCTCGGCCAGCAGGACGCTGAGCGGTTTGCGGGTGAACAGGGAACGGGCCATGGGTTTCCTCCTCTCAGGACGGTTCAAAGCCAGAGTAGGAAGAAGGGCGGGGGCGGGGATATGCCGCGACCTCCGGAGATTTTCGGGGGGTGGGCGGAGGTTGGGGGAGGTGGGAAAGGACAAAGGACCAAAAGGACTTAAAGGACCCCAAGGACGACAAGCAAAAAAACGGTGCTGCGGGGCGTCCTTTATGTCGTTTATGTCCTT
>DATARD010000215.1:0-15840 GCA_036264355.1 Thermoanaerobaculia bacterium
GAGGAGCTGCTGCTCAACCTGAAGCAGGACGATCCGGCCATCCGCCTTTTGCGTGGCCGTATCCAGGTGCAGAAGGGGGACGGCCCCGGCGCTCTGGCTCTGCTCGAGCCGCTGCTTGCCAAGCATCCGAAGGGGATGGACCTCGAGGTGCGCCGCTCGCTGGCCGAGGCCTATCTGCTGGCCAACCGGCCGGCGGACACGGTGAAGCTGCTCACCGGCAAGACCGGCAATCATCCGGCTCTCGTCCTCCTGCTCGGCCGCGCCCAGCACCGCGCCGGCGACGCCGCGGGGGCTCTCGCCACGCTCAAGCCGCTGGCCTCCAAGCTGCCGGCCGATTCTTCGAAGGTGGGGGATCCGCGTCCGGCGGTGGGGATCGCCGTCGAGTACGGCTCCATCCTGGTGGAAGGGGGTCACGCGGCCGAGGCGGTGCCGGTGCTCGAACAGGCGACGCGCCTCTACTCGGCGAGCAAGGACGCCTGGCAGGCCCTGGGGAAGGCCTACGACGCCGTCGGCCGCAAGGACGACGCGATCAAGGCCCGCAAGCAGGCCGAGCAGATCACGCTGGCTTCCAACCGCCCGCCGCAGCCGACCCAGGCGGCCGCGCAACGCCCCGGCGCGCCGCCTCCCGCCGCTGCGGCGCCGGCCGGGGGAGTGGATGTCAATCCGCAGCTCCCCCCGGAGATCCAGGAGGCCGTCACGCTCACCGCTCAGAACCGTTTCCCGGAAGCTCTGGCGAAGGTGCGGGCGGTGCTGGCCAAGTCGCCCAACGCCCCGGCGGCGCGGGCTCTCGAGCTGCGTCTCCTGCTCCGTCTCAACCGCACCGACGAGGCTCTCCGCATCAATGAGGAGAGTCTCCGGCAGCGGCCGAACGACGCCGACCTGGTCTATGTGCACGGCGCCATTCAGATCGCGCGCAAGAATTGGGCCGCGGCGGAAAAGGATCTGCGCCATGCTCTGGAGCTCAATCCCGAGCAGCTCGGCGCGATGAGCGACCTCGCGGTGCTGTTGATCAATCAGGGCCGCAAGGCGGAAGCCAAGACGCTGTTGCAGAAGGTTCTGGCGATCAATCCCAACGACCAGACCGCGGCCAGCAATCTGAAAGCGCTGGAGCAGGGCGGCGGCCAGGGGCCGAAAAAGTAGAGCCGCGCCAGGAAAGCCCCGGGAATGATCTTCCCGTTCCTCGTCGCTCTTTGGCTGGCCGCCGCGCCCGCCGGCCCCGATCCGGCGGCGGCGGCGCGGGCCTGGATGGCCGCTCCTCCCGCTACCCTGGCCGAGCGTCTGGAGCGCGAGCCGGCTCTGGTGCCGCAGGCCCTCGGTGCTCTCGGCCAGGCGCTCGGCGCCGCGGACCCCGCGGATCACACGAATCAGATACTGCGCCGCGACGCCGGCGAGTATCTGGTGCAATGCGCCCGTGCGCGGAGCGCGGCGCTCGCCCGGCGCGGCACCTGGAGCCCGGCCGACGTGCAGGCTCTGCTCACCCTCGACCTCGTCATTCCCGGGCGCTTCATCGCCGACGCGGCTTTCCGCGCCCGCGTTCTCGCCCTGCTGCCCCGCGAGTTTGATCCGACCGTCGATCTGACCGCTGGGCCACGTCTGCGGGACGATCTCCTCCTCGCGCTCAACCGGATCGAAGGGATCGACTTCGCGGCCTCCGAGGCGATCGAAAGCGCCTGGGGAGCGGTGCCGCGGCAGAGCGCCGCGCGGCGGGTGGACTACGCGCCCGGTCTGCGGTTCGACGATGAGGCGGAGAGGCCCCTGAGTGCGTCGGTCTACTCGCTGCCGTCCGCCTTTTTCGACGTCGCCGCGGCGGAGTCCTTCCTCGCCGCGGTCCGCCAGGCGGCGCCCAAGCGCACGATCCTGGTCCTCACCGATCTGCCGCTCCACCGCGCCCTGGAGAGCCGCGCGCGGAGCCTCGGTGTCCATCTCCTGGAGACCTATGGCCGCGCCTACTCGCCCTGGCCGCGCGATCCGTTCAGCCTGGTGCGCACACCGGCCGGCGGCGTCCTGGTGCTGGTGCGGCCCAATCTCCAGACCGGCCGCGAGGAGGACGCCCACCTCGGCCCCGAGCTGGTGCAGAACCTGCCGGACGAGATCGACCGCGCCTGGGGCAAGGCCACCTGGACCGAGGCGCCGGTGCCGTTCCACAACGGCCAGATCCTGCTGACCCAAGACGCGGCCTGGATCACCCTGCACACCCTGGAGCCGCGCATCCTGGCGAGGCTTGGGCTCGCCCGGGTGCCGGTCGATACTTTCGGAACCACTGAGGGGCTCGACCGCTACGTCGCCGCCGCCCACACCGCCGCCGAGGAGATGTCCCACCTCTACGGCCGGCCGGTGCGCTTCGTCCATCCGCTCCCCGAGCCCGGCGCGCCGCTCGCCGAGCGGTCCGCGATGATGCGCACCCTCGGAGGAGGCGCCGGCTACGATCTCGACTCGCTGGTCACCTTCCTGCCTGGCACGACATCGCCGATCGCCCTGGTCGCCGACCTTGCCGCCGGCCGCAAGCTGCTGGCGCAGACCTCTGCTGCGGACAGAACGGCGCTGCGCACCGGCTACGACCTGGAGCCGGACGGCGAAGCGCTCACCGCAGCGCTCGCCGCCGCGCAGGAGACACCCCGCGCCGCCGCGCTCGCCGCCTTCCTCGACCTCACCGCCGGGCACCTCGCCGCGAACGGCGTCCGCGTCCTCCGCCTGCCGCTCGTCCGCATCCCCTACGCCCTGCTGCGCGACAAGGCGGGGTTGCCGGACGGCGCCACCGCCAACGACCGCGAATTCCTCCTCACCTGGAACAACGTCGTCGTCGAGACCCGCGACGGCCACCTGCGCGCCGAAGGCTTCGGTTCTCTACTGCCGAGCGGCGACGCCGCCGCCCGTGCCGTCTTCACCCGGGCCGGCGCCCGGCTCGACCTTTTTCCGCCGCTGGTGCGCAGCATCGTTTTGAACGGCGGCTACCGCTGTGCGTCAAATCACGTGCGTACTTGCAGTAAGAGCTCGGGAGGTTGACCAGGAACGGTCAAGAGCGTAGATTCCGAGGCAGTGCCGGTGGCTCGCCGATCTCATCACGCCAGGACGTGTGCGCCCCTGCACGACATCCGCGCGTGCGAGGTCCAGAGCATACTGGTGCGTGGACCACGTAAGGAGGAGCGGCCCGGAGTGCAGCCCGATAGCCCAATCATGGAACCACTCGAACAAGCCTTTTACGAGGCCAAGTTCGAGAACGCCTACCTTCGGGCGAAAGGCGACGCCTTTCAGACGTTTTTCGAAGATCTGATGACGCGCGCCTACAAAGCCGATTTCATGGCATGCCGCCCGTGGGGGAATCGTGGCGACCGCAAGAATGACGGCTTCCTGAAGTCCGAGCGGTGTCTATTTCAAGTGTATGCACCCAACGAGATGACCGAGGCCGCGGCGATCAAGAAAATCAGGGAGGACTTCGAGGGCGCGAAAGTCCATTGGCGTGTCTATTTTGACAAGTGGGTCTTTGCTCATAACGCTGTTGACGGACTCCCTCCCCACGTTCAGGCAGAAATTCTTGAGTTCGAGCGCAAGAATGAAGGACTCACTTTGATGCCTTGGGGGTTGGAGGAGCTTCGTGAAGTTCTGCGACGCGTGCCGCGTGTTGATTTGGAGTCGTGGTTTGGTTTTGCGCCAACTGCGATGACTAAGGCCAACCTTGGATTTGAAGACCTGCGTGTCGTTCTTGAAACGATTGCGGTTCAGAACGTCACTGATGAGCGCCCGGTGAAGGATGTGCCGCCCGGGAAGATTGAGGCCAATGCTTTGTCGCCAAGCATTTCCATATTGATTAGGGAAGGCATGGTCAAGACCCCTTTGGTGGATGACTTCTTTGGCAAGTGGCATGATCCAAATTTCGGTGAACGAATCGCCAAGACCTTTCGGGCAAAGTACTTGTCTTTTCGCGGCCAGGCGACGCCAGCTAGGATATTTCACGATCTCCAGGCTTGGGCTGGAGGCGCCCAAAGAGGCAGCGCTGAGCACGAATTGGCAGTGCTGACAATTCTTGCCTACTATTTCGAGCGGTGCGACATTTTCGAGGAGCCGCGCTCGTCGCCGCTATGATTCTCCCTTCTAAACATCTTCCTCAGGACCGAGCCCTCCTCACGGTCGGCGCTCACGTCTTGCTACGCCTGTCCAGGCCGAAGACTGTTTCGGCGGTGTGGGAGGAGGTTTGGCGGGAGGGCGGTACGAACCGCGATGCGCTCCCCAGGTTGACCTACGACTGGTTCGTCCTGGCCCTTGACCTGCTCTTTGCGGTCGGAGCCATTGAATTGAAAGAGGGCCTCTTGGCCCGCCGATCGCCATGATTCATCGAATCTACAGCACACTTCCCACGTTCAAGGGTCTCGTCTTCAAGTCGGGGCTCAATGTGATGTTGGCCCAGAAGACGGATGGAGCGACCAGCAAGCAGACGAGAAATCGGGCTGGGAAGACGAGTCTTATCGAGATCGTCCATTTCTTGACTGGAGCCGAAGCGGGGAAAGAGTCGCTTCTGCGAACAGAAGCTCTTGCCGATTCGACGTTTGGTATGGAATTCGACCTCGCCGGACATAGGACCACTGTAGAGCGCCAAGGGGCGAGCAAGGCGAAGATCGAGGTCTACGGAGACGAGTTCCCGAATGGGAGGGCGCGGCTCTCGAATACTGAGTGGGCAAATATTCTTGGCGACCAAATGTTTGGCCTCCAGAAAATTGAAGGTGACAAAGGGAGATCCCCCAAATTTCGTTCGTTGTTCGCCTACTTTGTGCGTCGGCAACTTAGCGGTGCCTATACTGCACCTGAAAAGCAGGCGACAATGCAGCAACTTGGGGACCTCCAGATGGCGCTTATGTTCTTGATGGGGTTGGACTGGCAGATAGCGCGCGACTGGCAGGTAATCCGCGACAGGGAGAAGACCCTGGAAGAGTTGAAGAAGGCTGCCGGGGTTGGAGCCTTTGGGAACATCATCGGCAAGGCCGCCGACCTCCGTACGCAGCTCACGGTTTCGGCGGCGCGCCTTAAGAAACTCCGAGACGAGGTCGGGCAGTTCCGTGTACTTCCTCAGTATGGTGAAATGGAATTGGAGGCTTCACAGATCACTCGAGAGTTGAACGAGTTGGCCAACGGAAACACCATTGACCTTTCGGCCGTTCGTGACCTCGAGCTGGCGGTAGAATTGGAAGAAGCCCCTTCGCTGGATGATGTGCAGGCTGTTTACCAAGAAGCTGGCGTGGTTCTTCCTGGTGTCGTTCAGAAGCGATATGAGGATGTTCGAAGCTTTCACGAGTCTGTAATCCGAAATCGACGGGACTACCTGGCCGGCGAGCTCGAGGCGGCGAAGTCCCGCATGGAGATCCGCAACCAGCAGAAGGCTCGGCTGGACGAGCGAAGGGCCGAGCTCATGGGGATTCTCAAGAGCCACGGCGCTCTGGACCAGTTTACCCAACTGCAAGGCGAAGTTGGCCGCCTTGAATCAGAAGTTGAGACACTGACGCAGCGATTCGAGGCTGCGGAAAAACTTGAAGGCACGAAGAACGAGTTGGAAATCGAGCGCAATCGGCTTGCGCTACGTCTCCGTCGTGACTTCGCAGAACAGAAGGAGCGGCTTGCGGAGGCCATCCTTGCCTTCGAGGAAACTTCCAAGCGCCTCTACGAATCAGCCGGAAGTATGTTGGTCGAGGAAACTTCAAACGGTCCGGTTTTCAAGTTCCCGATGCAAGGTTCCCGTAGCAAGGGCATCAAGAGCATGCAGATATATTGCTTCGACATGATGCTGATGCGGCTGTGCGCGAAGCGAGGTATCGGTCCGGGGTTCTTGATCCACGATAGCCATCTTTTCGACGGCGTGGATGGGCGACAGGTCATTAGTGCGTTGCGGGTTGGAGCAGAGACCTCCGAAGAGCTGGGTTTCCAGTACATCGTCACCATGAACGAAGACGACGCTTTTAAGGAAAAGGAAGATGGCTTCGATCTGAACGACTATGTGCTTCCGCTGCGGCTGACAGATGCCACTGAAGACGGAGGGTTATTCGGTATTCGGTTCGACTGAGCGCGCGGTCTGGGGGCCTCCTGTTTTTTGCCTGGCGACTATCCGGCGACCGACGCCTATCTGGCCGCGTGCCGGCTGTCAGGGGGGCTGACCACTCTCGCCTTCCGCGTGCTAGGATCGAGTCAGCAGATCCTCTGGAAGGCAGGCGACATCCCATGGCCGATATATCCGGCAGTCCCCGTTTTCGCATTCAGTCCCCGTTCCTCCAGCAGATACGCGCTCGCTTCCGGCGGGTCGGCGTCTGGCTGTTGGTGGTCCTGGTCCCCCTGATCTTCTTGCGTGGTTGTTTCTTCACCTACGTGCCGCCCGACGAGATCGGCGTGCGCCAGGTGTCCTTCGGCTTCAGCAAAGGACTGCAGAAGGACCCGGTGACTCCTGGCTACCGGCGGGAGATCGCGGGCTTCGAGGCGGTCCACACCTTCCCGCGCGACATCCAGGTCGTCGAATTCACCAACAACCCGGCGGAGTCCGGCGCCGGGCATCGCCAGGTGGCGGCGATCAACGTGCCGACCGTGGACGGCTACCCGGTCGCCGTCGACGTCACCGTCCTCTACCGCATCAAGGACCCCTATACCGTCGCCTCGAAGTTCGGCTTCGGCACCGGCTACGAGCAGTCGGTGGTGATCAACTTCACCGATCCGCTGGTCAAGCAGTACCTGGGTGAGCTCCTGGCCGAGCAGTTCTACGGCGAGGAGCGGAAGGTTCGGGTGGAGGCGCTCAAGAATGAGCTCGGCAAGCGCTTCGCGCCCAACGGCCTCGCCCTTCACGACGTGCTGGTGCGCCAGTATGACTACCCGGCGACCTTCCAGGCGTTGACCGAGCAGAAGAAGATCCAGGACCAGTCGGTGCTCTCCAACCGCGAGCTGGCCAAACAGGCCGAGGTGCAGACCCGGCTCAACCAGGTGAAGGCCGACGGGCAGAACCTGATCAAGGTGAAGACCGCCGAATTCCAGGCGCAGATCACCGAGATCAACGCCCGCAAGGACCTCTACGAACGGCAGAAGCGTGCCGAGGCGGATCTCCTGGTGAAGACCGCCGAGGCCAACGGCACCGAGCTGACCAACCGCGCGCTCGAAGGCGCCGGCTCGGCCAAGCTCCTCCGCCTGCGCCGCGGCCTCGCCCTGCTGAACGGGATCAAGGGGCCGATCTACATCAACGAAGATCCGACGGATCTCGGCAAGATCCTGTCGTCGGGAGGAAAACCATGAGGACTGCACATCTCGCCGGGTTCTTCCTGCTTCTGGTCCTGCTCCTGGCCGTCGGCCTCGCCGGCTGCACGCCGCACCACACCGAGGCGACTCAGGTCGGCATCAAGTTCAACAAGGTGACCGGCTCGTATGAGATCAAGGAGGCGGGTGCGACCTATTTCTTCCCGCCGATCATCAACGACTGGAAAACCTATGACGTCTCTCTGCGTAACCTGGAGATGACCGCCGCGGTGTCCTCGGGCAGCCGGCGGGAGAAGGACGACATGCGGTTCAAGACCCGGGACGGCAACGACATCGAGACCGACGTCACCGTCCGCTGGCGGATCGATCCGACCAAGATCGCCCACCTCTGGAAGTCGGTGGCGCCGAGCACCGAAGAGGTCGAAAGCCGCCTGGTCCGCCCGCTGGCCCGCGCCTACATCCGCGACGTCCTCAACGAGATGCGCTCCGAAGACTTCTATAATCCAACACTGCGCTTCGCGAAGGCCAACAAGGCGACGAAGAGCATGGCGGACCGGCTCGCCACCCAGGGTGTGATCGTCGAAGGGGTCCTGCTCGGCAACTTCACGTTCAAGGACGAGTACCAGAAGCTGATCAACGCCCGCAAAGAGGCGGAGAAGACCGCCGAGAAGCTGGAGGCCGAGATCCTCGCCACCAAGGAGGGGAACCAGTTGCGCTTGCAGTCGACGGTGGCCGATCTGACCGAGCAGCTCACCCAGGCCCAGGGCGGTTTCGAGCAGGCGAAGAAGAACGCCGACGCCTACCTGGTCAGACGCCAGCAGGAGGCGCAGGCCATCCTCGCGGAGAAGACGGCGGAGGCGACCGGCATCCAGAGGGAGCGGGCCTCCTTGAATGGCAGCGCCGGTGACGCCTACGTCAACCTGCAGCTCATCGCGGCGCTCAAGAACAAGGACATCCGGCAGATCCCCAAGCTGCCGAGCGGCAACGTGATCATCGACGGCAACAAGCTCCTCCAGCAGCTCGGCGTGATCCAGTACCGGCAGAACAAAGAGGAGGAGCCGGAGAAACCGGAGAAACCGGAGAAGCCATAGCCATGCTGAACCTTGCGGGATCGTCCTACGACTTTGGCAACGTCCTCTACGCGGTCCTCCAGGAGTGCGAGCACGTCCGCTGCGGGCTGCTGCCCAACGAGGCCGCGGCGCGCATGCAGGCGACGGCGCGCGCCAAGCTGGAAGAGATCCATCGGAGCTACGGAGAGATGGGAGGAACCCAGCCCTACTGGGACCGCCTGGAGCGCGAGGTGATGGAGGCCATGCTGCCGCAGTACATCCCCGCCGCCGTCGAGCAGACGCGCCTGGAAAAAAGCTCCTACGACGTCTGGCGGCACGGCGATCCGGCGGCGCGGGCGCTCCTCACCCTGATCGGTCTCATCCTCGGCGGGCTGATCGTCAAGGCGCCGTTCATCCCGATCGTCGAAGACACCTTCGCCTTCGCTCTCGCCGCCGCCTTCTTTCTCTATCCCGAGATCAAGCAGCTCTATTTCGACCGCCGCCACACCCGCTTCCTGAACCGGCTGATCGTGCAGGCCGAGAAGTATCAGAAAAACGAGCGGCTGCACTACGTGAGCGAAGCGAGCCTCGCGGAGGAGCTCGGAGCGCTCGATGAAAAGGCCGGCCGGACCCGGAAGGCCGAGGCGGAGGGGCCGCCGCCGCTGCCGCAGCAGGGCACGAAGACGCGGGCATGAGCTCCGGGAATCCCTTCCGTCCTCTTCTGATCGCCGGACTGATCCTCGCCCTCGCCGTTTCCGCCGGGCCGGGCCGCGCAGAGGAGGCGGAGGTCCTTGCGATCGGGGCCTCCCGCGAGCGCTCGATCTCGACTGGGGAGAAGCACGCTTTTCGCGTCGAGGTCGGGGAGGAGCCGCTGCTCGTCACCGTCGAGCAGCAGGACGTCGACCTGGTGGTGGAGGTGCAAGGTCCGGGGCAACAGGAGACCGGCTCGCTGGCGGACACCGGGCGGTGGGGACCGGTGGTCGTGCTCCTGGAGGGCGCGGGCGAACGCAGGATTGCAGTCCGCCCGCGAGGGACGCCGGGATGGCCGGGGCGTTACACGCTCCGGGTGGAGACGCTCGCCGAGGCCCCGGTGGCACAGCGGCGGGCCCTGGCCTTGATGAGCCGGGCCGGCGCGGAGGCCGTCGCGGCCACTCCGGAGGCCCGCCGGCAGGCCGCGGCGACCTACCGTGAGGCCGCAGCCGCCTGGCACACTCTCGGGGAGCGCCGCCGGGAGGCGGAAGCCCTCGCTTGCCTTGCCGTCCTGGAGCAGGATTCGCGCGAATTGCGGCAGGCCGCCGAAGACTACGGCCGTGCCCTGGCGCTCTGGCGGCAGCTCGACGAGCCGCTGCGGCAGGCCGCCACGCTGAACGGGCTCGGTGTGGCGCGCCTGAGCAGGGGGGAGACCGAAGGCGCCCGCGAAGCTCTCCAGGACGCTCTCTCCCTCTGGCAGCGGCTCGGACAGCGTTTCGACGCGGCGGAGACGCAGAGCAACCTCTGCGTGCTCGAGCAGAGCGTGGGCGCCCTGCCGGCGGCGCTCGCCTGCTACGCGGCCCCGCGCGCCGTCTTCCAATCGATCGGCGACCAGCGGGACGAGGCGCAGATCCTCAACAGCCTCGGCGGCATCTACGACCTCCAGGGCGAGCCTGACACCGCGTTGGAAGAATACACGCAGGCTCTCAAGCTGCGCCGTGCTCTCGGGGACCACCTCGGAGAGGCCCAGACGCTCAACAACATCGCCGTGGTCCACCGCGGTCTGGGCGAGTGGCAGGAGGCGTTGCGCCTCTATGGAGAAGAGCGGGAGATTCTGGAACGGCTCGGGGACCGGACGCTCCTGGCCCCTCTGCTGAGCAACGTCGGGTATACCTACAACAGCCTGGGCGAGCCGCAGCGGGCCCTCCCTTTTCTGCAGGACGCCCTGAAGCTGCGCCGCGAGACCGGCGACCGGCGCGGCGAGGTCATCACGCTCAACAATCTCGGCCTCACCTGGCGCGAGCTCGGGGACGCCAGGAAGGCGCTCGATCACCACCAGCAGGCCCTCGCGTTGGCCGCCGGCCTGAGCGACGCCCGGCAGGAGGCGCTCTCCCGGTTGCGCCTCGGCGAGGCGCGGCTTGAGCTCGGAGATGCGAACGCGGCGCTCCGGGAGATCGACCCGTCGCTGGCCTATCTGCGTCAGAACGGCCTCCGCCAGGGGGAGCAGGAAGCGCTCCAGCTCCGCGGCCGTGCGCTCACCGTGGCAGGCCGGCCGCGCGAGGCGATCCCCGTCTTCCAGGAGATCCTGGCGCGCTGCCGGACCCTGCGCGACCGTGCCGGCGAGGCCGAGGCTCTCCACGGCCTCGCCACCGCGGAGCGATCCGCCGGCCTCGCGGACGAGGCGCGCGTCCATGCGGAGGCCGCGGTGGCCCGGGTCGAGGAGCTGCGCACGGGCTTCGTGAGCCCGTCCCTCCGCGCCGCCTTCCTGGCGACGCAACGCCGCGCCTATGCTCTCCTCGTCGACCTGTACATGGACCGGCATGCCGCCGATCCCTCGGGCGGCTGGGACCGGGCCGCCTTCGCCGTCAACGAGCAGGCGCGGGCGCGCAGCCTCCTCGATGCCCTGAGCGCGGTGGGTGGCGGTGGGCGCGCCGGCAGCGCGGTCCCGGCGGAGCTGCGAGCGCGGCGCCAGACCCTGCGCCGCCGCCTGAGCGCCAAAGCCGATCAACGAGTGGGATTGAACGGTGCCAGGGCGGAAGCTCTGGGACAGGAGATCGAGGCCCTCCTCGCCGATCTCGACAGCGTCGACGCGGAGATCCGGCGCTACGATCCCCAGGCCGCCGCGCTGGCCCGGCCGCAGCCGGTCGGCCCGGACGAGATCTCCCGGCTGCTCGATCCCGGGACGCTCCTCCTGGAGTATGCGCTGGGAGAGGAGCGGAGCTTTCTCTGGGTGGCCGGTGCCGGCCGGCTGCGCACCTTCGTGCTACCGGCCGAGAGGGAGATCGAGGCGCTGGCGCGCCAGGTCTACGCGGAGCTGAGCACGGTCGAAGCCGGCGCCACCCACCGCGGCGAGGCCGCCGCAGCCCTCGGGCAGATCCTGCTCGGACCCGCATGGGGCGAGATCGCGGCCGCCGGCCGGCTGGTGATCGTGCCTGACGCGGCGCTCCATCTCCTCCCCTTCGGCGCACTGCCCGTGCCGGGCAAAGGCGAGCCGCTGCTGGAGCACGCGGAGGTGAGCTATCTCCCTTCGGCGACAACCCTGGCTCTGCAGCGGCAACGGCTGGCCGGGCGCCCGCCAGCGCCGAAATGGGCCGCCGTCCTCGCCGATCCGGTGTTTAGCGCCGGCGATGCGCGCCTGGCCCTGGCCCCCCCGCCCCGGGACCCGGACCGGGGAGGCGAAGCCGACGGACTGCTCCCGGCCTTCGAGCGCCTGCGGTTTTCCCGCCAGGAGGCGCAGGCGATCCTCGGCCTCGCGCCGCCCGGCCAAGTGTGGACCGCGCTCGATCTCGCTGCCAGCCGCGAGGCCGTGCTCTCCGGCGCGCTCCGCGGATACCGCATCGTGCACTTCGCCACCCATGCGGTCGCCGACACCCGCAATCCGGAGTTGTCCGGGCTGGTGCTCTCCCGCGTCGACGCCGCCGGCCATCCGCGGGAGGGCTTCCTCGCCCTGTCCGACATCTACGACCTCGACCTCGACGCCGGTCTGGTGGTCCTCTCCGGCTGCCGCACCGCCGTGGGCAAAGAGGTCCGTGGCGAGGGATTGATGGGCCTCACGCGCGGCTTTCTCTACGCCGGCGTGCCGCGGGTGGTGGCGAGCCTGTGGCCGGTCCAGGACCGGACCACGACCGAGCTGATGACCCGTTTCTACAGCGCGATGTGGCGCGGCGGCAGCAGCCCGGCCGCGGCCTTGCGGCAGGCTCAGCGGGACCTCCGCCACGACCCGCGCTACCGCGAGCCGTTCTCCTGGGCCGGATTCGTCCTCCAAGGTGACTGGCGGTGAGCCGTGAGATAACCGGCGGGCTCGCGGCAGCTTTGGAAAGGACGGCGACCTCGAAAGGAGACCGACATGGCCTATGACCCGGATTGGAACCGCAAGACTTGGGTCGTCCAGAGCAGCAAAGTCACCGACCTCAACGCCGGCGATGTCTTGACCTTCACGGGGACCGGGGCCGGGGACGGCGCTCTGCGGCGCAAAGACAAGAGCGGAGCGGATCTGCCGGATTGGGGATCGGGGTGCTGTTATTCTCCCGGCGATCAGGTGGGAGTGACGAAGGGGTCGGACCAGTACACGATCACGCGTGATCCGTCGACCCACCCCGCGACGTTGTCCTGCTACCCGGGTCCCCACCGGCATTCCATCGAAACGGCCGCCTCCTGGACGGCCCAGGAGGGCGGCGGCGGCGGGATCACCCATAGGCGGCGCGATCCCGAGGGGGACGATTGATCGGGCCGGCGCCGGGCGCCGGGGCCTCGCGGTATGATGGTGCTCTCAGCGAGCACCATGAGCACCGACGCGGGACACGAGCCGGACGAGGGTCTTGTTGCCACGGACCTCGTCCGGAGGATTCAGGCGGGCGATGCCACCGCCGAGGGGGAGCTCGTCCAGCGCTACAGCCGGGGCCTCGGCTACCTGCTGCGGCGCCTGGGAGCCACGCCGGATCTGGCCGACGACCTGCACCAGGAGACCTTCCGCATCGTGCTGGAGCGGCTGCGCACGAAAGGCCTCGACGAGCCGGCCGGGCTGGCGGGCTTCCTGCGCGGCACGGCACGCAACCTGATGATCGCCGAGCGGCGCAAGACCGCCCGTCGGCGGACCGACGCGGACGACGAGGAGCTGGCGCAGGCGGTCCATCCGGCGCCGAGCCAACTCTCCACCGTTCTGCTCGACGAGGAGGCTGAGACCGTGCGACGCCTGATCCGCGAGCTGCCGACCGACCGCGACCGCCAGCTCCTGCTTCGCTACTATGTCAGCGAGGAGGCGAAAGAGAGTCTCTGCTCCGATCTCGGGCTCGACAGTCTTCATTTCAACCGTGTTCTCTTCCGCGCCCGCCAGCGTTTCAAAGAGATCCTGGAGCGGCACGGGACGGTCGCTTCGCCATGAACCACGTCGACATCGAAGAGCAGCAGATCGCCGAGCGCTACGTGCGGGGGAAGCTCACCCCGGAGGAGACGGCGCTCTTCGAGGAGCACTATCTCTCCTGCCAGGAGTGCCTCGACCGGCTCGACCTCGCCGAGTCCATGGAGCGTGGTTTCAAGCGCGCGGCCGGGCAGGACGCGGCGCAGCTCGCCACCGTCCAGAAGGTGAAGCAACTTGCCGTCGTGGCCTGGCTCGCGCGCCTCGGCCGCTCGCGCCAGGTCGCGGCTCTCCTGATGATCGTCTTCGTCGTCGCCATCCTTCCCGGCCTCTTCGCTCTACGGCAGGTCCGGGAGAGCGACCGCGAGCTGACCGCGACCCGCAAGGCTCTGGAGCAGGAGCGTGGCCGGTCCTCCCTGAGCGCTCAGTCGGCGGCGGAGACCGAGAAGCTGCGCGCCGATCTGGAGGCGAGCCGCCGCGACCTCGCCCGCGAGCAGGAGGCCCATGCGGCGGCAGCCCAGCCGCAAGGCAACGTTCCTATCCTCTTCCTCGATGCGGAGCGCGGAGCCTCGGCGGCCGAGCCCACCCATCGCCTGCGCCTGCCGCGCTCTCCCGGCTGGATCGTTCTCGCGCTGGAAATCGATCCCCCACATCAACCGGCCTACCGTGTGACCCTGCGGAAAGCCGGAGGCAAGGAGGTCTGGCACGGTGACGATCTCCGGCTCGATGAACGCGACGCGCTCAGCCTGAGCGTACCCTCCACTCTGCTTGCCCCGGGCGATTCGACCCTGACCGTCGAGGGCCTCCCTCCCGGCGGCAAGCCGGTTCCCGCAGGCCGCTTCGTCTTCCGCGTACTACCCGCCGGCTGACGGCGGTCCGCTACACCGTCACCGGCTCGAACGTCCCTTCCTCTGTCCCCTGGACCGGCACCTCCTCGGCGTCGCGTTCGGCGTCGACCTTCTTTTTCCGTTTGCGGCCGGCGAGCCGGCTGGTCGCGAGAAGACCCAGACCGAGGCCACCGAGGACAGCACCGGCGACGAGGCGTTCCCTGCCGGGCCGTTTGTGCTTCAGCGCGGAGCGTCCATTCTGGAGCTCCGGCACACCTTCGGCCGTCTCATGGGCTTCCAGATGGTCCAGAACCGCGTTGACTCCGTCCAGATCCGTCACGGTGTCGCGAAGCTCGGCAAGCTCGGAGGCGAGGATCGGACCGCCCAGAGTCACTGTTCCTTGTTCGACATAGACCGCGATGGCGCCGGGATGCGAGACTTGCTTCGCGACGAGCGCGCGCACACGGGTGGCCAGCTTGCGGTCCGGGTTGCTCTTGAGGGTCTGTTTTTTGACCATGATTCCTCCGGCGCTGCTAAACTGCAAGACACATACCGGAACGGCTTGGAGCATGATCCTCTTCGACCGCCGCCGCTGGCTCCCCTTCCTGCTGAATCTGTATCCACCGTACCTGGGGGCCGGGGTGCGGGTGCGGGCGTCGGCCGATTTGCGGACGTTCGAGGTGAGGATGGGGCTGCGTTTCTGGAATCGCAACTACGTGGGCACCCACTTCGGCGGCTCGCTCTATGCGATGTGCGATCCATTCTTCATGCTGATCCTGATCGAGCACCTGGGGCGGGGCTATGTGGTGTGGGACAAGGCGGCGACGATCCGTTTCCGCCGGCCGGGCAAGGGGAGGGTGCGGGCCACCTTCCACATCCCGGAGGAGCGGGTGGCGGAGATCCGCGCCGCGGCCGACCGCGACGGGAAGGTCGAGCCGGTGTTCCGTGTTGACGTGGTCGACGACCAGGGGAAAATCGTCGCCGAGGTCGAGAAGCTTCTCTACGTCCGTCGCAAGGATGCTAGATAGATTAAGATGCGAGCTCTTTCCGAGGTCGAATCATGCCCAGACGTCTCCAGCTCTTCGCTCCGCTCCTCACTGTCCTGGTCGTAGCGGCCGCCGCTCCGGCCGCCGCCGACTCCCTGCTCATCCTGAAGAGCCATGCCGACGCCTTGCAGCTCAAGGAGGAGTCGCAGCCGGCGCGCGACACGGAGGTCCGGCTGTGGGTGTCGGGCGACAAGGTCCGCCGCGACGAAGGGGACTCGTCGATGATCCTCCGCCTCGACCGCAACAAGCTGTACCTCATCCACCATCCGGACAAGACCTACAACGAGCTGCCGCTGCCGGCCGACTTCGCGCGCTACATGGGGAAAGAGAAGGTGGATCTGGCCCAGGCGTGGGTCCAGAAGATGCGGCTGACCGTGAAGGTGACTCCCGGCAGCGAGACGAAAAAGGTCGTTTCCTGGACCACCAGGCGGACGCAGATGGACATCTCCAGCGCCATGGGGATGAAGATCACGACCACTCTCTGGCTGAGCAAGGACATCGCTTCCTACCCTGTGCTCAACAAGCTGACCGCCGCCCTGGCCGCTTTGCAGCCCGGCGCCTCCGAATGGTCGCAGAAGCTGGAGCAGCTCGACGGCTTCCCGGTCCTCAAAGAGGATGACGTGGACGCCTTGGGCGCCCACTTTAAGACCCGCGAGGAG
>DATARD010000224.1:0-22311 GCA_036264355.1 Thermoanaerobaculia bacterium
TCCAGGGGTTCGCGAGCTGCTGATAGAGCGCCGCATCGGCTTGAAGGAGCGCGTCGCCCTCTACGTACCGTCCGCTTTCCACGAAGAACTTCGCCAGATTGAACCGCGCGCAGAGATAAAGCCGCGGCTCGCTCTCCGGGCCCAGGAACGACAGGGCCGTCTCCGTAGTCTCGATCGCCTTTGCCATCTCCTGCTGGTTGTAGTACATCGCGCCCAGCACCACGAGCGACCGGGCGGCCTCGATGGTTTCGCCGGCAAGCTCGAAGAGGGTGACGGAGCGGGTGAGCAACTCCTCGGCCTCCTGGAAGCGGCGCTGATCTTTCCGCAGCACACCTTCGTTCGCATCGACTTCCGCATAGACCAGCAGGTCGGTGACGTTCTCATGGCGCGCGAGACTACGGGCGCTCGCCATCCGCTCGTCCGCTTCGCGGAGCCTGCTCCGGGCGCGGAGCGCGTTCGCCTGATAGACCCTCGCCCGAGCCAGAGCGTCGTAGTAGCCCGAGCCTTCAAGAGTCCGCAGGAGGATCTGTTCGGCCGCCTCCGCCAGCTCATACAGGATCTGCGGCTCCTCCGGCATGAACCGCTTCGCCTCGTTCAAGAGGCGATGCGTCAGCACTAAGCCTCTGAAACGCCGGTTCGCCCGCCGAATCCTGGCAAGGCGCCTCTCGTGAGAGAGCGCCAGAAGCTCGCGGAGATCCCGCTCGGCTTCTTGGCTCTTCTTCGCGTCCTCCGCGGCATGCCGTTCAATGACCAGGGGGAGCAACCGGACCGCCGCCCCGGAATCCGGGCGATCCTGCATCTCCTCTTGAAGAGCCCAGACGCTGTCCCGGCAGGTCGGGCAGAGATGGAGAAGGTGGTCCCAGCTCAACTCCAGCACGACGTGCTGCGGAAGATCTCCCCGCCGCACAGCCTTCAACAGCTCCACAGTGATATGGAAGTCGGTCAAGGCACCCTCCTTAGAACCGCGCAACCATACAACAAGTCGCCGTCGTACGCAACATAGAAATGCAAAAAAGAGCGCCGGCCGGAGATTATCAAGGTGGGCCGGCGCGGAAGAACGTACTAGCCGAAAGGATCCATCTCCGACCCGAGATCAGGGGTCGGCTGGCCAAGGGGATCCATCTCCGGCCCGAGTTTCCCGAAGATGGAGAGGACCGACCGAAGGACAAGCCAGAGCTGACGGCGCATACAGCCTCCACGCGGCGCGGCACCCGGCATCCTCCGCCACGGAGGATCGGGCCGGCCGATCCTCCTAGAGTGCCGGGTTTTGGCTGGCTTGGGAATGGAAGTTATGGGAATTGGAAATTTGCGCGGACCGGCGTCTATAATGGCTTGGCAGCGTGGGATCCGGCTCTGGGCCTGTCCGAGCTGATCGAGTGCTTCCATCCGTCGGCCAAGCCGTACATCCCGCATGTGCCGTTCAAGCTGATCTACGAGGGGAAGTTGCCCCTCGAGAAGCTGGCGGAGACGGAGAGCCCGGTGGCCGACCTGTTCCGCCTGGAGAGAAGCAGCAACTGGGGAGAGCTTGCTGACGAAGTCTCTCGTCTCAAACGGCATGTTGGACCGGAGGAAGCGGATCTCCGTGAAGTTTTCGAGTCCTGGCTCGTGGAGGTGATCCTTCCCCGGTTGGGTGGCTCGGCGGAAGAGGTCCCGCGAGGGCTCAGTTTAGAGGAGTTCGAATCGATGCTCGCAGAACGGATTGATACTTGGAACCAGCAGCTTCGGGAGCAGAGCCTGCGCGAAGGCCAACGTAAGGGGCTTGAGCAGGGGCTCCTGCGAGGGCAAGCTGAGACGCTGTTGCATCTGCTCAAGGCGCGGTTCGGCACGATCGACGCGGCCACGCAAAAGCGTATCGCGGCGGCGAATGGCGACCTTCTTTTGCACTGGGTCGACCGCTCCGCCCGCGCGGAGAGTCTCGCCGACGTGTTTCGCGATTAGCTGCCGGTTGTCGTTCATATAGGCGGTTAGGCCGAACATCCGCGCGGTGAGACCACACGGCCGGAACTGCACAGCCAGGGGGGCACTAAGGTGAGAACGCAAGACGTGAACGCTGCATTAGATCGGGAACAGGAAGGCCCAACGGACTCCGCGGCGCTGGCGGGCGCAACGATGGCTGCAGTCCTAACCGTCGTGATTCCGAAGGGTCCATTCGATTCGTTCTCAATCCCGATAGGGGTGTCCCTGGCCGTGCTTGTGTGCGCGTTTGAACTCCACCGGCGTCGCACAGCGACGAAGTCTCTGGCATTTGCGACTGCCCTGAGCTTTCCGCTCTTGTTAATCGTAGGTCCATTCGTTGAGGCCGCGCGCCAAGGCTGGACCTTCAGATTCTTCTTCTACGGCGGTAACGAGGCCGATGGCCGCGTTGAACCGTGGCTTCTGACGCTTGTTTGGATCGTGCTTGCCGGTCTCGTGTACGCGGTGGATTGGAAGAGGCAGAGGCAGAGGAGACTTCTCCATCACAATTAGGCGTGGCGGCCTAATCTAACCTACACGTGGGTGCACCTAACAGAACGGCGATGGTGCGGCATCGCACCCTCGTCGATCGCCAAGCTGGCAATTCCGTGCGCATCCCGCTGTTGCGGCAGGTAGCCGGCCGGAGGGGCTGGCAGCGGAAGCTTGCCGAGGTTGTGCTTGATGACGGCTTCCCAGACCGAGGCGACACTCAGATAGACCTCGTTGGCCGGGTCTTGACTGGCCGCCCGGAAAGTTGCCGGGAGCTTTGGGTCGGCGGTGATGTACCAGAGGAATGCGTGGGTGTCGAGGAGCAGTTTCATCGCCCCTCGAAATCCCTCAAGATGTCCTCCGGCAGAGGCGCGTCAAAGTCGTCCGGAACCGTGAAGGCGCCGGCGCAGAGGCCGAACGGTCGCGGGCCGGGTGGGGATGCGGAGACGGGCCGAAGCTCGGCGACCGGGCGGCCGCCGCGGACGACGACGAGGTGTTCCCCGGCCTCGACCCGGTCCAAGAGGGAGTCCGTATCCTGTCGGAGCTGTTGAAGGCTGACGGGGCTCATGGGGTCATTCTACCAGACGACAAAAAACGGCTGAGAGCTATGTCCTCTACATCGGCGCGCTCCCCGTAAAGCTCAATCCGCCCCAGTGCAAGCTCGATCTGCCCCAGTGCAAGTTCAATCCGCCCCAGGGAAAGCTCAATCCGCCCCAGGGCAAGCTCAATCCGCCCCAGGGCCGGTTCAATCCGCCCGAGGACCGGTTCAATCCGCCCGAGGGCCGGTTCAATCCGCCCCAGGGGTAGTGTCCTAGTTTGAAACCCCGCCCTTCTTGTAGGGTCCGCGCTTTTGCGGTTCCACTGCCGGGAGGAGCGCCACCAGCTCCTCGACAGACCAGACGTGATCTGAGACACCGGCCGCCATCGCGGGAGTGACCCGCAGGGACCGGTGAATCCGGCAGAGGTTGTAGTGCGCATGGAAAAGACCGACGGCCGCCGTGTGGTTCTCCACCTTCTTGCTGAAGGCGTTCGTCAGGCGGGTGAACCGGCGGACGCTCATCCGGATGGTGAGGTTGGCGCGCTCCACATAGGAGGTTGAGACGTGCTTGGCGTCCGGGCAACCGGTGACGGCGTGCTTCTGAGCACCCAGGCAGGCGGCCGGGCTGTAGCGCACTTCCGGGCCTTCCGGAGCCGCGCCGTAGATCTTGACGAGCTGGGCGAAGTCGATCGACCCGGCGAATGCGTCCTCTACCGCGGAGAGATACATCTTGTGGCCGTCCGTCGTGAGTTGCACCCGGTTGACCAGACGGCCCGCGAGATCCTGCATGAACTCCGTGGCGCACCCGGCGTCCCGCAGTCCCACCAGGAAGGACGGCATCAGCTTCGTGTCCGCGTCGATTGCCGTGAACGTCCAGACGTCGCCCACCCCGAAGGTGCCAGCCATCTGCTGCGGGACGTTCTTCGCCTTGGCATAGACGAAGGACCAGATCTCATCGACTTGGAGACGCTTGCAGGTGAGGTTCCGGAACGTCGCGTCCTGGTACCGGATGCAGGCGGTCCCGATCTCCCGCCACAGCTTCATGACGGTGTCCTTGGAGACATCGCACATGCGGGCGGTGGCCCGGATGCCGACACCTTCCACTAGGGCGGAGACGATCTGGACTCGCTTCGAGGCGCTGAGCACGTTTGCCATACTAGACATTATGCGTAAGCGGGCAGGGAAAGTCAAGATGCCCCGCGGCAACTCGCTGAAGTGGGGCCAGCCGCGGGGAATTTCGTCTGCCGTGGCGAGTGGCTATGTCCGCTTCTTGGATCTGGGGCGTTCTACAACGCCGCCCGGGGCTTCGGGGTGCGGCGGGTTTACTTTCGCTGCGTCAACGCTGATGGCATTCAGATCCTGAAACCGCTGGAGACCGATCTTGAGAACCGGAACGACCGCAGCCGGAGTCACGTCATCCGGACCCGCGCCAATGTTCACAGCCCCAATGCCAAACTCGATATATAGTCCCCATATGCCATCATGAATGCCGTGATGACGCACCAATACTTCGGCCACCTCCTTATGAGTGAACGCGACATGCGAGATTTCTTCCGCCATCGTTAGTGAACCTCCTTACCGGCTTGAAGCAGCGCGGTCGACGGGCGCGTTCCTGCCGTGGCCGGAAACCGTGAAACGCTGGAGAGTTGGAGCTTCGCGGCGTTGAACAGGGTGCTTGCCATTGCAGCCTGGAACTGCCGCGTCAGACTACGATAGAAGCTGACAGCTCCGACCTTTTCAGCGAGCGTGCTTACTATAAACTGGTTTAAGCTGGTTCCGTCCAGTTCCGCAAGAGCAGCCGCTTGACTGTGCAGGCTCCTGGGAAGACGCAAAGCGAAGCGTCCGCTGAACTCGACATCTAGGGTAGGCGGCGGGATCACCTGCCGCATCTCGAGCGCAGCTTCGATCCAGGATTCCGCTGCCGCTTCTAAGCGTTCGTATGCTTCGGCTGGATTGTCTCCTTGGGCAAAACAGCCTGGGAACTCTACAAGGCGCGCTGTTAGTGTGCCGCTCTCCTCGTCAGGAATCAAAACCCTCGTATACGGCTTCTTCAGCAACTCGCGGGCTTCGAGATGACTCATACCGACTCCTCAGTTTGCTTTCTCTGGTGAAGACAGGAGTTCCTCATACCTATCCAGGTCGCGCTCCAATTGATCCAGGATACCCCCCGCTGTAAAGCGGTTGAGGTTACCGGGGTGGCTTGGAATGCTGACTGGGCGGCTGTCCGGAAAAACTTCGCTAACCCACGTGGGCTCCTTGCCCCGGTTTGCGCGCCTTCTTCCGAGTCGCCGAGCCAAGGACTCAAGTTCAGTGTCCCTGATTCCGCCACTACCCCTAAGACGTTCAAACTCGGAGCGTAGTTTTTGGATCTTCTTGAGATCCATCATGACATCGCCGATGATATCGCCATAGCCAATCCCCCGTCAAGCAGGCTCTTAAGGCTTTGCCTGTTTCCACCGCGCCGCCGCCGCCTTGCGGGCGCTCTCCGCTCGCTCCTCGGGGGTCAACTTCGCGGCGCGGGCTGCTCCGCCTTTGGCGCCGCCAAGCTTCCCGAGGGCGACGGCGGCGGCATTCTTCTCCCTCTCCGGCGGTGGGGGCGGGGCCTCCCCTATGGCTTCCTGGAACACCTGGAAGGCTAGCTCGTTCGGGTCGCGGGGCCTGCGTGGACGCTTAGGCATGACGCCTCCATGGTAACACGCGGGCGGCACCGATGGCGCCGCCCGCAGGGGTTGAGTTACAGCGCTTCTCGGACGTGACGCGCGACGATCGGCGCCGAGTCCGGTAGTGCTCCGCGGAGCAGAGCGGGTGCGATCTCAGCGGCAAGGGCTTGCGCCTGCCGGTAGGTGCGCAACGTGGCGATGACGCGGGCGTCTGGGATGAAGACCAGCGTGTGACGGTGGCGCCCGGAGTAGGACGACGGACCTTCCGCCGTGCCGGTGTACGAGCCGAACGGGGGCGACATGTGGCCCGACACCGGGACCAGCTCGCCGCCGTCCAGGCGGACGGAGAACCGGCCCCGGCGCCACGCCAAGGGGATGGGACGGCCCGCTCTGACTCGGGCCTTCAGGTAGGCGTCCGCAGCGTCGGCGAGCCAGCCGCCGGCCGATGCGTAGCCTTCCGCGTCGGCAGCTCGCTTCCACCGCTCCGACTGCGCCAGCGTTGCGCGGACCGTGAAAGATGCCGTCTTCATCGCGGCCTTCCTCCGACGCCGGCTGTATAGACGGGCCGGATCGGGAAGGCCGCCGTTTCGTATTCCTTCACCAGCGCCGCAACCTTCGCGGCGTCGGTACCCGCCACCCGCTCCGGGTCGATCGCGTGCCAGTTCATCCGGAGCGGTGCCAGCGCTTCCGCCAGCCGCTTGCAGCTCCGCACGCGCTCCAACGTGGCGAGCCTGCGGCCGGTTGGGATGTGGGAGAGGGTGAACGCGTGATCGTGCTTCGGATCGGCGCGGATGACGTCGCGACCGCGATAGATCCCGAAGCAGCGCGCCACCAGGCCGCGCACCTCATGCGGCCCGTAGGTCTTCCCGTCGTGGGTCCGGATCGCCTTGAAGGTGCTCCGGTGCCAGTCGAGCGGGAGGATAGGGAAGAACCGGCCGGGGCCGGTCTCCAGGAATTCTTCGACGACTTCGCGGAGCCACGTCCAGACGTACCGGTGTCCGGCGTAGTGCGCCGCTTGACGCCACTCTGGGCGGGTGGGGAGGGTGACCGTATCCGGCATGGGTCACACCTCGTGGAGCATTATGCGATAGGGGCTGTCGAGGTCGGTCTCCAGGCGGACCAACTCGATCAACCGCCACTCCGGGAGATCGGGCTCCGGCACGTCCCGCCAGTAGGCGAACCAACGGCCGAAGAGGTAGAAGATGGTGAGGCCCGCTTCGTCGGGCGTCTGCTGGGGAATCCAGACGTCTTCCGGGTGCTCCACGGTGGCCGGGTCGGGGGATGTGAACTGGATCAGGACCAGGCGGTCGTACAGCGCGCGGCGGGTCGCTTCGGTGTAGATCAATCCCGAACGGGGCAACCCCCGTCGAGCGAGCGTATCCCCCAAACAAAAACGGCTGAGAGGTTTGCCCTCCCAGCCGTTTGCGGGGTCAGACCGCTGTGGTGAAACTTATCGCTGCACCGCGACCGTCGAGGTGGTCGCTGCGGAAGCGGGGACCTTCTGCTCCTGCGGGACCGCCTTGGGCGCGGCGGACTTCGGGAACAGGGCACGGCGGAGGACCGGACCGAGGACCTTCGGGTGGAAGAGCGCCTCGGGGCCCTTGAGCATGTGGTTCACTTCCTGGAAGCGCCGGTAGACCTCCGGATTGACCGGGATGAGCTGGAACACGTGCTCGAGATACCAGTGCATGAACTTGACCTGGGCGGTGATCGCTCCACCCTTGGTGGCCGGCCAGCGCAGGTCTTCTCCGGTGCACAGCGCCCAGGGGCCGGCGGTCAGCTTGGCCACGGCCTTCTGGAACTTGAGCGGGTCGAGCGTGCCGGTGGCGAGCGCCGTGTCGAGCGCTTCGACTTCCAGGCAGGTCAGGGTCATGCCCAGGCCGTAGACCGGATTGGTGCCGCAGACCGAGTCACCCAGCGCCACGAAGCCTTTCGGCATGCGCGGCAGACGGTCGTATTCGCGCAGCCGGTTCTCCGTCTTGCGGTACCCCCAGATGCGGGAGAGCGGCTTGGCGTGCTCGATCGTCTTGTAGAGCAGCGGCGACGACAGGCTCTTGGCGAACTGGAGGAAACCCTCCTCGTCGGTCGGCGGATAGTCGTGCATCACGCCGGCGATGGTCACCAGCCAGCGACCGCCCTCGATCGGTTGGATGATGCCGGCCCGCGGCTGGTACGGAGGCCGGTTCATCAGCAGGAGGATCTTCCAGTCTTCCTTGAATTCCGGGGGCGGCTCGTAGATCCGGGTCGCATAACCCCAGAAGGCGTCGACCACCGTGTCCTCGGGCGCTTCGTAGCCGAGCTCCTGCAGCCACTGCGGAGCGGGCGACAGGCGGCCGCTCGAATCGACCACCAGGTCGGCTTCGAGGAGCTGCTCCGGCATGTCGTCGGCCCGCTTGCGCGGCACCATGCGGACGCCGTGGACGGCGGTGTGCCCCTCGTCGGCGAGGAGGCCTGTGACCTCAAAGCCTTCGATGAAGCGCACCTTCTTGTTCTCCGCCAGGTGGCGGCGCACGATCGATTCCAGCAACGGCCGGGTGAACGTGATGATCTCCAGATCGATCTTGTTTTTGGGCGACCAGCCGGACCGGTAGAGGATACGGAAATCGCTCCCCTGATCGACCAGGTGGCCGCCGGCCGCGAGGAGATCGGGGCGGACTCCCGGGAAATATTTGTCCATCGCCATCAGGCCGCGCTTGAGGAAGAAGTGCAGGTGGCGGGCTTGCGGAACACCGGGACGGTGCTCGCTGCCCGGCGGGTAGTAGTCCCGCTCGATGACGGTGACCTGGTCGTAGTGGTCGGCCAGGACGCGGGCGGCCATCATGCCACCGATGCTCCCACCGATCACCACGGCGTGGCGGATGCTTTCCGCAGACTCATCCTTCCGCGTATGCAACCGGCTTTTGTCCAGCATTTGAGTCCTCCCTTTGTCTCGGCGAGGCGACTGCCGCTGACGAATTGTCAGGTGCAAGTGCATGAAGAATGCCAGTAGGCTGACAGCGCTCGCCTGCATGCTTTCGGATACGTTCCGAGAGCCTCTCCGGTCCATGGAGCGGTGGCTGTGTCCTCCCTGGACGTCCGTGCCGTCCTCGGGAGGCGCCATGCAGCCGGTGTGCTCCGCGCAGAGGAGAGTCATATCTATTGATAGGGAAAACGGCGGGAAAAGTTTCATCGCTCAGGACGTCAGCCTGGTTTTCGCGCGCGCCCAGAGTCTGTCAGCGCGTGTCAGACCGTGTCCCGCTCTGTCAGGGTCTGTCAGGCTCCTCGCGTTCAAGCCAAAAAGGAGGACTGTCCGGATCTGGGACGGCGTTGACCGGAACTGGCATCGCCAAATGAGCATTCCTTAAAGGACGGGCTGGGCGGATTTGACAGCGTTGTCTCAGCGTTCCTAGAATCGGCCATCTTTAGGGCTCGCGGACTCAAGCACTGACGGGAGGGAGGTGTCTCTGAGGTCTCAACCGCCCAACGGGTCTGCACCTGCGCGCGCGACGGCGTTTCTGGCCGGTCTCGCGGCGGCGGGTGCCGTCCTTTTCGCGTGCAGCACAGCTCCTGCTCCCCGGCCTCCCGGGTCTCCGCGACCCCAGGCTCCGGCGGTGGCCCCCGCAGCCCACCCAGTCCTCACGGTCAAGCCGCAGACGGACTGGGCCGACGGCATTCTCTATTTCGTCATCGTCGACCGTTTCGCCGACGGCGACGCGAGCAATGACCAGAGCGCCCAGGGCGTCGACCGCGCCGCCAAGGGGACCTTCCACGGCGGCGACCTGGCCGGTTTGCGCCAGCAGCTCGACGAGCTGGCCGACCTCGGGGTCACCGCGCTGTGGATCACTCCGGTGGTCAAGAACATCGACGGCTTCGTCACCGGCGCCGGCTTTCCCGACTGGGGCTATCACGGCTATTGGGCGGACGACTTCTGCCGCCTCGATCCGCGCTTCGGCAGCGAGGCGGATCTGAAGGCGCTGGTGGACGACGCGCACGGCCGCGGCATGAAGGTGCTGCTCGACGTGGTCTACAACCATGCGGGCTACGACTCGCAGTACACCAAGGACCCGCGCTTCCGCGGTTGGATGCGCACCACGGGCCTGGGCACCTGCGGCCAGGACGACATCACCTCCTGCGTCTCCGGCCTGCCGGACTTCAAGACCGAGCTGCCGGAGGTGGCCGACTATCTCTATAAGGCCCACCTCGGCCTGGCGAAGCGGGTCGGGCTGGACGGCTTCCGCCTGGACACGGTGAAGCACGTGACGCACGACTTCTGGCAGGAGCACCGGCGGCGGGTGCGAGCGGAGCTGGGGAAGGACTTCTTCCTGGTCGGCGAGGTGTGGGGCGGCGACGCGCAGTCGCTCGATCCCTGGTTCAGCGGCGACGAGATGGACGCCGGCTTCGACTTCTCCTTCCAGGGCAACGTCCTCGGCTTCCTGCAAGGGCGGGGGCGGACGATCGCTTTCGACCGCTATCTGAAGTCGCGCGACAAAGTGCGCGTCGGCCACCTGCTGGCTCCCTATCTGTCGTCGCACGACGTTCCCGGCGCGCTCTTCCAGCTCAAGGGGGACAAGCAGCTCTTCCGGCTGGCCGCCGCGCTGGAGCTGACGGCGAGCGGGCTGCCGATGATCTATTACGGCGAAGAGGTGGGGCGGCCCGGCGGCGACTGGCCGGACAACCGCAGCGACATGCCGTGGGGAGACCGCCGGATCCTGCCCGGCGCCGGCCTGCCGCGCGACGAGGGGCTGCGCGCCTGGTACAAGAAGCTGATCGCCATCCGCCGCGCCCATCCGGCGCTGTCGCACGGCGCGCACGAGAGCGTGTCGAGCGATGGCGACCTGCTGGTCTTCCGGCGCCGCGATCCGGCCTCGGGCGACGCGGTCGTGGTGGCGGTCAACCGCGGCGCGCAGCCGGCGACGGCCCATTTCGACGCGCCGACGGAATGGGGCGAGCGGGCGGTGGTGAACGAGCTGGGCGGCGCCGTTCCTGCGAGGCAGGGCGCGGCCGTGGAAGCAGTGGTCGGGGCGCGTGAAGCGGCGATTTTTTCCAGCCCGCCGGTGTACTGATGCGCGGGCGGAGCTACCTCATCGGGTGGCGCTTTCCGGCCGGGATTTGGATACAAGCACAAATCAGGTGAGATCGGAGCTCCGGGAGATGCCATGGCAGATGTGATTCTCAAAGGGATCAAGAAGAGCTACGGTCCGGTGACCGTCATCGAGCACCTGGACCTGGACATCCATGACCAGGAGTTCATGGTGCTGGTCGGCCCTTCCGGCTGTGGCAAGTCGACGGCCCTGCGCATGATCGCCGGCCTGGAGGAGATCACCGCCGGCACCATCTCGATCGGCGGCCGGGTGGTCAACGACGTACCGCCCAAGGACCGCGACATCGCGATGGTCTTCCAGAGCTACGCGCTCTATCCGCACATGACGGTGCGGGAGAACCTGGAGTTCGGCCTCAAGATCCGCAAGACGCCGCGCGAGGAGATGGACCGCCGGGTGAAGGAGGCGGCCGACATCCTCGGCATCTCCGAATATCTCGAACGCAAGCCGAAACAGCTCTCCGGCGGCCAGCGCCAGCGCGTCGCGGTCGGCCGCGCGATCGTGCGCAAACCCTCGGTCTTCCTGTTCGACGAGCCGCTGTCGAACCTCGACGCCAAGCTGCGGGTGCAGACGCGCGCCGAGATCTCGAAGCTCCAGAAGACGCTCAAGACCACCACGGTGTACGTCACCCACGACCAGATCGAGGCGATGACGATGGGCAATCGCATCGCCGTGATGCAGAGCGGCAACCTCCAGCAGGTGGGTACGCCGCTCGAAGTCTACGAGCAGCCGGTCAATCTCTTCGTCGCCAGCTTCATCGGCACGCCGCCGATGAACTTCCTGCCGGCCACCCTCGCCGACGGCGGCACGGTGATCGTGGCCTCGGGCTGCCGCCTGCCGGTGCCGGAAAAGTTGCGGGCGGCGACCGCGGGCAAGGACGGCCGGAAGGTCGTGCTCGGCGTCCGGCCGGAAAATATTAGAGAAGCCGCTCGCGACGGCAGTGGCAATACGGTGCCGATCACCGCCCACGTCGAATTCGTGGAGCCGCTCGGCCACGAGGTCATCGTCCACGGCCGCGTCGGCGACGATCTGCTGGTCGCCAAGGTCGATCCGCACCGCAGCCCCGAGATGGGCGCTGACGTCCAGCTCGTCATCGAAGTCGACGCCATCCACCTGTTCGATGCCGGAACCGAGCAGCGGCTCGCCGCCTAGTCTGATTTCGGCAATCGGCAAGGAGAACGCATGAGAGCAAGAACCCTCACCCGCTCGTTTCCAGTCCTCCTCACCCTGGCTTCTTTTCTTCTCCTCCCGGCCCTGGCGGCGGCGCAGAAGGAGATCGTGATCTGGCACGCCTACCGCGGCGCCGAGAAGACGGCGTTCGAAAAAGTGGTCGATCAGTTCAATAAATCGCACACCGGCATCAAGGCCACCACCCTCGCCGTGCCGTACGACGCGTTCGCCGACAAGATCACCGCCGCCGTGCCGCGCGGCAAGGGTCCGGACGTGTTCATCTACGCCCAGGACCGCCTCGGCGGCTGGGTGGCGGCCGGCAACACGGTGGAGCCCATCGACTTCTTCCTCGACGCGCCGACCAAGGGGCGCTTCCTCAGCACCACCTTGCAGGCGATGACCTATCAGGGCAACGTCTACGGGCTGCCGCTCAACTACAAGGTCATCACCCTGATCTACAACAAGAAGCTGGTGCCGAAGCCGCCCAAGACCTCGGCCGAGATGGTGACCCTCGCCAAGAGCCTGACCAACGCGGCGAGCGGCAAGTTCGGCGTGGCATACGCCTACAACGACTTCTATTACCACGCCGCGGTGATGAATGGCTTCGGCGGCGGCGTGTTCGACGGCCGCAAGCCGACCCTCAACTCGGCGCCGAACGTCAAGGCGGCGGAGACCCTGATGAGCTGGCTGGGCGATGGCTTCCTGCCCGCCGAGCCGTCGACGGCGCTGATCACCGCGCTGTTTAACCAGGGGAAGGCGGCGATGGTCTTCTCCGGTCCCTGGTTCCTCGGCGAGATCAGCGGCGTCGACTTCGGCCTGGCGCCTCTGCCGACGCTGAGCGAGGCCGGCGGCAAGCCGATGCGGCCGTGGATCACCGTCGAAGGCGTCTACATCGCCACGCCGTCCAAGAACAAGGACGCGGCCTACGAGTTCGTCAAGTACGTGACCGACGCGCCGGCTGCCAGGACGCTGGCGCTCGAAGGGCGGCAGAGCCCGGCCAACAAGGCGGTCTACAGCGATCCGCAGGTCGCCGCCGATCCGATCCTCAAGGCGTTCCGCCAGCAGGTGGACGTGGCCATCCCGATGCCCAACCTGCCGGAGATGACGATGGTGTGGACCCCGGCGACGACGGCGATGAACACGATCGTCAAGAAGGCGGCGACGCCCAAGGCGGCGCTGGACCAGGCGCAGAAGGAAGTGCTGGACCGGATCTCGAAGCTGCGGAAATAAGGCCATGGCCACCGCCACCTCCGACCACCGCCGGCGTTTTCTGATCGGCCTCGCCGTCGCTCTCCTCGCCGGCGTGGGGATCGGTCTGGCGCTGCTCAACCGCGCCCGCACCACGGAGCTCAACTTCCGCCAGCAGCGCGAGGCGGTGGTGACCCTGCGCGCCCTCACCGATCTGGTGGAGCGGGCCGGCGGCGGCGCGGCGGCTCCGGCAGCGACTCTGGCGGCGGCGCCCGCGGAGGCAGACTCCAGTGCAGGCGGTGGGATGGGGCTCGGCCAGGAGCTGGCGGCGGTCGAGGCCGGTACCGCGGCTCAGACCACCACCGATCCCGGCGGCCCGGTCCGCACCGCGGTCGAGCGTTTCGCCGCCGCGCACCCGGACATCAAATCCATCCGGGTGATCACTTTCGAGGGCCTCCTCCTCGAAGCCTCCAGCGCTCCCGCCGACACCGGCATCAAGGCGGCGCCGCGCAAGCTCGAACGCGACGAGAAGCCGCTCTACGACCTCGGCCAGAAGCTGCGCGCCGCAATCTCCGAGAACCGGGAGAACACCGCCCAGGGCCAGGCCGCGGTCGGCGAGGAGCTGGCCCTCCAGCGTCTGCCGGACGGCAGCCTGGTGCTCGCCGGCCCGGTCGAGCACCCCACCAGCGATGGCGGCGAGGTGGTGGGGATGGTGCAGATCCAGACCGCCGCGCCGCCGGTGACGTCCGCCCTGGCGACGCCCTGGGGGCCAGCTCTGCTCGCCTGGCTCGCGCCGGTCATCCTCTTCTTCCTGCTCAGCCTCGCCCTCGGTCAGCGCCGCGCCCTCCTGGCCGTGGCGGCTTCCGTCCTTCTCCTGGCCGGTCTCATCGGCTTCGGGCGCTATGCGCTGCAGTCGCTGGAGGCGGGACGGCGCGAGACCGGCAAAGCGCTGGCCGCATCCATGACCGACGAGACGGCGAAGACGAGCTCTCTGCTCGCCGGGCTCCCCAAGGCGGCACCGCTCGACGCGAGCCGTTGGGACGCCGACCTTTTCCGCCATCCTCGCGGACTGGTCACCGCCGCCGGCACGGTGGCTGAAAAAGGGCTGGATGCGGAGATCCACGGCGACGCCGTGCGGCTCTACCGCTCGATCGTCCTCCTGGCTCTGCTCTCTCTCGTCCTCCTCGCATTCGTCGGATTTGGCGGCGCCGCGCGCGTCGGCCACGACCTGGTCGAATACCGGCAGGCCTATGCCTACACGATGCCGGCGATGATCGCGATGCTCCTGCTGGTGTTCTTCCCCTTCTTCTATGGCGTCGCGCTCTCCTTCACCAACGACAACATCTACAATTCGAGCAAACCGATCACCGAGATCTGGGTGGGATTGAGCAACTTCAAGGACATCCTGAGCGACGTGTCGATCTTCCATCGCGGCGCGAACGGAGCCATCGACTACCACAACTTCTATTGGACGCTCGGCTTCACCATCGTGTGGACGATCTCCAACATCGCCATCGGCGTCAGCCTCGGCCTCATCCTCGCCCTCGTCCTGAACATCAAGGGGCTCGCGTTCCGCGCCTATTACCGCGTCCTGCTCATCCTGCCCTGGGCGATGCCGAACTACATCACCTCGCTGATCTTCAAAGGGATGTTCCATCAGCAGTTCGGCGTGATCAATCAGATCCGCCAGATGGTGGGGCTGGCGCCGATCGCCTGGTTCAACGGTCCCTTCACGTCGTTCCTGGCGGTGCTGACCACCAACGGCTGGCTGTCGTTCCCCTTCATGATGGTGGTCTCTCTCGGCGCCTTGCAGTCGATCCCCGCCGATCTCTATGAAGCGGCGCGCGTCGACGGCGCCACCCGCTGGCAGCAGTTCAAATCCATCACGCTGCCCTCGCTCAAGCCGGCACTGGTGCCGGCCATCATCCTGTCGGTCATCTGGACGTTCAACCAGTTCAACGTGATCTATCTCGTCTCCGCGGGCGAGCCGTCGGGCGCCACCGAGATCCTGATCACCCAGAGTTACAAGCTCGCGTTCGAGCAGTACCGCTACGGCTACGCCGCCGCGTATTCGATGATCATCTTCCTGATCCTGCTGGTCTACGGCACCTGGCAGAACCGGGTGACCAAGGCGACGGAGGGAGTGTGACGATGGGAGCCAGGACGATGAAAGCCCGGAACGGCGAAGGCGGCGGCGCGCGGCACTGGCCGTTGCACATTTTCCTGATCCTCATGCTGGTGGTGACGATCTATCCCATCCTGTGGGTGGTCACCATCGCTTTTTCCGGCGGGCAGAGCCTGGCGATCGCGGACGTGCCCGCCAACGCCGGGTTTTTCGACCGGTTGCGTGCCATCGTCCCCTGGCCGGCGCACGTTTCGGTGTCCAACTTCCAATCCCTGTTCGCCGACCAGCCGTTCGCGCGCTGGCTGCTCAACAGCGCCATCGTCGCCGGCGCGACCACGATCCTCGGCGTCTTCCTGGCCTGTACCGCGGCGTATGCGTTCTCCCGCTTCCGCTTTCCGGGGCGGCGCGCGGGGCTCATGTCGTTCCTGGTGTCGCAGATGTTCCCTGGCACCTTGATGCTCATTCCGCTCTACATCATCGTCGTGCAGTGGCTGGGCCTGGGGTCCACGTTCGCCGGCATCATCCTGCCGTACGCGACGACGGCGATTCCGTTCTGCGTCTGGATGATGAAAGGTTATTTCGACACCATCCCGAAAGAGCTCGAGGAGTCGGCGCTGATCGACGGCGCCTCGCAGGCCACGATCTTCCTGCGCATCATCCTGCCCCTGGCGAAGCCCGCCGTGGCGGTCACCGCCCTGTTCAGCTTCATGACGGGGTGGAACGAGTTCATCGTCGCGGCCACCTTCATCAACAAGGAGGAGATGTACACGGCCCCGGTGGGCTTGCGCTTTTTCGTCGGCGGTTTTTCGCAACAGTGGGGATATTTCGCGGCCGGCTCGATCATCGCCGCCATCCCCGTCGTCATCCTGTTCCTGTTCCTGCAGAAGTATCTGGTTTCCGGCCTGACGGCTGGGGCCGTCAAGGGCTGAAGGCTCTCAACCAAGGAGGTTTCACATGCGTACGACGTTCTGGAAAACCGGCCTGATGGCCGCCGCGGCGGGATTGCTCCTGGTCTCCGCCGCCGGCGCCCAGAAGATCACGTTCAAGGACCCGGTCGGCGACGACAACGGACCGGGCAATTACACCTACCCGACCGACGGCGTGTACAAGCGCGGCTCGTTCGACATCACCGAGTTTTCGGTCGACAAGAAGGGTGACAAGGTGAATTTCGACGTCACGGTCAACACGCCGCTCGAAGATCCCTGGGGCATGAAGACCGGTTTTTCGGTCCAGATGGTTTTCATCTTCATCCAGACCGACAACCGCAAGGGCGACGGTTTCACCGACACGGTGCCGGGCCTGAATATCAAGTTCGCGCCGACCGATTCGTGGGACAAGCTGGTGATCCTGTCGCCGCAGCCGCCGGGCCGCGTCAAGAGCGAGGTCGAGCAGAAGGTGGTCGCCGCCGAGCAGTCGTCGATCCTGATTCCGAACCGCGTCAAGGGCGCCGGCCGCACCATTTCGGCGAGCGTCGACCTGGCGCAGCTCGGCGGCGGTGATCCGGCGAAGTGGGGCTATCAGGTGGTCATGCAGTCGAACGAAGGCTTCCCGGACGGCAAGGACCTGCTGACCCGCAAGGTCAACGAGTTCGAGGGCCAGCACCGCTTCGGCGGCGGCACCGACTACGACTGCGATCCGCACGTCATGGACATCCTGGCCGGCAAGGGCGCCGGGACGCCGGACGAAGTGCAGGCGCAGCACGACATGCTCAAGTATGAGTGCAACCCCGACGGCTCCACCAAAACGGGCGCCGTCCTCAAGATGGTCCGCAAGTAGAGCCACGGCTCTGATCGAGAGGAGATTTTTACTATGCGATTCAACAGGGGGTTCGCGATCGGTCTGCTGGCCGGCGCCGCTTTGCTGGGAGCTGTCTCAGCTTACGCCGCCGACGGCCAGACCATGATCATCACAGGAGAGGACTACACCAAGTGGCTGTGGGGCAACCAGCACACCGACGGCAGCGTCTACAACTTCACCACGGTGCCCGGTGAAGGCTACGGCGACAACGGCCAGGGCACGGAAATCGACCTGTACCTCGCCTCCCACCCGTCCAAGTACGTCGAGGTGACCGGCCGTCTCCAGTCACGTTTCAACCAGAACCAGTGGACGAACTTCGGCGGCTTCGGCGGCTCGACGAGCGGCCCTTGCATCGGCGGCGACTGCGGTGAGTTCGACCCGCGGTCGAACGAATACATCAAGATGCGCGGCCTGACCGCCCGCTACACGCCGGGCTACAAGTGGGTCGATTCGGCGACGATCGGCTCCAGCGACCTCGGCATGTTCGATCCGTTCACCATCGGCAAGATCCGCTACATCGACCGCGACAATGCCAAGGCCGTCCTCCTCCAGGGGCCGCTCGGCACCCGCAGTCTCACCTATGACCTGATCCGCATCTCCCTGCCGCGTCTGTGGGCCGGTCCGAACTTCAACACCGGCAACTACACCGGCCAGGACGGCGCCTATGGCCTGCAGCTCAAGCTGGCGGCGAGCCCGGTGCTCGATCTCTCCGCCGTGGCGGAGCGCGTCCGCGACCTCGAGGTCGACGGCAAGGACACCAACCTCGACAACGGGCAGAACCTCAAGACCCGTTTCCAGAACAACGTCTACGGGTTCAAGTTCGGCTTCCATCCGAGCGGCAAGCTCGACATCCGCGGCATGTACAACTATTCGGACGCGCAGTCCGATCCGACGCTCGGAACGCCGGCGAGCTTCGGCACCTCCGGCTTCTCGCCGGTGCCGGCCGGCAAGCTCAAGGACCCGGCCTACAAGGCGGACGTCGACCTGAACGATCCGTTCGGCATCGGCCTCTCCTTCAACCTCGAATATTTCAACATCGGCGCGCAGTACGTCTCGATGATGGCCGCCCGCCGTGAGTCGGACGTTCTGATCACCGAGGGCCACGACGGAGCGTTCGTCTTCCCCGGCCCCGACAACTCCTCTTTCGGCGTCTTCGCGGGCAATCCGACCCGCATCGGCTGGGGCGGCTGGCAGGGCAACGCACAGCAGGTCGCCACGATCAACGTCGACAACGAGTTCACCGACTTCGAGGAGACGATGGCGGAATCGGTGATCGGCTGGAAAGGCATCACCCTGGTGCCGACCTGGACGATCGGCGGTCTCGACCTCACCGGCGAGTACACCCACATCGGCTACAACACCAACTGGCAGGCCTGGGGCGACGCGAGCCGCCCGATCGATCAGACGATCTATCCGAACATGGAGTCGGACGCCGGCGTCGGCTCGTTCCGCAACGCCTACGCGCCGTTCCAGGACCGCAAGACGGACATCGCCCTGATCAAGGGGAAATACCTGCTGAACGTGGGCAAGGGCGTCGACGTCTTCGGCAAGATCAAGCGGATCGACGAGACCGACAAGCGGATGACCGATTCGCGCTTCCTGCCCTACAAGCCAGGCGACTGCCCGGGTGGCGGCGCCGCGTGCAGCAACGTTTCGAACCCGTACAACGCGGCGGGAAACTCGACCTCGTCGATCTACGGCAATCCGCCGGTCATCACCGTCGACGGCGTCACGGGCTATCAGTGGAAGCCGTTCGACAGCCTGAGCGACGACGACAAGGACCTCAAGTACACCCTCTGGCAGCTCGGCGCCGGCTACCAGCTCAGCGACAACCTTTACAGCTCGCTGACCTATGAGTATTACGACGTCGATCTGAAGGACGGCGACACCGCGTTCCAGGCCTATCAGCTTCACAGCATGGCCTCGGGCAAGATCAAGAAGGACAAGCTGATGTGGTTCGCCCGCTACACTCTGGGCGGCGCCGAGTTCGGCGCCAACCTGGAGTACAACTGGGGCACGTTCAATCCGGACTTCGGCGGCGGCTATGTGCCGCAGCACGCCGATGCGACGGTCGCCAAGAACTTCGGCGTGCCAGTGGGCTCGCTCGGCTTCACGGGCCGCTTCGGCGGCTGGAACAGCCTGAACGAGAGGTCCTTCACCCAGGAGCGCATGAAGGTCTACATGAAGGTCCGCTTCTAGGGAAGCTGGCTTCAGGAAGGCCCGGCGGCTGCCCGCCGCCGGGCTTTTTTCTCAGGAGATGTTATGCAACGCAGCCGTTCGACTCTCGTCAGCCTCGCCGCTCTCTCACTCTCCCTGGTCCTCAGCCTCGTCCTGGCGCCGCCGGCCAGCGCCAGAACAAAGATCTTTACGCTCACCGACCCGCGTGGGGACGATGACGGCGACGGGAACCTGGTCTATCCAACAGATAGCGAATTCGCGAAAGGCGACCTGGACCTCCTCTCCCTCTCTGCTTTCGCCGAGAAGGATGGCACCTGGTTCGAAGCCCAGTTCGCACGCCCAGTCCGCCAGCCCGGATCCGAGACGATCGACGACCTCGGCACCACGCTCAAGACGGTGGCCCGTTTCGGTTTCTATACCATCAACCTCGACATCTACATCGACACCGACCGTGTCCCCGGGTCCGGCGGCGTCGCGATGCTCCCCGGCCGTCTGGCCGAGATCGATCGCAACAGCGCCTGGGAAAAAGCGATCATCCTGACTCCACGCCCTCCCGAGGCGCGCGGTGAGCTGAAACGGCTCCTGATGCGCGACCTGACCGAGGAGATGAAGAAGGACGACGCCTCGATGACCGATCAGGAGGCGGCCGCCCTCAAAACGCAGATCCCGGGCGACGTCGACGACCGCATCTTCTTTCCGAACATGGTTCGGGTGCGCGGCAACACGATCAGCTTCTTCGTGCCGAATTCATTTCTCGGCGGCGCGGCCAAGGCCACCTGGAGCTATGTCGTCGCCGTCTCGGGCGCCAACCTCCTGCAATCGCTGGACATCACCCGCTCCATGGGGCGCACCACCGACAAGGAGGAGTCCCTGATGATCCTCCCCATCTCACCGGGCACCTGGCACGACCGCTTCGGCGGCGGCCGCGAGCGCGCTGCGAATCAGCCGCCGCTGGTGGACGTCATCGTGCCGAAAGACGGCCGCTCGCAGCATTCGATCCTGCAGGACTTCGACGCCCGCGCCAAACGGCCGGTGATCCTCCCCGGCGTGGTGCCGGCGGACGAGGAGAAGAAGAAGTAGCCTGTTGAAACGCTTCGGGACCTTCCTGCGTAGTGACCAGCGGCTGAGCGGCGGAGACTCCCGCCGCTCGCGCTTCCAGAAGGGTTCTCGATGCGTTTCCCGGCCTCCCTGCCGCCCGACAACTCGCTCAGATCGAAAGCGATCAGGCAGCCCTGGGGGCCTAGACTCCTGATGCAGATCAAGGAGAGCAAGCGTGCCCGCATCCTCGGCGAATCCTCCTACGGCAGCACCGGGCAGCCGTACATGGTGGACTTCGGCAACGGAATAAGTTTCCGGGTCAGCACGCGCCGAGTCTACTTCCCGGACGGCTCCCCCTTCGAAGTGTCGGCATCGCGCCGGACATCGAGGCCCGCCCGACGCTCGACGACGTCCGCCACGACACTGACAGCATTCTTGCCAAGGGTCTGGAGCTGGCGCGGGCAGATGTGAAGAAATAGCGGTACCCCGCACCCAGGGGCCCGGGTTTTCCTTAGCCCAAGGCAATGCCCTGGGTCGGTTTCGGCGAATTGAACCGCAGAAACGTTGCACGTCAGAGGTCGGCTTCGTATTCCACCCGTCCGAGAGCTTCATCAGTGGCCAGTTCAAGCTCGGCGAGTTCCTTCTCCGTGAGGGTACGCACTCGGGTATCGAGGGCGGCCTTCGGAACAGCCCTCATCTGGAATGCGAGAGCTACTGAGTCTTCAGGGAGACCTTCCTCAGGAGAAGCATGCACGATTGCAGTTCCTGCCAGGTTGGCACGATCCAAGTTGGTGGTAAGCGGTATAGCGAGAACTGACTGGAGGATGCTTGTCAGCGCGTTGCTCTGCCAGATGACGACGGGGCGACGACCGGTCTGTTCACGCGGTCGGAAGGGGCCGAGGTCTGCCCACCACACCTCGCCCCGTCTCAACGACGGTCCTGTCGGTCAAGCGCATCGGCCCACTCGGCGAGCCCCTGTTCGGCCAGCACCCGATCTTCTCCCGCCCCGCTCTTGGCCAACCGCTCGAGATCCCAGCGCACCGGATCTGGATGGCGGACCACGATCAACGCCACACGCTCTCCCGGCGTGAGCGCCAAGGGCGTCTCCGGCTTGAGCAGACCTTCTTCGTAGCGGGCTTCAATAACTCGCATAGGGTTCATCGTACCATATGCGGCAATCTCGTGGCGCCATGAGGCGAACTCGGGACAGCCCGCAGCAGGCTCCAGCCTGATGCTGACTCTGCTCTTGGTCCTCCGAACGCTGCAAGCCACGAAACGGACGCTACCGAAGCCGAGATCTACCGCCCGTTCGATCGACTGAAGCGTCCGTCGAGTGGATTCCAGCGTCCGTTTTCTGGTTTGGACCGCCCGGTCGACCTTTTCTACCGCCCGGAACGTGAGCTTCAGCGTCCGTCAACCTGTCTGGACCGTCCGGATGCTCGACGGAAGCGTCCGGTCGGTCATCTGGACCGTCCGGATGACAGGCTGGAGCGCCCGTTCGGTCAGATCTACCGTCCCTGCGCCCGTCTGAAGCGCCCCGTCCATGGTTTCTACCGTCCGTTTGGCCTCAAAAGCGTCTCACTTCGAGAGTCCCACCGTCCGTTTCCTCTTACCGGACGCTCCCGTGAGACGCTTCACCGCAGCCTCCACACCCCGCTCGCGCCGGCCGGCAGCACGATCTTCCAGCCTTCCGGCGTGTGCGTGGCGGTGGCGCCCGCCGACGCCAGCAATGCCTCGGCGCTCTCTCCCGGCACCACGAATGGTCCGGCCTCGGCATCGGTGGTGCCGAGGTTGTGGACCACCAGAACGCGCTCGGCCGCTCTGCCTTGCGTTTCGCGCACGAAAGCCAGCACCGGCGTACTGTGGTCCGCCGAACTCAGCAGCCGGATCTCGCCGGTGCGCAGGGCGTTCGAAGCGTGGCGGAGATGGATGAGCTGGCGGTACCACGACAGGAGAGAGGCCGGATCGTTCGCTTCCGCGGCGACGTTCGCCTGCTCCTTGCCGGGCGCGAAGTCGTACCACGGCTTGCCGGTCGTGAAGCCGCCGCCGGCCGAGGCGTCCCAGGGCATCGGAGTGCGCTTGAGCTCGTCCTTGCCG
>DATARD010000280.1:0-12763 GCA_036264355.1 Thermoanaerobaculia bacterium
CGCCAGATGTACGACGCGGCCTGCATGCGGCTCGGCGTAGCCAACGACCTCGAAGCCGAAGAGGGGCAGGGCTCCGAGGTCTGACCCCCGGCGAAGGGCGCGGCGCCGGTCCCTTCGGGGACCGGTTTCCATTTCTGGCGCGGGACCTCCGCTGACGCCGGCCCCTCTCCCGGTATTTTTCTGGTTGCCCTCCATACATCATGGCCTGGTTCCGCAAGACCAAGAAACCCAAGCCGGTCCGCCAGGACCGGCCGCGCAGCACCGTGCCCGAGGGGCTGTGGGTCAAGTGCGAGGGGTGCAAGGAGATCGTCTACTCGCGGGACCTCGACCGGAACCTGAAGGTCTGCCCCAAGTGCGGCCATCACTTCCGGATCGACGCCCGCGCGCGCGTCTCCCTGCTCCTCGACGACCCCCAGCCGCGGGAGCTGTTCACCGGCGTCTCCCCGGTCGATCCGCTGAGCTTCCGCGACACCAAGCGCTACCGCGACCGCATCCGCACCTATCAGCAGGCGGTGGGGGAGCGCGACGCCGTGATCGTCGTCCAGGGTCACCTCGACGAGATCCCGGTCGTCCTCGCGGCCATGGAGTACCGCTTCATGGGCGGCTCCATGGGCTCCGTGGTCGGCGAGAAGATCACCCGCGCCGCCGAGAGAGCGCTGGAGCGGCGGCTGCCCCTCGTCGTCGTCTCCGCTTCGGGTGGCGCCCGCATGCAGGAGGGCGTGCTCTCGCTCATGCAGATGGCCAAGATCTCCGCCGCCCTGGCGCGGCTGCGCGAGGCGCACCTGCCCTACCTGTCGATCCTCACCGATCCGACCACCGGCGGCGTCACCGCGTCGTTCGCCATGCTGGGAGACTTGAACATCGCCGAGCCCGGCGCGCTGATCGGCTTCGCCGGTCCGCGGGTCATCGAGCAGACCATCCGGCAGAGCCTGCCCGAGGGTTTCCAGCGCAGCGAGTTCCTGCTCCAGCACGGCTTCCTCGACCTGGTGGTGCAGCGGTCCGAGATGAAAGAGACCCTCGCCCGCTGCCTGCGCCACCTCTACCACCCCTGACCAACCTCTGACCGACCCCACTCCGCTCCTCGCCAGGCTCGAAACGCTGGGCATCCGTCTCGGCCTGGAGCGGGTGCGCGCCCTCCTCGCCAGCCTCGGCGATCCGCAGCTCCGGTATCCGACCGTGCTCGTCGCCGGCAGCAACGGCAAGGGCTCCACCTCCGCCCTCCTCGCCGCCATGGCCACCGCGGCCGGCTATCGCACCGGCCTCTACACCTCGCCGCACCTGGAGACGGTGGAAGAGAGGCTGCGCATCGACGGCAGGGCCATTCCGGCGGATCATCTCGGAGACCTCCTCGCGCGCCTGATCCCGGCCGCCGAGCGGGAGACCGGCTCGCCGCCCACCTACTTCGAGGCCCTCACCGTCGCCGCCTTCCTCTGGTTCGCCGAGGAGAAGATCGATCTCGGAGTGATCGAAGTCGGCCTGGGAGGCCGGCTGGACGCCACGAACCTTTGCGACCCGATCCTCTCCCTGGTCACCTCGATCAGCCTGGAGCACCAGGAGTTTCTGGGTGACACGCTCGCCGCCATCGCGCGCGAAAAAGCCGGGATTTTCCGCCCTGGCCGTCCCGCTTTGGCCTGGATCAAAGACCCCGAGCCCGCCACCGCCCTGCGCGAGGTCGCAAGCACCGTGGGGACAGATCTTCGCTTCGCGCAGGATCTTGTCCACCTCGAAAGCGCCGAGACCGAAGCCTGGGCCGGCCAGAGAGTCCGCCTGAAGACGCCGGTCCGTTCCTATGATCTGCGGATCCATCTCCTGGGCGAGCATCAGAGGAAAAACCTCGCTCTCGCCGTCCTGGCCGCCGAAATCCTGGGAACGAAAAACTTTCCGCGCCTGGATGCGACAGCCATCACCGCCGGAGCCGCCGCCTGCCGTTGGCCCGGCCGGCTGGAGATCTTCGAGCTGGCCGGAGGCCGGCACCTGACCCTGGACGCCGCCCACAACGCCGAAGGAGCCGCTGCCCTCTCCGCCTTCCTCACCACCCTCGGCCGACCGGTCGACCTCCTCTTCGGGGTCCTCGCCGACAAGGCCGTCGCCGAAATGATCGGTCTCCTGGCACCGCACGCCCGAAATGTCATCCTCACCACACCGCCGAATCCGCGAGCCAAAGACCCCGCCGAAGTCGCCGCGCTGCTGGGGGATCGGGCGGGCGTGATCGTCGAGCCCGATCCGGAGCGTGCCCTGGAACGGCTTCTCGCCCTAGACGGCGAGGTAGCGGTGGTGTGCGGGTCGATCTATCTGATCGGCGAATTGCGAGGACGGGCCAGACTCACCTCGGAAGCCTGATCTCGCCTACAATCTGGCGGGGCTCTCGCCAGAAAGGAAGGAGAAATGGCGGCGGTCAGGCGATTTTTCCGCGATCCACTCAGCAGTTACTTCCTTTTCGGCCCCCGCGGCACGGGCAAGTCGACGTGGCTGCGCGAAGCCTATCCAGAGGCTTTGTGGCTCGACCTCCTGGAGCCTGAGGGCTCCTGCGCTCGCTCCATCCGTTCATGGCCGCGGAGCTCGGCGAGCGGTTCGATCTGGGAACCGCCCTGACGCAGGGTCTTGTGCCGCTGATCTGGGATGCCGGGCAGCCGGCCGAGGCTCTCAAGGCGTACACGGGTCTCTATCTCAAGGAAGAGGTGCAGCAGGAGGGGCTCGTCCGCCAGGTCGGGCAGTTCGCCCGGTTCCTGGAAGCGGTCAGCTTCTCCCAGGCGACGGCGCTCAACCTGTCGGAGGTGGCACGCGAGTGCCAGGTCAGCCGCAAGACGGTGGAAGGCTACCTGAGCATCCTCGAAGACCTCCTCCTGTCGTTCCAGATACCGGTCTTCACCAAGAGAGCGCAACGCCACCTGAGCGCGCATCCGAAGTTCTTCTGGTTCGACGCGGGCGTCTTCGTGGCGACCCGGCCCGCCGGCCCGCTCGACCGGCCGGAGGAGATCGCGGGAGCGGCGCTCGAAGGGCTGGTCGCGCAGCATCTGCGCGCCTGGATCGACTACACGGGGAGCGATTTCACGCTGAGCTTCTGGCGTACGAAGGCGGGCAACGAGGTCGATTTCGTGGTCTACGGCCGCGATGGCTTCTGGGCCGTCGAGGTCAAGCACACGGCGGTGATCCGGCCGGCCGACCTCCGGGGCCTGCGCGCCTTCCGCGAGGACTATCCGGAGCCACCCTGCGCCTGCTCTACCGGGGACGGGAGGCGCTGGAGCTCGACGGCATTCTGTGCCTGCCGTGCGAGGACTTCCTGCTGCGGCTGGTTCCGGGGCAGCCGCTGCCCTGACCCTCCCGGCACCGGCGCAAAAGGCGTTGTGGTACATTTCTCCTTCTGAGAAGGAGAATTCAGCCAGTAATTCTCCTTCTCAGAAGGAGAATTCAATCCAGCCCATGGCTGACGAAGAAAACCAGAGCTTCCGTACCCGGCTCGCCGAGAAGCTCGCCGACTCGCTAACGGAGCCGCTTCCCGGGGGGACACCTCGCCGGGTGCACGGCGCCATCACCCTGCCCGGCAAGGCGACCGCCGTGATCGGGATGCGCCGGGCCGGGAAGACGACCTACCTTCATCAATTGCGGCGCGAGCGTCTGGAAGGCGGTATCGCGCGGGAGCATCTGCCCTATGTGAGCTTCGAGGATGAGCAACTCGTCGGGCTCGCGGCGAAGGATCTGAATCTCCTGCTCGAGGAGTACTACCGGCGATTCCCTGCGTTGCGCGGGAGTGAGAAGGTCACCTGGTGTTTCGACGAAATTCAGGTCGTGCCGGGTTGGGAGCGCTTCGTGCGCCGGGTGCTCGACTCCGAGAAGGTGGAGATCTTCCTCAGCGGCTCGTCCGCGGCGCTTCTGAGCCGCGAGCTGGCCACCGCCATGCGCGGCCGGGCATGGGAAGTCGTCATCCATCCGTTCAGCTTCGAGGAGTATCTCCGGCACCATGGGCATCCGGTACCCGGCCGGCCGGAGCTTCTGGCGGCCGCGGAGCGCTCCGCGGTGGAGCGTGCCTTTCTCGAATACCTGACGGTCGGCGGGTTCCCCGAGGCGCAGGGACATGACACGCTGACGCGCCATCGGCTGCTCAGCGACTATGTGGACGTCGCCATGCTGCGCGACGTGGTGGAGCGCCACGCGGTGAGCAACATCACCGGATTGCGTTGGATGGTGCGGCACCTGCTCGGCAACGCGGCGGGGCTTTTCAGCGTCGAGAAGTTCTACGCCGCGCTCAAGTCCCAGGGTCTGAGTATCTCCAAGGACACGGTGCACCAGTTGCTGGGGCATCTCGAAGATTGTTTTCTGGTGCGCACGGTGTGGGTGGACGCTGAAGGCTCGGAACGCCGGCGGATGGTGAATCCACGCAAGGCCTATCCCATCGATCCAGGGCTGATCGAAGTCTACGACCGGACCGGCCGTGCCAATCTCGGGCACGCGCTCGAGACGGCTGTGCTTCTGGAACTGGAGCGGCGCCGGTACGAAGTGACCTACGTGCGGACGACGGCGGGTTACGAGGTGGACTTTCTCGCCCGCCGTCCAGGTGGAGAGACCGTCTTGATGCAAGTCTGTGCCGATGCGACCGGTACCGAGGCGGGAGAGCGCGAGATCCGGGCCCTCGCTGAGGCGGGCCGGATGTACCCCTCGGCGGAAAAGCTCCTGCTGACGGCGACCCGCGACGGTCTGCCGGCGGAGGTTCCTTCAGGCGTCGCCGTGCAGCCAGCTTACGAGTGGTTCCTGACGGGAGCCGCTTGAACCGTCTTCCGGACGGTTCCTCCCGAGATCTGGACGGCCGCTGCCCTCGACAGCAACCGTCCCAATCTCGGTCTCAATCGTCCGCCAGCGCTCTGTTGTGTCTCAGATCCCGCCGGGAACCGTCCATTTTCTCTTGCGAGGCTGTGCGGAGAAGGGGTACGCTGCCCGGATCTCGAAAGGGGTGGCCGCGATGCGACATGGCGAGTATGAGCAGCGGAGGCGCGAGATCGAAGCGCAGTTCCGTGAGGATCTGGAGCTTCTCCGCGCTGGATATCAGGCGAAGCTGAGGGCTCTGGAGATGCTCTGGCTGGCGCCCCCCGGAGCGCTGCCGGCCGGACGTCCGGCGAACGAGACACGGCTCTTGAGTGAGACGCTGCCCCTGAGTGAGACGCGTCCGGTGAGTGAGACGCTCCCCCGGCCCGAGGCATCCGAGCCGCCGAAGATCCGCCGGGGGCAGGTGATGGAGGATCTGATGGCTGCGTTCCCGTCGCTTCCGGAGGAGTTCGAGCGGCAGGACATCCTCCGCGCGCTCGGCTATGCGCCGACCCGGTCGACTCTCTACCGGGTGCTCCAGGAGCTGATCATGGACAATTGGATCTCCGTCACGCAATACAGCCTGGGCCGGTCGTCCGCCCGCTATGCCAAGGTCCCTCACCCCTCATAGAGCGGAAACCGCTCGCACAGCTCGCGGACCCTGCCGTGGACGGCGGTGTGGAGGGCTTCGTCTTCGGGGGCGTGGAGGACTTCGGCGATGAAGTCGCCGATCTGATCCATCTCGAGCTCTTTCATGGCGCGCGTGGTGAGGGCCGCGGTGCCGATGCGGATGCCGGAGGCGACGAGCGGCGGGTTGGGATCGTAGGGGATGGTGTTCTTGTTCACCGTGATCCCTGCCGTCCCGAGCGCCTTCTCGGCGAGCTTGCCGGTGAGGCCGGACTTGGCGACGTCGAGCAGGAAGAGGTGGTTGTCGGTGCCGCCGGAGACGACGCGGAAGCCGCGTTCGGTGAGGCGCGCGGAGAGGCGCTTCGCGTTTTTCACGATCTGCTGCTGGTAGGCGCGGAAGTCCTCCGAGAGCGCTTCCTGGAGCGCCACCGCCTTGGCGGCGATGATGTGCATCAGCGGGCCGCCCTGGATGCCGGGGAAGACGGCGCGGTCGATCTCCTTGGCGTACTCCTCTTTGCACATCACCATTCCGGCCCGCGGTCCGCGCAGGGTCTTGTGGGTGGTGGTGGTGACGAAGTGGCAGTGCGGCACCGGCGAAGGGTGGAGGCCGGCGGCCACCAGGCCCGCGATGTGCGCGATGTCCGCCATGAGCAGGGCGCCGGCCTTGTCGGCGATGGCGCGGAAGCGCGCGAAGTCGATGATCCGGCTGTAGGCGCTCGCGCCGCAGATGATCAGCTTCGGCTTCTCTTCCAGAGCCTGCTTCTCGACCGCGTCGTAGTCGATCCGCTCGGTCTCGCGGTCGACGCCATAGGCCACGACGTGGAAGTCGCGGCCCGAATAGGACAGGCGGTGGCCGTGCGTGAGGTGGCCGCCGCAGGAGAGGTCGAGGCCCATCAGCTTGTCGCCGGGACGCAGCATGGCGAAATAGACGGCCATGTTCGCCGAGGTGCCGCTGTGCGGCTGCACGTTGACGTGCTCGGCGCCGAACAGCTTTTTCGCCCGCTCGATGGCGAGGCGCTCCACCACGTCGACGACCTCGCAGCCGCCGTAGTAGCGCTTGCCCGGATAGCCCTCGGCGTACTTGTTGGTGAGGACGCTGCCGGCCGCTTCGAGGACGGCGCGGCTGACGAAGTTCTCGGACGCGATCAGCTCGAGCCCGGAGCTCTGACGCGACCGCTCGGCCTCGATGGCCTGAAAGATCTCGGGATCGACGGCCTGGAGCGAACGACGGTCCGGCATCTCGGCTCTCTCGGTCTGCACGTCCTCACTGACCAGCGGCGCTTCAGGCACTCTCGTCTCCTCCGGGCTCGGCGGCGGGCGGCTCTTCGACCTTCTCGGTCTTCTCGGCTTTCTTGGCGGGAGCCTTCTTGGCTGCGGGCTTCTTCTTCTCGGGGGGCGCCGCGGCGGGTGCCGCCGGAGCCGCCGATTCGCCGCCGGACGCGGCGGTGTTCCCTTCGGCGGGGGCCTTTTTCACGGCGCGCTTGGAGGCGGTGGGCCGTTCGGCCTTCGCGGCGGTCTCTTCGAGCACCCGCTTCTTCAAACGCTTGATCCGGCGTTGTCGCCGGCGCCTCAGCTCTCGATCTTTCTCTCTCATGGACCCTCCTGGGACCAACACCGCTCCCAGATGAAACGTTGCAAGGCATTCGGAGCGTCAGTGAGCTTGCCCCACGCTCCGGCCGATGTCAAGAAAACAGGGGACTTAGAGAGGCAGGTTGCCGTGCTTCTTGGGCGGCATGCTCGCTCTCTTGCTGCCGAGCTGGCGCAACGCCCGCACGATCTCCGGGCGCGTCCGCCGCGGCTCGATGATGGCGTCGACGAAGCCGCGCTCGGCGGCGATGTACGGGTTCGAAAACTTGGCGCGGTACTCCGCCACCTTCTCGGCGCGCAGCCGCGGCGCGTCCGCGCCGGCCTCCTCGAGCTCGCGCCGGAAGAGGATGTTCACCGCGCCTTCCGGCCCCATCACCGCGATCTCGGCGGTGGGATAGGCGAAGTTGACGTCGGTCCGCAGGTGCTTGCTCGCCATGACGCAGTAGGCGCCGCCGTAGGCCTTGCGCGTGATCACGGTGATCTTCGGCACGGTGGCTTCGGCGAAGGCGTAGAGCAGCTTCGCTCCGTGCTTGATGATGCCGCCGTACTCCTGCTGCGTGCCGGGCAGGAACCCCGGCACGTCCTCGAAGGTCACCAGCGGGATGTTGAAGGCGTCGCAGAAGCGCACGAAGCGGGCGCCTTTCAACGAGGCGTCGATGTCGAGCACGCCGGCCAGCCAGGCCGGCTGGTTGGCGACGATGCCGGCGCTGCGGTTGCCGAAGCGGGCGAAGCCCACCACGAGGTTCTTGGCGTAGTCCGCGTGCACCTCGAAGAACCGGCCGTCGTCGACCACGCCGGTGATGAGCTGCTTGATGTCGTACGGCTTGTTGGGGTCTTCGGGGACCAGCGCGTTGAGCGCCTCGCTCTCGCGGCCCGGATCGTCGCTGCTGGTGCCCGGCGGCGGCTCATCCAGGTTGTTGCTCGGCAGATAGGAGAGCAGCTCGCGGATGGCGGCCAGGCAGGCGGCGTCGTTGGGCACGGTGAAGTGGCAGACGCCGCTCTTCGCCGCGTGCGTGCTGGCGCCGCCCAGCTCCTCCATGGTGACTTCTTCGTGCGTCACCGTCTTGATCACCTCGGGACCGGTGACGAACATGTAGCTCGTCTCTTCGACCATGAAGATGAAGTCGGTGATCGCCGGCGAGTAGACCGCACCGCCGGCGCAGGGTCCCATGATGGCGCTGATCTGCGGCACGACGCCGGACGAGAGGGTGTTGCGCAGGAAGATGTCGGCGTAGCCGCCGAGCGAAGCGACCCCCTCCTGGATGCGGGCGCCGCCGGAATCGTTCAAGCCGATGACCGGAGCCCCGTTCTCGACCGCCAGGTCCATGATCTTGCAGATCTTCTCGGCGTTGGTCTCGGAGAGGGAGCCGCCGAAGACGGTGAAGTCCTGGGCGAAGAGGTAGACCAGGCGGCCGTCTACGGTGCCATAGCCGCAGACCACGCCGTCCCCCGGCACCTTCTGCGCCTCCATGCCGAAGTCGCGGCAGCGGTGGGTGACCAGGGCGTCGACCTCGACGAACGAGCCGGCGTCGAGCAGCAGGTCGATGCGCTCGCGCGCCGTCAGCTTGCCGGCTTCGTGCTGCTTGCGGATGCGCGCCTCGCCACCGCCGCGCTCCGCTGCCGCAAGCCGCTTCTTCAGCTCCTCGATATTCGCCGCCACCGGTGCCATAGCGGCGCATCTTACCGCAGGGGCCTGGCAAAGTCGCCGGCCCCCCCGTCACTCGGGACACCCGGGACACGCCGGGCCTGTGGCTCATCCGGCTGAAAAATTGGGGGTCGATGCGGGTCGATACGCCGCAGTTTGGATCAAACCGCTGTATACTGCCCAGGCTATGGACGACGATCCGTTCTCGCTGGAGACCGCGCGGCTGGTCGAGATCCTGGCGCGCCTGGTGCGGGATCAGCACGTCTCCGTCCGCTCGCTGGAAAAGAAGATGGGAGTCGGCGACTCGGTCTTCAGCAAGGTTCTCAAGGGAAAGATCACCCTGCACGTGCGCCACATCCTGATGATCTGCACCGCCCTGGGGATCGAGTGGAAGGACTTCTTCACCGCGGCCTACGGCCCGGCGTCGGCCGCGACGCCCCAGAACGCCGAGTGGGAGGAGAAGGTCATCGCGCTGCTCACCCGCCTCGGCGTCCTTCCTGTGGCGGTACCACCGGCTGCTCCGCCCTCAGCCGACGACCATTAGCTCGAGGTCGAAGGTGAGCCGGGGGTCGTGCTGGAGCTGCGCCAGGAAGCCGCGCAGCCGTTCGACCCGCGGCACGGTGATCGCCTTGTGCCGGCACAGGCTCTCGAAGGCGTGGAACGCCTGAATCGCTTGCGGGTGGACGCCGTGAATCCGGCTTTCCGCATACAGCTCCCAGGCGAGGTCCCAGACATTTTTCCCCTGCTTGATCCGCGCCAAGGCCAAGTCCACCCCCGCGAGAGCCGCGTCATAGTACAGCTTGTGCTCGCGGAAACCGGCCCGGACGTCGCCGAAGACCCGTTCGGCGTCTGTCAGGCGCCCATGGCCGGCGAGGATCTTCGCTTCGACCCAGCGGACCCGCAGGAGGTTCAATGGATCATCGGCGAAGGATTGCCGTAAACCGCTTTCGAGCAGGAGACGGCCTGCTTCGCCGATCTGCCCCGCGTCGACCAGTGCATCGAGAAGGTTCTGGTGAGCAATGGCGCCGAGGTGCGGGTCGCTCGCGAGATCGAGCTGCGCGACGCTCCTGCGAAGAGTCTTGACGGCCTCTTTCAGTCTGCCGCAGTGGCGCTGGCAGTTGCCCATCCTCATCAGCGTCCGTGCGGCGATCTGGCTATTCCCGAGCTTTCGGTAGGCCCTGTGCGCTTCGTCCAAGAGATCCAAGGCTTCGTCGAAGCGCCGCTGAGCTCTGCGGAGCGATGACTCCAGGTCCCAAAGATGTGCACGCAGCGAGAGATCGCCGGTCCCCTGGTCGAGCAGCCGGTGGGCTGTCACGAAGGCGGAGCCCGCTTCCTGATATTTCTCGTTGACACGGAAGGCGTTCCCAAGCTCACCCCAAACCCGCGCCTGCAGATCGAAGACCAGGCGTTCTCCGTAGCGGCCTCCATCGAGCCTCATGGAGACCCTTTGAGCAGTTTGGGCCTGATCAAGCATCTCCTTGGGGTTGCTGTAGCGGGCGTCAAAGCTTCTCTGGAGGAGGATCTCGATATGCGGCCAGAGCCCCTGGAAGGAGCGATTCTCCGCAGGGGTGATGCTGGTCCAGTCGCCGCGTTCGCGGAGCAGGGCGAGCCCACGGTCGCGGCGTTCCCTGTCCTGCTCAATCTTGGGGAGGAGCTTGCGCACCGACCGCAAGGCTCGGTCGATGGGCGCGTCATAGGCTTCTTCCGGGAAGCGCTCCAAGCGCCAGAAAGGCGTCACTCTCGGCGCGGTGGCGATCAGGAGCCGCCGGCAGGAGTCGCAGCCGCTCGCCAGATGGCGCACCGCTCGCCGCAGGGCAACGGGCTCCAAGAGGTCCTGCCAGAAGTCCTCGAAGTCCTTCTCGGCCAGATGATCCATCTCTTCATCCCCCGTGAAAGCGCAAGTTGGTCCGCTCCAGTCAGGCATTATCGCACAAAACCGGAACCAGCAAGGCGGGCGCCCGCGAGATCTGGACGCCCGCCGAGACGCCACTAATGCGTGCCGAATGGATCGATCGACGAGCCTTCATCTATCGTCATCGTGGCCTGCGGGCGCCCGAACGGGTCGATAGACGAGCTGTCTTTGCCTTGCACAGTGGCCCGCCCGAACGGATCGATGGACGAGCCCGCGTCGCTCTGCGCGGTCGCCGGTGGGCGCCCGAATGGATCGATCATCGGGCCTTCCTCGTACTGCACCGCGGCCCAGACCGAACCCATCCACCCAAGCAACCGGGACCACAGATCCAATCCGCTTCGTCCTCCTCCACCCGCTGCCTCGGCCGAAGCGAGCGGCACCATCAGGAGCACTGCCACAACCGCGGCGGTCAAGATTTTCCTTTCCTTCCGGAACATAGAACCTCCATGGCTCCGCGGATCAGCTCCAGCCGGAAGTGGCAGAAGCGACCACGGAAATGTCCAGACCACGCACCTAGTTTGCCTCTTTCTGCTCGGAACGGGATCTTCACGGTTCTCCTTTGGAAACTTCCCGAGCGCCGCCCATCGCTGGAGATCCATTCGCGGAGTTCCCATCTTCGGAATCTAAGACCTTCCAGGCGGAACTGCAAACCGTTTTCCCGAAGTGAAACGTCCGGCTCGGCTTTCTGATCTATTCAGCGCTCCGATCCGGAGCTGCGGCATGTCGATCTGAAAACACAGCACAAAACGCTTGCTTCTCCTGGAGAGAGCGTGGCACAATGAGCCGCATATGGATCAAAACAACGATGTGAACGGATCAACGGACCCTGGCGCCGCGCCGATCGATCTTCGGGCGATCGGGCCGCGGATCGTCGATCTACGCAACCGGCTCGGCCTGACCCAGCGGGCTTTGGCACGGCGCGCCGGACTGCGGCCGGCCCGTCTCTCGAAGATCGAGCGGGCTCTCAAGCAGCCGCGGCTGGATGAGCTGGACCGGCTTGCCCAGGTCCTCGGAGTCAGCCTGGAGACGCTGGCCTACGGCGAATCTCCCCCGTCCCATCTGCCGCTCCGCGCCGAGATCGCCGACACGGTCGGCCGCCTTGTCGATGCGTATCGGGACTTTCTGTTCCTGCTCGTCCGCCTGGCGCGTGGCGGTCCCACCCCTGAGGAGAACGAGGAGAAGGAGAAATGACCGACCATCTGGAGCTTCTCGATATCGCCAGGTTGCTGACCGACGATCCGTCGGCCTGCCGCCATCTCGCCGCGCTCTGCCCGGTCTGCGGCGAGCGGCTCCGGCGCGTGGAAGCCCTCATGCAGCGTTTCCATCACTGGAACGCCGAAGTCATGGTCCTGGAGGGCCTGGAAGCGGATGAGCTCCTCGCCGGCTTCCTGGCCGCGGGCCATGACTCCGCGACCTGGTCGTCACGGGTGGAGCAGAGCGACAACCTGCAAACCTGGGGAGTCGCCTGGGCCGCGCTGGAGAGAGCCCGGCAGCTCCTCGCCGATCCGGACGCGCAAATCCAGGCCCGCGATCTCGCTCTCCTCGCCGCGGCGATCGCCGGGCACCTGGGAGACTTCTACCATCCAGACTGGGTCGCCGACCTCAAGGCCTTGGCCTCTGCGACGGCGGCGGCCTCCAACACCCCCGGCGCCGACGCCGTGGGAGCGCGTCCCAAGCAAGTGGCCGCGGCCGTCACAGCCCTCGAACAGGGCACCGGCGACGACGCCGTGGCGAAAGACGTCTGGAGTCTTCTGGAACGGGCCATCCGCGGCTCCGGGAGATGAGCTGCATTTGTGACAGATTGGCACAACGAGACTCTTGACATCCACGTATTCGATGCCATAACTTCCTCTTCATCAACTTACCGGAGCATGAAGCGCCGGAAAGATACGTAAGGAGAATGTTATGAGCCCTAAAGGAAGCGCAGCCAACAGTTTTGCAGACATCGTCACCCATTTGGACCAGTTGGCGACCGGACTTGCGGCCAACACGGCGGATGTCCCCCATCTGGAGGGACACCACGTCAAGCTGGTGACCTTGTTGGGCAGCGCCCACGACCTGATGGCCCAGCAGAAGACGCACAAGGCCGCGAAGCAGGATCTCAGCCGCCAGATTGAAGCGGTCTTGAATCAGAGCCAGAAGGTCTCGAGCTTCCTGCGCTCCGGAGTGCGGGAGCACTACGGAGCGCAGAGCGA
>DATARD010000300.1:0-8896 GCA_036264355.1 Thermoanaerobaculia bacterium
ATCTCGGGGAGCAGGCTCTTGCCGCCGATGCCGTCCACGAAGGTCGGCCGGTAGTCCACGGTCTGGGGGGAGCCGGCGGCGAGGGAGGCGGAGAGGGGCGCGGCGGTGTCCACCTCGCAGCCGAAGACGCGGGCCTCCGGACGCAGGGCGGCGAGCGCGGCCGCGATGCCGCAGGAGAGACCGCCGCCGCCGAAGGGGACGAGCACGGCGTCGATGTCCGCGGGTCCCGGCAGATCCTCCAGGATCTCCAGGGCCGCGGTGCCGTTGCCGGCCATCACCGCGCGGTCGGCGACCGGATGGATGAAGAGGCCGGGAAGCCCCGGGTATTGATGCTCCTGGAGCACCTGCCACCAGCGGTCGAAGGGCACCTTGAGCACCTTCCCGCCGAGGCGCTCGATGGCGGCGATCTTGGTCGCCGGAGCGTGCTCGGGGACGACGACGGTGGCCGTCACGCCGAACTGCCGCGCGCTCCACGCCACTCCCTGCGCCATGTTGCCCGCGCTCGCCGTGTATGCTCCCTCCGCCAGCCGCTCCGGCCCGGCCTGGCGCATGGCGTTGGCCGCGCCGCGCAGCTTGAAGGAGCCGATCGGTTGCAGGTTCTCCAGCTTGAGCCAGATCTCGCCCGGCACGTCCGCGTTGAGGCGGAGGAGCGGCGTCCGCACGGTCACTCCGGCGATACGTTCGCGGGCGGCCCGGATTTCGTCCAGAGTCGGCGCTTCGAGTGGATGCATGGGTCAGATCTCCAGGGAGATTCCTCTCCCCTGCTGCAGTGCCTTGCGGTAGATATGGCGGGCGGAGGCGAGATCCTCGACGGTCAATCCGAGCGATTCGAACAGAGTGACGTCCGAGGCGGCCTGCCGGCCTTCGGCCTTGCCGATCAGCAACTCGCCGATCTCCCCCAGGATGTGGTCCTCGGTGATCGCTCCCTCGCGCAACGGAGTGAGGATCTCTCCCGGCTCGTGGAGAGCGGACTCGCGGCGGTCGACGTAGAGACGGGCGCGGACCACCGCCGCGGTGTCGAGCTCGCGGGCGTTCGGCGTACAGGCGCCCACGGCGTTGATGTGCGCTCCCGGCGCGATGTGCTCGCCGAGCAGGATCGGCTCGACGGCGGCCGAGACGGTGCAGATGAGGTCGGCGCCGGCCACCGCCTCACGCGCCGAAGCGGCCGGCTCGACCGGCAAGCCGAAGCGCGCGGACTCCGCCGCCGCGAAGCGGCGCGCGCTCTCCGGCTGGCGGCTCCACACGCGCACCCGGCGCAGGGAGCGGACCTCGCGCAGCGCGGCGAGATGGGTGCGCGCCTGCACGCCGGTGCCGAGCAGGGCCAGGTCGCCGGCGTCCTCGCGGGCGAGGAGGCGGGTCGCCAACGCGCTCACCGCGGCGGTGCGGATGGCGGTGATCGACGACGCGTCGAGGAAAGCGAGCGGACGGCCGCGCTCGGCCTCGAAGAGCAGCACGGCGCCCTGGTGCGACTCTTCGCCGTGCGCGGCGTTGCCGGGGAAGACGGTGAGCAGCTTCACGCCCAGAACATCGTTCAGAACATCGTCGCCGCCGGCGAACAGCGCGCCGGGCATGGTGACGAGCAGGCCGCGGCGATCGGGCAGCCAATGGGCGGAGCGCAGCGGCTGGAACGCTTCGCCGCGGGCCAGGGCGGCGAGCGCGCCGGCCATCACCTCAATGCACTCGCCGAAGGGGAGGAGGGTTTCGACGTCTTCGCGGTTCAGGAAGAGGACGGACATGGGTGAACCGGAGTATAGTCGCGCTCCGATAGAAAGAGGGAGGAATCGATGCGCCGAACCGTTCTGGCACTGCTTTCCGTTCTCCTGCTCCTGCCCTTGGCACCACACCGCGCCGCCGCGGATGAGCCGGTGGACCTGGACGCCATCACCCGTATCCGCAATGAAGGATTCCGCCATTCGCACGTCATGGAGACGGTGCGCCACCTGACCGACGTCATCGGTCCGCGCGTCACCGGCTCGCCGCAGGCCAAAGAGGCCAGCGAATGGACGCGCAAACAGCTCGCCGACTGGGGGCTTGCCAACGCCCACCTCGAGCCCTGGGACTTCGGCCGCGGCTGGACCTACAGCGGCGCGTCGCTGACCCTGCTCAAACCGCAGCGGACGCCGTTCCAGGTCGCCCCCAAGGGCTACACGGCAGGCACGAGCGGTCCGGTGCACGGCCCGCTGCTGGCGGTCAAGATCAGCACCGAGAAGGATTTCGAGCAGTATCGCGACAAGCTTGCCGGCAAGGTGCTGCTGCTCGACGAGGCCTTCGACTTCAGCAAGGAGAAGAGCGAGCCGCGGCGCTACACCGACGGGGCGCTGCGCGACACCGGCCAATACAGAGTCCCCCGCGACGCCGACAACGACCGCGAGAAGCGGTTCCTGGAACGCATCCGCCAGCGCAAGGCACGGGTCAAGTTCTTCACCGAGGAAAAAGTGCTCGCGACGCTGGAGGTCAGCGACACCCCCTGGGGCGTCCTGCGCGCCGGCGGCGGCGGCACCTACCGTCCCGGCGACCCCCTCGGTCCGCCCTCCCTCGTCGTCGCCGCGGAGCAGTACAACCGGCTCCTCCGCCTGGCGGAGAAAGACCCCGCCGTGGAGGTCGAGCTCGACGTCAAGGTGCGCTACTACGACGACGACCTGACCTCCTCCGACACCATCGCCGAGATCCCCGGCACCGACAAGGCGGACGAAGTCGTCATGGTGGGCGCCCACCTCGACTCCTGGCACACCGGCACCGGCGCCACCGACAACGCCGCCGGCTCGGCGGTCGCCATGGAAGCGGTCCGCATCCTCAAAGCGCTGGGGATCAAGCCGCGGCGCACCATCCGCATCGCCCTGTGGACCGGCGAGGAAGAAGGGCTGATCGGCTCCTATGCGTACGTCGGGCAGCATTTCGGCTCCCGTCCCCAGGATCCCGACTTCAAGGACTTCTCCCGCTACTCCTGGAAGTCCACCGGCCCGGTCACCGTCAAGCCCGAGCATGCCAAGCTCTCCGCCTACTTCAACCTGGACAACGGCAGCGGCAAGATCCGCGGCATCTACGCCGAGGAAAACGCCGCCGTGGTGCCCATCTTCGAAGCCTGGCTCCGTCCGCTCAACGACCTCGGAGCGACCACCGTCTCGGAGCGCCACACCGGCGCCACCGACCACGTCCCCTTCGACAACGTCGGCCTGCCCGGCTTCCAGTTCATCCAGGATCAGCTCGACTACATGAACATGACCCATCACACCAACATGGACACCTACGACCATCTGGATCGCGAAGACATGATGCAGGCTTCCGTGGTCATGGCCGCGTTCCTCTACCAGGCCGCCATGCGCCAGGACATGTTGCCCCGCAAGCCGCTGGGCCAGTGACGGAGGAGCGATGATCAGGAAGCAAAAGCTGGTGACGGTGCGCGTCGCGACGACCGACACGTCCGAGGTCATCACCCTGGTGGATGGAAAACCGGTCGAGGATCTGCTCGCGGACTGGCGGATCGTCGGCATGCAGAGCCTCGGCCCACACACCGGCGGCTACACCGCGCTCCTGCTGCTCGAAGAGCTGCCGCCGGAGAGCAGCGGCGGACGGTTGGGCTTCGCGACCGAGGAGTAGTACCTTGGTACCATGGTACAATCTCCGTCAGGAGGTGAAGCCATGGAGAGCACGAACGAAACGCCGGAGCGTTTGGTCGTCGAGCGGGTGCAGACCGGCGTACGGATGGAAAAACGGCTGGTGAAGGTGCTGAAGGCGCTGGCGGAGCTGTACGACATCTCGCTGGGCGATCTGCTGGAAGGGATCGTCCTCCACGCCTTCGAGGGGAAGAGCCCGTTCAGCGACGAGTCGCTGCGGCGGATCGCCGATCTCAAGAAGGTCTACGGTCTCGATCTCGACGCCTCCGCCAGCCACCGTCTCACGGAGGCCGCCCATGAAGCCTGAGACGGTGGTCTGCGAATCGGCGTCCGAGCTGGCGGACGACGACTTCATCGCCCGCTTCGAGGACTGCACCCTCCCCAACACCGCCTTCCACCATCGCGACCACGTGCGGCTCGCCTGGCTCTACCTGCGGCGCCAGCCGCCGCTCGCCGCCCTCAGCCGCTTCGTCGAGAGCCTCAAGCGTTTCGCCCATGCCAACGGCCACGACGGCCTCTACCACGAGACGATCACCTGGGCCTACCTCTTCCTGGTGCACGAACGGATGGCGACCGGCGCCCCCGACGAGAGTTGGGAGGGCTTCGCGGCGCGCAATCCCGACCTCCTTACCTGGAAGCCGTCCCTCCTCGCCACCTACTATCGCGACGAGACGCTCGCCTCCAAGCTGGCGCGCCGGGTGTTCCTGATGCCCGACCGGCCCGATTGATCCGATCAGGCGCGCAGCGCCTGATCGAGATCGGCCATCAAGTCCTCGGTCGCCTCGATCCCCACCGCGAGACGGATCAGACTGTCGGAGATGCCGAGGCGCTGCCGGTCTTCCGGCGCCATGCCGGAGTGCGACGTCAAGGCCGGCCGGGTGATCAGCGTCTCGACGCCGCCGAGGCTCACCGTGCGGCGCGGCAACGCCGTCCGCTCGATCAAGCGCGCCGCCGCCGCGTCTCCTCCCGCGAGCTCGAAGCTGACCACACCGCCGAAGCCCGAGAACAGCGCGCGCGCCCGGTCGTGCCGGGGATGGCTGGCGAGCCCGGGATAGCTCACCCGGCTGACTCCCGGAGCGGATTCGAGAAAGCGCGCGATGGCGAGCGTGCTCTCGTTCTGAAAACGCATCCGCAGCGCCAGCGTCTTCAAACCGCGGTGGAGCAAAAAACAGGCATGGGGATCGAGCGAGCCGCCCAGATGATTGAGCTTGTGCCGCACTTTTTCCACCAGCTCCGCGCGGCCGATCACCGCGCCGGCCACGATGTCCGAATGACCGTTCAGATATTTCGTCGCGCTGTGCAAAGACAGATCGAACCCATGCTCCGGCGGCCGGAAGTTGACCGGCGACGCGAACGTGCTGTCGATCAACGACACGAGGCCATGCTCGCGAGCGAAGTGCGGCACCGCCGCCAGGTCGCCCACCTGGAGGAGAGGATTGGTCATCGCCTCGACATAGACCGCCTTCGTATTGCGCCGCAGCAGCCCCGGCCACGACGCGGCATCGTCGGCGTCGATGAAATCGAAGCTGATTCCATACGCCGGCAGATCCTGGGTCACGAAGTCATGTGTGCCGCCATAGAGATTGTCCTGTACCAGCAGATGGTCGCCGGCCGAGAGAATCGACAGCAGGCTCGTCGTGATCGCCGCCATGCCGCTCCCCGTCACCAGAGCCGCCTCGGCGTTCTCCAAAGCCGCGAGCTTGGCATGCAGCGCCGTATGGTTGGGCGTGTTGTTGAGCCGGATGTAGCGGATGTCGTGATACTCGACGACCCCCTCATCCTCATACAACACCGACTGAAACACCGGCATCGCCACCGCCCCCTCGATCCGCGGCTCCGGCTCCCCCGCATGCACCAGCTTCGTGTCGATCCGCGCATCGCTCCGCATGGGCTCTCCCCTCCTGGTCGGCGGGCAGACTCTATCGCAACTCAAGGCGGAGGGTGTGCCGTGCGCACCAGAAAAATCCGCGACGCCGGGAGCGCCAGGTACAACCCGCCAGCCCGGAGGCCATTCAGGCTCTCGCGCCCGTTTTGAAGAAGCTCGACGCCCACCGGATCCGCCTCCTGGTATCCAGCGCGCCGAGCCTCAAAGTACCGTGATGAGGCGTCAAAACAATCCGGGACGCCGTAATTTTCGGCAGCTCCCACAATTTGAGGCCGCCTCGCGTAAAACGCGGCGGGCCGTTCTTATTCTGTGCGGCGCGTTGAAAAACTGTGCAGGCCGTCGAAAAACAATTCAGGCCGGCGTAAATTTTCGGCGCCTCCCACAGTTTTGCGACGGCTCGCCGAAAAACCGGGCAGGCCGTTTTGGTTCTGCGCAGCACGTCGAAAAACTGTGCAGGCCGTCGAAGAATTGGGCGGGCCGTCGCAAAACGATTCAGGCCGCCGTAAATTTGGGCGCCTCGCCGGAAAACGGGGCGGGCCGTTTTGATTCTGCGCAGCGCGTTGAAAAACTGTGCGGGCCGTCGAAGAATTGGGCGGGCCGCCGCAAAACGATTCAGGCTGCCGTAATTTTCGCCGCCTCGCCGAAAAACTGGGCGGGCCGTTTTGATTCCGCGCAGCACGTTGAAAAACTGTGCGGGGCGTCGCAAAACGATTCAGGCCGCCGTAATTTTCGGCGCCTCGCCGGAAAACGGGGCGGGCCGTTTTGATTCTGCGCAGCGCGTTGAAAAACTGTGCAGGACGTCGAAATCTACCTCCCCGGAAACGCCTCCCGCAGTTCCTGCTCCGTTACGTCCCGCCACTTCCCCGGCGGTAGATCTCCCAACTCCAATCCTCCGAAGGAGACTCTCTTCAGCCGGGTCACCTCGTGGCCGACCGCGGCGAGAAGGCGGCGGATCTCGCGGTTCTTTCCTTCGGTCAGCTCGAGGATGAGATGGGTCTCGCGGCGGGAGCGCTTGCGGATGGTGACCTTCCTGGCGAACAGAGGCTCTCCCTCGTCTTCGATCCCGGTCTCCAGGCGCTGTGCCGTGGCGTCGCTCAGCTCGCCGCGGACGGTGACGAGGTAGATACGCGGGACGGCGTTGACCGGGTCGGTGATCCAGGCGGCGAGGCGGGTGTCGTTGGTCAGAAGGAGAAGGCCGGTGGTGGCGGCGTCGAGACGGCCGATGGGAATCAGGTGGATGAGGTCGCCGGCTTCCGGGCCTTCCAGACAGGTGTAGACGGTGGGTCTTCCTTCCGGATCGGAGCGGGTGGTGACCACGCCTCGCGGTTTGTGCAGGAGGATGGTACGCGGACGAGGCCGGACGGCCGTCGATTTCGAGGCGCGCTTTTTCCGGGACGACGGGTTGGAGCGGGTCCGTGGCGGGGCGGCCGTCCACAACGACACGGCCCTCCCGGATCAGGGACCTCGCCTCGGTGCGCGAGGCGAGACCCAGCTTCGAGAGGGCGCGTTCGAGAGAGACCTGACCGGGGCCGCGATGCACGCCGAGATCAGATCACAAAGCGCAGATCACGGGCAGGTCGCGAAGGCCGCCGTATCCTGAATCGGCTGGAAGGCCGTCACCTGCGGGTTGATGTACGCCTTGGCCTTGGCCGGCGTGACTCCCGTGTCGGTGACGGTGAGCAGCACGCGGACGTTGGTCAGGCCGCCGGCGAAAACCCAATAGTGGTTGCCGGCCGCGGTCGTGCAGGCATTGAGGACCTTGACGATCGCCTCGATATTGGTGTCGCTGAAGAACCAGAGATAACCCGAATCGGTGGTGAGCTTGACCGTCTGGGCTTGGCCGTTCTGCCCCTGCGTCGTGTAGAACATCGCCTGAACGCGGAATCGATTGTTCTGGAGGCACATGGCGGTCGAGGACGCGGCGCACGGAGTGTCGGTGGCCGGAGTGGTCGCGGAGGCGATGTTCGAATAGGCTGACGTGCCGATGTTGTTGCTGGCCCGCACGCGGAAGAAATAGGTGGTGTTGGGATCGAGGCTGGAGACGAACACCGCCACGACATTGGCCGCGCCCGTGGTGCCGATCTGGGTGAACGTCGCATCGGTGGAGGCGCGCCCTTCGACCAGGTATTCGGCTTCATTGTTGGCATTGTCCTGCCAGAGGAGGACGACCGCGGTGCTGGTGACTGCCTGGACCTGGAGATTGGTCGGCGCCGCCGGCAGCGTGGTCGCCTTATCGAAGCTCTGCTCCTCGGGAACGCCGATCGGCTCGAGGGTCTGTGCGAAAGCGGCCGTGCCGCCAAGGAAAGTGAACGCAGCTACAGCGATCAGGGCTTTACAGCCATTCATTGTAGGTCTCCTCTTGTGTCAGCCCATGGCTTCGCTCGGTATGAGCGAGCCATCGGAGGCCCTTGCAATAAACTTACCAGGTTGAGCGGAATCTATTCGTAGCGGAGCGCTTCGATGGGGTCGAGGCCGGCGGCGCGGGTGGCGGGATAGATGCCGGAGGCGAGGCCCACCGCCATGGCGACGCCGGTCGAGAGGAGGATGGAGGCGCCGGTGACCACGGTTTCCCAGCCGGCGTAGAGGGCGACGCCGCGCGCGATGCCCAGGCCGACGACGACTCCGGCGAGGCCGCCGATCAGGCTGATGGCGAAGGACTCGACGACGAACTGGAAGCGGATGTCGGTGCGGCGCGCTCCCACGGCGCGGCGGACGCCGATCTCGCGCGTGCGTTCGAGCACGGTGGCGAGCATGATGTTCATGATGCCGATTCCCCCCACCAGGAGGGAGATGCCGGCGATGCAGCCCATCACCACGTTGAACAGCCGCTGGGTGCGCCGGCTCTCGGCGAGCAGCGCCTCGGGCACCACCAGCTCATAGTCGCCGGTGCCGCCGTGCAGCCGGTCGAGGAGGTCGCGCAGGACGGGCGAGGTCTCCTCGCCGCTCACGCCGTCCTTCAGCCGGACGACGATCTCGTCGAGCGGCGAGGCGAGCGCCGGATGCTCGAACTTGCGGTCGGCGGTCGCCAGCGGCAGGTAGATCTCGCGCGACGAGCCGCCGGCCGCCGCGGCCTGCGCGCCGCTTTCACTCCCGGGGCCGCCGCCGGGCGGGGAGGCGCCTCCGGCCCCGGGGCCGCCTGCGGAGCCGGCTCCCGGCGCCCCTCCGGTGTCGGCGGCGGCGAGCACGCCCACCACCTCCAGCCAGACGTCGTTGACCTTCACCAGCTCCCCCACCGCCTGGCCGTAGCCGAAGAGGTCGCGCCGGACCTCGGAGCCGATGACGCAGACCTGGGCGTGGGTGCTCTCGTCGAGCGGATCGAGGAAGCGCCCCTCGGCCAGGGTGAGGTGGGCGAGCCCGGAGTAGCGGGGGGTGACGCCGTAGACCGCCGTGCCGTCGC
>DATARD010000316.1:0-37954 GCA_036264355.1 Thermoanaerobaculia bacterium
CGGCGTCGCGGCCGGCGATGGCGATCTGGCGGACGGCGTTGCGGAGCTGCGGCACGTTGCCCGGCCAGTCGAAGGCGGCGAGTCGGGCGACCAGCGGCGCGGCGATCCAGGGGCGTCCCTCCGGCGGATTCGCCAGCCGGCCGTCCTCGCCCTGCTCGGCGAGCTCCTCGCGAAGAAAATGGTAGAAGAGGCGGCCGAAATCGTCGCGGCGCTCGCGCAGGGTGGGGACGCGGATGGGATAGCCGGCGAGGCGGTGGAGGAGGGGCGCGCGGAAGCGGCCGGACGTCACGGCGGCTTCGAGGTCGGCGTCGGTGGCGGCGACCAGCCGCACGTCGACGCGGCGGACCTCGTCGCTCCCCACCGGCTGGATGTCCCCGGATTCGAGGGCGCGCAGCAGGAGGGCCTGGACCTCCGGCGGCGTCTCCCCCACCTCGTCGAGGAACAGCGTGCCGCCGTCGGCGCGCTGGAAGGTGCCGTCGCGCTTGCGGTCGGCGCCGGTGTAGGCGCCGCGGGCGGCTCCGAACAGCTCGGCCGCCGCCAGGGGCGCCGGAATGGCCGCCATGTTGACGGCGAGGTAGGGCCGGCCGCGTCGCGGGCCGGCCTCGTGGAGGGCGCGCGCCACCAGCTCCTTGCCGGTGCCGGTCTCGCCGCGCAGCAGCACCGGCACGTCGAGGCCGGCGACGCGCTGGATCTCGCGGCGCAGGGCGATCACCGGCGCGCTCTCACCGACGAGCCCGAAATCGGGCGCATCGGCGACGCCGACCGGATCGAGCTTCGAGAGCAGGAGGACCACCCGGCCGGCGAGCAGCAGGACCACCCCCCGCTCCAGGCGCGCCGGCGAGATCTCCAGGTCTCCCGCGACCGTCGAGCCGTCGGCCACCGTGACCGTCCCGCTGTCGCCACAGCTCAGGAGGACGCCTCCGGGCTCGGCACCGGGGAGGAGGCGGAAGGGCCGGCGGCTCAGGTACGGGTCGGCCAGCGGGCGCAGCAGGCTCGTGCCGGGCGCCGAGAACGCCGGCGCCGTCCGCGACAGCCCCTCCTCGCGCCCGGAGGCCAGACCGGCGAGCGCCACGCGCTCCCCGACCCGTCCGGCGTCCGGGTGATGGAGGATCGTCAGGCCCGGGACGAGGACGGAGCCCACCGAAGCCCCGCTCCGGCTCTCCGCCCGCGTATCGGCCTGCAGCAATCGCCGCAGCGCCTCGCTGTCATTCGGCACGGTCAGGAGTTTAGCGCTCTCTGCCGCCAGCGCCAATGGTCCGGGGGAAACGATTCAGGCTCAGGCTCATGGCGCCTCCGACGCCCGGGCGTAAACGCCACCCTCTTCCACGCATCCCCTCGCTTCGATCGGCCTCCGTGGCCTGCGACCTCATCCCCTATCCCCTTCTCCTGAAGGAGAAGGGGGACGCCTGCGACGCGGCCCCCCGTCAGGCCCTCCCTCTCCTTCAGGAGAGGGACCGAGGGTGAGGTCGCAGGCCCACGAACGCCCGATCGAATCGACGGGACTCGCCATGCTAGGATTCGCTTCCGAAAATTTCCGGACCCGAAAGGGAGGGCCATGTCGAACGAGCTTCTCTTTGGCCTCTACATCTTCGTGCTGGCGGGCTTCCTCGGCCACTACGTCATCGAGAAGGTGCCGCCCCTGCTCCACACGCCGCTGATGGCGGGCACCAACGCCATCTCCGGCATCTCGCTCGTGGGCTCGCTGGTCTCCGCCGGCGGCGGCTACGGCAAGCTCAGCGCGATGCTCGGCTTCGTCGCGGTGATCTGCGCCACGATCAACACGGTGGGCGGCTTCCTGATCACCGACCGCATGCTGCGCATGTTCAAGAAGAAGCGCCCTTCCGACGCCCGGTAAGCCGCCCATGAATCCCATCCTGAGCCAGGCCATCATCCCCGTCTCGTACCTCATCGCCTCGGTCTGTTTCATCATCGCGCTGCAGGGGCTGTCGTCGCCCAAGCACGCGCGGATGGGCAACCTGATCGGCGCTGTCGGCATGCTGGTCGCCGTCGTCGGCACGCTGCTGCACGAAGAGATCCTCACCTTCCAGTGGATCGGCATCGGCCTGATCCTCGGCTCGCTCATCGGCGGCGCCATGTCGATCTGGATCCCGATGACGAAGATGCCGGAACGGATCGCGCTCTCGCACGCCTTCGGCGGCCTCGCGGCGGCTCTGGTGGGCGTCTCGGAGTATCACCATCTGGGCGCCCAGATTCCGCGCTTCATCATGGGCGCTCTCGGCCTCGAGGTGTTCCTCGGCTTCCTCACCTTCACCGGCAGCCTGATGGCGTTCGGCAAGCTGCAGGGAGTCATCACCGGTGCGCCGGTGACCTGGAAGTTTCAGAATGCGTCGAACATCACGATGTTCTTCACCGCCCTGGTGATCCTCGTCCTGGTGGTGATGGACCCGACCCGCATCGCCCTTTTCTACACCATGGGGGTGCTCGGCCTGGTGGTCGGCGTGCTCGCCGTGCTCCCCATCGGCGGCGCCGACATGCCGGTGGTGATCTCGCTCCTGAACTCCTACGCCGGCCTCGCCGCGGCCTCCACCGGCTTCGCTCTGAACAACTACGTGCTGATCATCGCCGGCGCCCTCGACGGCACGTCGGGCCTGCTGCTCTCGCTCAAGATGAGCCAGGCGATGAACCGCTCGTTCGCCAACGTCCTGTTCGGCGCCTTCGGCAGCACCGGCGAGGCGCCGGCCGCCGGTCCCGGGGGCGCCGCGGGGGCGCACTACAATCTCGCCTCGGTGGAGGACGCGGTGGGCGTGCTCGGTGCGGCGCAGTCGCTGATCGTGGTCCTCGGCTACGGCATGGCGGTGTCGCAGGCGCAGCACGCGGTGCGCGAGCTGACCCAGGCGCTGGAGGCGAAGGGCGCCCAGGTCAAGTACGCCGTCCATCCGGTCGCCGGCCGCATGCCCGGGCACATGAACGTGCTGCTCGCCGAAGCCGACGTCCCCTACGACCAGATCTTCGACATCGAAGAGATCAACGACGAGTTCGCGCGCACCGACGCCGTCCTGGTGGTGGGCGCCAACGACGTGGTCAACCCGGCGGCCAAGACCTCGCCCGGCAGCCCGATCTACGGGATGCCGGTGTTCAACGTCGACGAGGCGAAGGCGGTGATCGTGCTCAAGCGGAGCGTCAACACCGGCTTCGCGGGGATCGAGAACGACCTTTTCATCCGCCCCAACACGATGATGGTACTGGGCGACGCCAAGAAGACGCTGCGCGAGTTCATCACCCAGATCAAGGAGGAGTAACCCTACCCCGCCGTGCGGTTCTTCACGGCATTCCCTGCTGTAGCCTCGGTGGATGACGAAAGCGGATCCCCGAAGCGTCGCGGGCGCCGTTCGTCCGCCTCGCCGACCGCTATGCCCTGGCCTTCCTCCTGGTGAGCCTGCTGGTGGCCGGCCTGGGCTGGCTCCTCTCCGGCGATCCAGAGCGCGCGCTGGCGTGATGGTGGTGGCGACCCCCTGCCCGCTGATCCTCGCCGCGCCGGTCGCCTTCGTCGCCGGGATCTCGCGGGCGGCGCACCGCGGCATCATCATCAAGGGAGGGGGCGCCCTGGAGGCGCTGGCCCGCACCCGCACGCTGCTGCTCGACAAGACAGGCACGCTCACCACCGGCGTCCCCGCGGTGACCCGCATCGCGACGTTCATTGGGATCGAGGGCATCGAGCCGGCGGACCTCCTCGGCCTCGCGGCGTCGCTCGACCAAGTGTCGCCACACGTGCTCGCCGCCTCTATCGTCGCCGAGGCGCAGCGGCGCGAGCTGCCGTTGCGCTTTCCGCTGGACGCCAACGAAATCCCGGGCACCGGGATCGAAGGGCTCGTGGACGGCCGCCGCGTCGCTCTCGGCAAGTGCGACTGGATCGCCGCCGGCCGGCCTCTCCCTCCGGAAGCGGTGGCGCTCCGGCAGCAGATCGCGGACGCCGGTCTCTCCAACGTCTTCGTCGGCGTGGACGGCGCGATGGCCGGGGTGATCGTCCTCGAAGACCGCTCTTTCAGGAAGCCATCGACGTGGCGGTGATCCTCAATGCGCTCCGCGCCCTGGGGCCGGGCCGGGGCGAGCCACGTTCTTTATGAAAAATTTACGACGGGGGCCTTCCATTTCCGGGCTGTTTCGTCTGTAATTAGGTCCCAGGGGAGAACATGCGGAACCTCCCTGCGCTCTGGGCTGATTGCTCCAGACGCGAACGATAACGGACAATTTTTCAGCACAGCAGGTGAACCATGAACCATGCGGATGGCAACGGCTCATCGCCCCAGCCGAGCGGCTGGACCTTCCTCACCAATCACGCTCATGTCCTCTTCTGTATCGCCCAGGATCCGGAGGTGCGCCTGCGGGACGTGGCCGTCCGGGTCGGCATCACCGAGCGGGCTGTCCAGCGGATCGTCACGGATCTCGAAGATGAGGGATTCGTGGTGGTCTCGAAGGAGGGACGGCGCAACCGGTACCAGATCCGGTGCGACCGGCCGCTCCGCCATCCCATCGAGCGGCATCGCTCGGTGCAGTCGCTGATCGACCTGGTGCTCGGTCCACGCCGCGAGATCGCCGTCTCCGGGCCGGTCGCCGTGGCGATCCCGATCGCGGCCCGCGCCGCCGCCGTCTGAGCGTCGACGGATCCGCCGGGGCGGCAAGACACCTTGCCGCCTCGGCCCTCCCTCCAGACGCGGACCTTGCTCCTGCGCCGCGCGACCGGTATCTTAGTCGACCTTATGCTTTCCGCACGGTGCGCGGTGCTGACGGTGGCTGCCCTGCTCTGGGCCGGAATTTCGGCGGCTTCGCCGGCTCCGGTCCGCCTTGCCGTCGAGCTGACCGCGCCGGTCGCCGGTGAGCCGTTGCGGGCCGGCTCGGTCGCCGAGCTGGCCTGGGAGCCCCGGGAGCCCTTGGCGCGCAACGGGCTGATCCAGGAGTGGGAAGCCTTCCTTTCCCTGGACGGCGGCGCTCACTACACGGTGCGCGTCACGCCGCACCTCGACCGCGGGCTCCGCAAGGTGCTCTGGCAGGTTCCGGCGATTCCCACCCGGGACGCCCGCCTCCTGTTGCGCTTCGGAGACGAGCGCCGGGAAATCGTCTTTGCAGTGCCGCAGCGTTTCGTCATCGCCGGCCCGTCCCGGGCGGCTGGCTTCGAGCTGCTCCCCGCCCGCCGCTCCTTCTCGTCCGGCGAGCCGGCGCTCCCCGGACAGGCCGGCGTCGTGGTCTGGGCCGAAGGCACCCGCCAGGGCGGCGCGGCCCGGATGGTGGTCGGCACCGAGCCGCCGGCCGTCCAGCTCCCCCGAGCCCAGGCGGGGAGCGCCGAGGAGACCGCCCTGCTCCCCGCCGCTCGCGGCCCCGAGCTCGATCCGGCCGCAGCGATCGTGCCGGCCGGACGGGTGACTCCCGCTCTCCCACGGCACACCCTCCTGGCGCTGCTGCGGAACGATCCGGCAGCCCGCATCCCCATCCTCCTCCAGAGCCGGCGGCGGAACGAATAGACCGGGACGCTCCCGCGTCCAAGGTCATTGCTGCCCGCCCCGGCGTCTCCGGAGCGGAGCGCGTTCGTTCAAACATTTTGATCTTTCCGCATTCCGGAGGAGCTGTGTCATGTCTCGTCTGATGTCATTCCGCAGGCTCGCTGTGTTGTCCGCCCTCGCCGCCGCTCTCCCCGCCTGGCCCGCTCTCGCTCAAGAAGCGGCCGAGCCGGAGCCGAAGATCGAGGAGACGATCCAGGTCACCGCCACCCGCGTCCCCGAGGACGTCGAGCCGGTGCCGGCGTCCGTCACCATCATCTCCGGCGACGAGCTGCGGGCGAGCGGCGCCACCGACCTGGCGAGCGCTCTCGGAGCGGTCGCCGGCGTCACCGTCGCCCAGGGTGGCGACACCGGCCCGGCCAGCTTCGTGCCCGAGCTGTGGGGGTTGCGCGAGTTCGACGCCTTTCTGCTCGTGGTGGACGGCGTCCCCGCCGGCGGCGCCTTCAATCCGGCGCTCTCCACTCTCGACCTCACCGACGTGGAGCGCATCGAGGTGCTGCGCGGCGCGGCGCCGGTGATGTACGGCGCCACCTCGTTCGTCGGCGTCATCCAGGTCATCCACCGTCAGGCGGGCAGCCCGGGCGGCACGGCGAGCGCCTGGGGCGGCAACTACAGCAGCGGCGGCGCCGCGGTCTCGATGCCTCTGCCGGCCCTGGGGAGCTACCAGCAGTCGCTGACCGTGAACGGCGACAAGCAGGGCTTCAAGGACGACCGTGCCCAGTATGAGCGCGGCCACATTCTCTATCGCGGCGCTCTGGCCACGGACGCCGGCCGCTTCCACGTCGACGTCGACACCACCGGCGTCCGCCAGGACCCGGAGAGCCCGCGCGCGATCGTGCCGCTGACGCCCCTCGACGCCAACTACAATCCGGGCGGCTCGAAGATCGACGAGAACCGCTACCAGTTGAACCTCGGGTACGACCGCAATCTCGGCGGTGGCAATGTCTGGTCGACGACGCTCTCCCTGACCCACTCCAAGCGCGACAGCCTGCGCGGCTTCCTCAATCCGGACATCGGCGAGGACGACCCCAACGCCAACGGCTTCGAGCAGACGCTGAAGACCGACGACCTCTACTTCGACACCCACGGCGTCTTCCATCTCAGCCCGACCTTCCAGCTCGTCGCCGGCCTCGACCATCTCTATGGCAAGGCGAAGAACGTGTCGGAGGATTTCGACTACTTCGTCCCCCTCTCCGGCGAGGGAGCCCCGTCCGGCTCCTCGATCGAGCATGGCGGGCACTTCGAGCTGCGGGACGAGCGCAATTTCACCGGTCTCTACGCCCAGGCGGAATGGAACCCGCTCGCCCGCCTGCGCCTCCAGCTCGGGCTGCGTCTCAACCGCACCCGCGAGACCGTCGATTCCAGCGCCTTCGAGCTCGACAACCCGGGCGACGTCGAAGACGTGAAGGACGCGAAGACCGTCACCCGCGGCAGCGGTGTCGCCGGCGCGAGTTGGCTCCTCTGGCAGCAGACCAAGGACGCGGTGTGGATCTACGCCGACTTCCGCAATGCCTTCAAGCCCGCCGCGCTCGACTTCGGCCCGGACGCTCAAGGCGAGATCCTCAATCCCGAGACCGCCCGCAGCTACGAGGCCGGCCTCAAGGGACGCCACGGCCGCTTCGATTGGGAGCTCAGCGTCTTCCAGATGGATTTCAAGAACCTGGTGGTGGCGCAGGACATCAACGGACTCCCGGCGCTGGTCAACGCGGGCGCGGAGCGGTTCAAGGGCTTCGAGGTCGAGGCCGAATACCACTTCGTCCAGGATCTCCTCGGCCGCGTCACCTGGTCCTACCATGACGCCCGCTACCAGGACTTCGCCCAGCTCGCCGACGACGGCTCGGCGGAGCAGCTCCGCGGCAACCGTCTGGAAGCCTCGCCGCACGACCTCGGCTCAGCCGAGCTGGCCTGGTACCCGGCCGCCGGTTTCAACGCCTCGGTCCTCTACCAGTACACGGGAAACCGCTTCCTCGATCCCGAGAACACCATCCTCGCCGCGTCATTCGGCACCTGGTCCGCCGGCATCGGATATCGCTTCCCCAAGTGGGACATCCGGCTCCAGGGGGAGAACCTGAACGACACCCGGCCGCCGGTCGCCGCGAGCGAGCTCGGACCCGGCCAGTACTACCTCCTGCCCGCGCGCACCGTGCGTCTGCGGTTGACGACGCACTTCTGATCCCGCGGTTCACCCGGAAGGGGCCGCCTCAGCCGGCCCCTTCCGGGCGGATCCCGCCGATCAGCCGGGCGAGAAAGCCGCCTGAGCGGGTCTCACGACCCACCGCATCCAATAATTTCCTTCTTTGTTCCTGACTCAAACCCGCGACCGCACGCGACATGGGGTCACTCTCGGATACAAAAAACGATGGGGCCGGCCCCTGGAGCCTTGCCATCAACCAATCGAAGGCAAGTGCTGGGTCGCTAGCAAGAATATCTGCCAACCCGTGGGCAAGCTCTCGATTCTCGATTCCCCCCGGGACCTCCGATGTCTCGGCCCGCAAGATCGCACTACGCCATTCAGCCTCTACCTCGGCGCGTACTTTCCCTAAGGGGTCAGAGGCCCACTCGCCAACTGCAGCAGCAAGTGCAAGCTCCCTCTCGGGCCGGCATAAAATGAGGCGCAGCGTCTCTACAGCGACTTGTTTCCTGAGGCAGAAGAGCTCCACCAGATCAGGCCGACTCGCCAGCTTCTCAATGAGCCGAACAAGAAAAGGCATTGGCGGAGCGGGATGCTGCAAGATTTCTCCAGCAACCAGCGATAAATACCCTGGCCGATTCGACAGAAATTCGATGTGTGCCTCCCAAGCCATCTCTCTGGCATTGACCACATAACCGAGGAATGGCCGGATCACGTCATCTGGGACATCCCTGCGAGAGAACGCTTCGATCCACACAATTGGCTCGTCAACAAGCGCCGCGAAAGTACTCGCCAACTCAGGCAGTCTCCGTGGCCACCGACGGTTGATTGCGCGGGCTTCCCACTCGTAGCGGACAATTCGCTGGGCGACCTCATCGGGAGTTGCGCTGGCCCAAGCTCTGGCCAGCTCTTGAAGAGGCACTCGATAATTCCCAGTCACCTCATCGGCATATACATTGTCAGAATGCGGCGGGAAGAGGATCTCAAAGGCCTCTTCCTTTTCGAGGCTGAGTTCAATCCCAATTTTCTCGCCAAAATGTACGAGATCCGAGATGAGCCCAGCGCTTCCGCTGACCAGTCCCGAAAGACACCGCAACGCTTTTTCGGAAAAGCTCCGCATGGCCCTTTCCACCTCGTCGGGCACCTCCACTCCTTGGCCAGAGTAGTGAGGGTAGAGCCATTCCCATAGTGCTGCCGACAGGTATGGCCAAACATCCAGGCCAAAACCGTCGAGCGATTCGGACACCTCCTTCCAGACCTCATCCATCCTGAGTATGCACTCTAGGGGCATGAGACCCCAGCGTATGTTCAAGACATCTCCGCTTCCGGCGCCGCGGCGATGGGATTCCAGACCAGGAGTGAGAGCAAGGCAGAGTCCTTGGACAGCAACGCTACGCTCTCCTCCATTGTCGAGAAAGCGCCTTGAAGTCTTTGCAAGCAGCATTCGCCGAGAGATCATCTCGTCAAGGGAAATGTTGAGCTCCTTGACCCAATCTTGCAAGATTCTAATCGGATGATCAGGCTGCGAATTGAGCGGCCCAGCGGCTGTCATGGCTCGGCCGAGGAGACGCTGGACTGTGGGCTCAGGAGCGGTTTCCAGAGCTCCTCGTGCCACAGAGGTCACGTCGCCCGGATAGTTTTGAAGGGCCCAGAGCGCATTATCTTCGCTTATCGATGCCAACCAATTCCAAGCAATCGGGGAACTCGCCTCCGACACCAAATCTCTCAACTCTCCGCTGGGGATCCTGGCTCCCTGCCGCCGCGCCACAACAAGCGCCTCGACCGCACTACCCAAACTGGAGACCTTCTTCAGAAGCGGCCGGTAATCGGAACCAAGCCCCTCGTCAGGGAAGAAGACCGACCGCATGAGAGGCGCTCTCAGCGCGGGTGGGCGCACAACCAGGATATTGTCCCCTCTCTCGAAAAGTACTCCCCCCGCAGCGAGGCCGCTAGTAATGCGGCGAAACCGAGATGGCCTGATCTCAAGGAATTCCCGAACAGCATCTTGGGGCATGCCCCGGTCTCCTCCGAGAGAGACTGCCGCCAAGACATCTGTTGACTCTCCGTCAACAAATTTTTCGAAGAAAGTCCGGAGGCTACGGCTCAGTGCCGTACCCTCGATGAATTCCTGCCATGCTCCCTGAAGCCATAGGGTGGCGATCGTGACCGCCAAGCCTGGTTTGTTCGACGCCTGATCGACCATGTGCCTCAGGATGCCATCGTCCTCGTCTTCTCGAACGCCCACCTGCTTGATAACCTTCAAAATCTCATCCCGGGTCAGAAGCTCCAGCCGACGAACCTGCGAAGCCGAAGCACATAAGGCATTAACGACGCGATCGCAGCCACCTGTCCAGGTTGTCGCGATAATGTGGAACGAGGCCCTGATCTCCTGTCGCAACCGGCGGAGGTGGTCGAGACGTTCAGGATCGGCGTGGGCATCGTCGACGACGATGAATTTTGGTTTCTGATCACGACAGGCATTCGCGATCGCTGTCTCGTCGAAATCTCGGCTGGAGAGGAAGAGGCCAGGCCAGCCGTGCTGCATGAGATGGTAGAGGAGGAAGGTCTTGCCTGAACCAGGCTCGCCCGACAGGACACAATCCTGACGCGCAGCGCGCAGCCATTCCAGATCTTTTTCCCGGCCGACCGGCTCGATCTCGATCAAGGGCCTCCGGGTTATCGGAACGATGGACAGAGGAGACGGACGGCCATCCAGGCCAAGGAGATCCTTGCACCAATCGGTGTTTCTGTAGAGACGATCCGCCACTCCTCGCTGCTCCACCAGCAGCATCATGATGAAGCCTTCTTGCCGGGCCAAGCGCTTCAGCTTGGTCCTCTGCTGAGGCGTCAACCGTCGCGATGTGGCGAAGGCGGCTCTTCGCGCCGGAGAATTTTTCTTCGCAGACTTGAGGCTCTTGGTCAGGTTCTCACCAGCCTTGCTCCCCGTGGTGCACACCAAGGGGAACTCCCCCGCCGCGTCGGCAAAGGCGCCATCGAAACCGGCGTCACTACCCCCAGGTACCGGTACGAGGTTGGGGAAGGCTTTCCCGAGAACATCCACCATACAGGCTTCGAATGTCCGGGGATTGAGTTCCCCTTCCTCCAAGGCGGCGAGGATCTGGCGGTAGAAGGGATCTCTCACCATATTCAAACCCAATCTTCAGTGCCTCAGCTCTCCATGTCCAATAACTTCGCAAAGTCGCTCATGAGATCCTTTCCGCGATGGAAACCCCGCCTCTCGATGAGTTCCAAGGACTCGCGGCCAAGCCCCACATCTTCTGGGTTGGCGAACTGCCAGAGGACCCTCGCATCGACCCAGTCCTTGGGACGGCCTGCCAGGAGCTTGAGCGCAAGCAGGTGGCCAATCCTGGCAACGGGAATGTGGAGGCCCGGAAGAACTGCATAGACCTGCGCGGCGGCCACTACCTCGTTTTCGATGCCCGAGGAAGCGAAGAGGAGGTCGACTCCTATCGCTGCCAGGTTCTCACCCGGCGCCATCAGGCGGACCGTGGCCAAACGGTTTACGTCCGTCTGCTCGAGGGCGTCACCCGACGGGTGAGGCGTATACCCTCTCATGCGGAGAGAGAGAGCGATCCGCTCCGCCTCTGAGTCTCCGCTGACCGCGATCGCGACATCGAGATCCCTCGTCGTCCTCGGATCGGTCAAGAACGAGACAGCCAGTCCGCCGACCAGGGCCCAGCGAAGTTTGAGGGCTTTCAGGTCTCTATCGAGCCGGATGAGGGCGTGATCGAGGTCCACTATGACCTGGGAGAGGGAACGGATTCCTTGCGCAACCAATTCACCAGGCGACGCTCGATCTCGGCCTCGCTCTCGACGGGATAGCGGTACCTGAGGCTCTGCCGCTTGATCGCCTTCGCGGTCCTGTAGAGATCGAAGGTCGCCTCGGCGCGGGCACGGAAAGCGGGGTCGTCGATCAGCTCCATGGGCTTATTCTATAGCGCCTGGGCGGAACAAGCGAAACTCGATCGGCTATCCGGCCTCTTCTCCCCCCTCCTCCTCCACATCGAACGGCGGCACTTGCACCGCCGGTACCGCCACCTCCCCCGCCTCCACCGCCGCCGCTGGCGGTGCCATCGGCATGCCCAGCTTGCCCTTGAGCGCCGCGTATTTGCCGTCCAGCACTTCCCAGACGGCGGCGATCTGCTCCAGGCGCTGGTCGAGGTCCACGGTCCAGTGCTCGTTTTTCACCGGATCGAGCTTGAGGCCGTTGATGCGGTAGGAGAGGGCGTCGAAACGCATCAGGGCGGCGCCGACGTGGATCTTGGCGGCGAGGATCTCGGCTCCTTCCTCTAGATGATGGAAGAGGTCGTGGAGCACGGCGCCGGTCAGGGAGATTTTGGCTTCGCGGGTGGCGAGGCGGACGCTGCCGGTTTCCGGCTCGACCATCACCTCGGGCTCTTCGAGCAGGGCACGGAGGAAACGGCAGCCGAGCACCGACTGCCCGGGCTCTTTGGGGATGACCACGTCGCTCGCCTCGTCGACCTCGGGCGCCTCGTCGAGCCAGGGCGCTTTGAAGTCCGCCTCGACGCCGGTCTGGCGGAGCAGGGTCAGGATGATGCCCAGATAGGTCTTCGACGTGCTCGCGACGTAGAGAATGGTGTCGTTGATACAGCACTCGATGATTGTCGTCCGCGGCGGCTGGCGGGCGCACAGCTCCTGCTCGGCGAGTTCGCGCAGCTTCTTGCGCGTCTTGGAGCCGACGAAGGGGGCGCCGGTGGCTTCCATTTCGGATTTGACGAGCTCCTTGATGCGCTCCTTGAGGGCGGTGCCATCGGGGCGGATGCGGTCGATCCGCACGCGGAAGACCCAGCGCCGGGAGCCCACCTCCCACGGCGCGTCGATCTCGAACGGGATGAACCCCATGCGCTCGCGCACGTCGGAGCCCGGATCGATCGCCCAGAAGCGGGCACGCTCGAAGTCCGGCCCTTCGGCCGGTATGGCGACCGTGAACCGGGTGACGCTGACTGTTCCACTGAGAAGTCCCATCGGCTGCTCCCTCCAGGCCGGCCCCGCTGCAGGGTCCGGCGAAGGCGGGATCTTAGCCTACAGAAGGAAGCTGCGCAGGAGCGGTTTCTGGGAATCGGCGGCCGAGGGGACCACGGAAGGAGCGGCCGGCTCTTTCGCGGCGGTCGTCACCGGCTCTTTCGCAGCAGCAGCCGGCGCGAGGGTGACCGGCAGCGACAGGCCGGCTCCTTCTACCGTTTCCACCGTCTCGGTCTCCGTCTCCGGCTCGCTCCCCTCCATCGCCTCTGCGTCGTCCACCACCGCGGCGGTATCTTCAGCGGCGGCCGTTTCCGGCTTCGAGGCTTCGAGGAGCACCGGCGGCGCCGTGCTCGGAGCGGCTGCCAGGGCCTCGTCCAAGGCGTTGGACCGGATGTCGGCGTCCGCCACGTCGCCGGGGACGTCGGTCTCCACCCGGGTGTAGGTCCATTTCGCGGCCGACCGCAGATCGGCCGTGAAGACGAAGCCGACGCTCGGATCGGTGCGCAACTCGTCCGCCACCTGGTCCGCGCCGTCCCATTCCGCGGTGTCCGCGGGATTCGCGTCCCGCACGGCGTCGTACTCGCCCTGGATCGCGTCGGCCACCACCTCGGCGTTCAACATCTCGTCGAGCGTCGGAGGGGCTTGGGCGATGGCGTTCGCCTGGTTTCGCAGCAGACTCAGGTCGCGGACCGTCGCGGCGTCGCCCGCCAGCCGTGCCTGCTCGATCAGGACGGTGAGCCGGGCGGCGAAGGCGGCCTGCATCGCTTGCAGCGCCTGGAAGCGCCGCAGCTCATCCGCGCTCAACGCCTGACCGGCCTGGAAGCGGAGCCACTCCGCGCCGTAGCGATTGCGCAACCGTCCGTACGCGGCGTCGAGCGACCGGATCGCGCGATCGACCACCGGATCGGTGAAGCCCGTGCGGGGCCAGATCACCGCCACCTCCGCCAGCACGCGGCTGCCGGTGCTCAGCATGTCGAAGAACCGCACGTCTCGTTCGTCGAGGCGCGCCTGGATCTCGGCCAGGGAGTCCCCCATGCGCTGGAGCGCGGAACGCAAAGGCTCCCCCTGCGGTCCATTGAGCCCCGGCGCCTGCAGGGCATGGATCGCGCCGCGGCAGGCGTCCTCCGCGATCTGCACCAGCTTGTAGGCATCGGCGCGCCGCACCGGCGCGGTGGCGCAGACTCCCGGCGCGGCCATGCCGGCAAGCAGGACAGCAGTGATCCATAAGGTGCGGGTCATCCCCGAACGAGGCATCGACAATTCCTCCGTGCTTCATTATACGGCGGAGGGGAGCACGGCGTTGTGGGGGCGCCGGAGCCCGCCGAACAGCGCCCTCACCCCCGGCCCCTCTCCCGTCTCCCGCCCGCCCTTCCCCGGGAGAGGGGAGAAAAGCAACTGAAACATGGTCCTTGCTTTTGCTGGTCTCCCCTCTCCCGGCGGGGGCCTGGGTGGGAGACGGGAGAGGGGCCGGGGGTGAGGGCGCTTTTCGGCGCTGCGGCGACGTTGCCATTACCGCTTCGGCGCCACCGTCCCCTTCTCCACCAGCGAACGGATGACGCCATCCTCTTCCACCATCTCGACCAGGCGGTTGCCGGCCCGTTCGCACCAGACGGGCATGTCTTCCCGGATGCCGGGATCGTCGCCGACGATCTCCAGGAGATCTCCGGTCTGCAGCTTCCGCATCTCCCGCGCGGCGAGCAGAATGGGCAGGGGACAGAAGGTGCCGGTGACGTCGAGGTGATGCCGGGACTGTCGCGACAACGCGGGCCTCCTCCCCCATCGCGGGGATTTCACCGCTAGAATATGGCGAAATGCATAGCCGGCTGTATATCTCTCTCGCTTTTCTCGCCCTTCTCACGCCTGTGCCTGCCGCGGCCTGGACTCCGGGCATGCAGACGACGATCGCCCGCGAGGCCGCCCGTCTCGCGCCGCCGGACCTCGCGCGCCAGATCGAGAAGCACCGCCGCGCCTATGAGGCCGGGGTGATCGATCCCTTCGGCGACTCGGATCCCGGACGCCACATGAAGAATGACGACGGATCGGGAGATCTCGACCGGGTGGTGCTCTCCGAGGTGAAGGCCACGGTGGACGCGATCCGCAACCATGAGCCGTTCGCGGTCATCATCCGCCGCATCGGCCGCGTCTCCCACTTCGTGGCCGACGCCGACAACCCGCTCGCCGCGTCGGCCGCCGATCCGGCCGCGGGGCGCTATTTCGTCGACTATCTGCGCTATGCCGAAAGCGCCGAGCCTCGCTTCCCCCTGGTCTTCTATGGCACGATCCCCGGTCTCGAAGCGCGCAAGGACGTTGCGCCGCTCATCGCCGAGGCGCTCCGCCGCGGCCGGACCCTCTATCCGACGGTCGGCCGCGAGTACCAGCGGATTGGTTACGCCTCCGGGGTCGGCCGCTTCGACGACCGCTCGAGCGCGTTCGGCATCGCTTCGGTGGCGTTCAGCCATGCGGTGACCGACGTCACGCTGGTGTTGCGCTGGATCTGGATCACCGCCGGCGGCGCGGACGACCGCAGCGGGCTGGTCAACGCGGGGACGCGGCTGCTGGTGCTGCCCAGGGCGCCGCGGGGCGAGCAGGCACGATAGGGGGAGACCGACCGATGCAGCCGGCACGCCGTGCGTTGATTTCCGTGTTCGACAAGACGGGCCTCGTGGAGCTGGCCCGCGGGCTCGCCCGTCGCGGAGTGGAGATGGTCTCGACTGGCGGCACGCTCGCCGCGCTCCGCGCCGAAGGGCTGCCGGTGACCGCGGTGTCGGAGGTCTCCGGCTTCCCCGAGATCCTCGGCGGCCGGGTGAAGACGCTGCATCCGCGCATCCACGGCGGCATCCTGGCCAAGCGGTCCGACCCGGACCACGAGCGCCAGCTCGCGGAGCACAAGATCGATCCGATCGATCTGGTGATCGTCAATCTCTATCCCTTCCAGAAGACGGTGGCCTCCGGCGCCTCGTTCGACGAGACGGTCGAGATGATCGACGTCGGGGGGCCGACGATGGTGCGCGCGGCGGCGAAAAACTTCGCCGATGTGGCGGTGGTAGTCGATCCCGCCGACTACGCAGCGGTGCTGAAGGCGCTGGACGAAGGGGAAGGCGTGGTGCCCGCGGAGCTCCGCCATCGCCTGGCGGTGAAGGCGTTCCGGCATACCCAGGCGTATGACGCCGCGATCGCCGAGTGGCTGGCCGGCACAACGGAAACGGCAGCTTCCGAGAGGTTCCCGTCGCATCTCCAGGTGGAGCTGACGCGGACGCTGGAGCTGCGCTACGGCGAGAACCCGCACCAGGGAGGCGCCGTCTACGCCCGCTCCGGCGGCCCCGGCGTGCTCGGCGGCTTCCGCCAGCTCCAGGGGAAGGAGCTGTCGTGGAACAACCTGCTGGACGCCGACGCGGCGCGCAAGATGGCGGCGCTGCTCAGCGAGCCGGCGGTCGTCATCGTGAAACACAACAACCCCTGCGGAGTGGGGAGAGGCGCCGATCTCGTCGAAGCCTACCGCCGCGCGCTCGCCACCGATCCGGTGTCTGCCTTCGGCTCGATCATCGCGCTCAACCGTCCGGCGGACGGAGCCCTCGCCGCAGCGCTGGCGGATCTCTTCGTCGAGGTCCTCCTGGCGCCCGGCTTCGACGCCGCGGCCCGCGACCGTTTCGCGGCGAAGAAGAATCTCCGCCTGCTCGAATGTCCGCTCTACCAGCCCTCGGCGAAAGACCTCGAGCTGCGGCCGGTCGACGGCGGTTTCCTCGCCCAGCCGCCGGACGCCCTGCCGGACGATCCCGCTGCCTGGACCTGTCCCACCCGCCGCCAGCCGACCCCCGAAGAGCGCCGCGCGCTCGATCTCGCCTGGCAGGTCTGCCGTTACGTGAAATCGAACGCCATTGTCGTCGCCAACGCCGACCAGACGGTAGGCATCGGAGCCGGCCAGATGAGCCGCGTCGACTCCTGCCGTCTCGCCACCGAGAAAGCCCGCGAGCACGGCCTCTCTCTCGCCGGGACCGCCGCCGCCTCCGACGCCTTCTTCCCCTTCCGCGACGGCCTCGACGCCCTCGCCAAAGCCGGCATCACGGCAGTCGTCCATCCCGGCGGCAGCAAGCGCGACGACGAAGTGATCGCCGCGGCGGACGAGCAGGGATTGGCGATGCTGCTCACCGGAGCCCGCCACTTCCGGCATTAGATCGGGGAGCTCCCGCGCTCCGGTGTTCGCATCCCGTTTGCGTCAAATCGCGTCAAACACCGTCAAAAGGCTGCTCCAATCCTCCTCTCCCAAGGAAGGAGGGCTTCCGGCGCTGCGAACGAGTGAATTCCGGTGTGCAAACCCGATCCAGTTGCGGCAAAACCCGAGACGGCGGACAGATAACCGCAAAATTTTGCAGCAATCACCGCTAGATTCGCGGCATCAGCGGGCTCGTCGCCCTGCGCCGCCGGCATTTTGGCGATGACCGCCGCCGGTTTCGCAGCGCCCGTCGATCGATTCGCATCGTTGTTGCGCTCGGTGATCGCTGCGCGCTCGGGTTTCGCCGCAAACTGCGCGGGTTTCGCGGCGGGATTTGGTTCACCCGGCTAATTGGGCACAGACTCAGTCTCTCAGGACTTCTCGTCGTATGATGCAGCCATGTTCCCCGTTTTCGCTGATCCCAAGACCGATTTCGTGTTCAAGCGCATTTTCGGCACCGAACCGAACAAGCGCTTGCTCATCGAGCTGCTCAACGCGCTCCTCGAGCTCGAAGGCGAGCAGCGGATCGACGATCTCACCTACCTGGGTGCCGAGCAGCGCATCCCGGTGGCCGAGCTCAAGCTCTCCATCGTCGACGTCAAGTGCCGCGACCACGCCGGGCGCGAGTACGTCGTCGAGATGCAGATTCTGAACGTCGAGGCGTTCGAGAAGCGCGTCGTCTACAACGTTTCGAAGGCGTACGTGATGCAGATCCACAGCGGCGACCACTATCTGGAGCTGAGCGACGTGGTGGGCGTGACGATCTGCGACTTCGAGCTGTGGCCCGCTCCACCCCAGCCGGGCGGTCCGCCGGTCCCGATGCTGTCGCGTTGGCGGATGCAGGAGCAGAACCATGGTGCGCTGGCGTTGTCGCAGGTGCAGTACGTCTTTCTTGAGCTGCCGAAGTACACGAAGGGAGCCGCGGCAACGACCACGGTCGAGCGGTGGGCGCATTTCTTCCGCGCGGCCGAGAACCTGGAGGTGGTCCCTCCCGAGCTTGCGGACGAGCCGTTTCGCACCGCGCTGGAGCAGGCGCGCACGGCGGGCTTCACCTCGGCGGAGTGGGACGCCTACGACCGGGCGAAAGTCGCCGAGCAGGACGCCCGCGGCGCCATCTCGCTCGCCGAGCGGCAGGGCGAGGATCGGGGCGAGGCCCGCGCTCTTCGGCGCAGCATCGAGGTGGTCTGCAGGCTGCTTGCGATCCCGCTCGATACGTCGCGCCGGGCGGAGATCGGGACGATGTCCCGCGAGCAGCTCGAGGCTCTTCTCGCTCGCCTCGAACGCGAGCGCCGGTGGGAGTGAGTCTCGAGCGCCGGAACGCAAGTCAGCGTCGAGCTACGCCGGCACCAACGGCAACCGGCCGACGCTCGCGTCAGCGGGCTTGGCCGGCGTGGCCTTCTCTTCTTTCTCCGGATCCACCTCTCCGGGATTGCGGAAGAGGTTCGACTCCAGGTTGTACTGCCGGGTGTAGAGCGCGTGATAGCGGCCGCCGAGAGCGAGCAGCTCGTCGTGCCGGCCGCGCTCCACGATCTCGCCATGCTCCAGGACCAGGATGATGTCGGCCCGGCGGATGGTGGAGAGCCGGTGGGCGATGACGAAGGTGGTCCGCCCGCGCATCAAGTCGGCCAGGCCCATCTGGATCAGCGCTTCGCTCTCGCTGTCGAGCGACGAGGTCGCCTCGTCGAGGATGAGGATGCGCGGGTCCGCCAGGATCGCGCGGGCGATCGCCACCCGCTGGCGCTCGCCGCCGGACAGCTTCACGCCGCGCTCGCCGACGATGGTGTCGTACCCGTCCGACAGCTTCTGCACGAAGTCGTCGCAGTGGGCGACTTTGGCCGCGTGGAGGATCTCTTCCGGCGAGGCGTCCGGCCGCGCATAGGCGATGTTCTCCAGCACCGTGCCGTCGAACAGGAAGTTGTCCTGGAAGACCACGCCGAGTTGCGCCCGGTAATCGGCCAGCCGCACGCCGGCAAGGTCCTGGCCGTCCACCAGGATCTGCCCGCCGGTCGGCCGGTGGAACGCGGCGACGAGACCGATCAGCGTGCTCTTGCCGGAGCCGGAGGAGCCGACCAGCGCCACCGACGTCCCGGGCTCGGCGACGAAGGAGACGCCACGCAGCACCGGCGTGCCGGCCTGGTATTCGAACCGGACATCCCGGAATTCGATCCGGCCGTCCACCGAGGCGAGCGGGCTGCGCTCCGCCTCGCCGGCCTCTTCGGTCACCTCGTTGCGGATGTCGCGGATGCGCTCCAGGCCGGCGAACGCCTCGGTGAGCTGGCTGCCGATGTTCACCACCTGCATCACCGGGCCGACCAGCATGGCGAGATAGAGGGTGAAGGAGAAGAACGAGCCGACCGTCATGCGGCCGGAGAGCACCTCGTTCGCCCCGATGCCCATCATGGAGATGCTGATGACGCCGAGGAGGAGGGTCGACGCCGCGCCGATCATCGAGAAGCTGGTGATCGTGGCGGCGACGTTGCGGAACAGCCGGTGCGCGCCTTTGGCGAACACCAGCGCCTCGCGCCGCTCCGCGCCATACGCCTTCACCACCCGCACGCCGGAGAACGATTCGGTGAGGCGGCCGGAGAGATCGGCGTTGATCTTCGAGCGCTCGCGGAAGAGCGGGCGCAGCACCTTGAAAGCGCGTTGCAGAATGAACGCAAAAAGCGACAGCACGCCGAGCGCGATCAACGTCAGCCGCACGTTCAGGTAGAGAAGGATGCAGAACGCCAGCGACGCAGTCACCATGCCGCCGACGATTTCGACCAGGCCGTTGCCCACCAGGTTGCGGATTCCCTCGGCGTCGTTCATCACCCGCGACAGCAGGGAGCCCGACTTGGTGCGGTCGAAGTAGGAGACCGGCAGCCGGCCGACATGCCGCTGCACCACCCGCCGCAGGTCGGTGATCGAGCGCTGCGCCGCCTTGCCGAGCACCTGCGACAGCGAGAACGAGGTGATCGCCTGGAGCAGCGTCGCGCCGCCCGCGACGAGGATGAGCTGCCACAGCATGGCCCGGTTGTGCTTGCCGATCACCTCGTCGAGCAGGTACTTGGTGGTGCCGGGGAGCACCAAACCGCTCAGCCGGTTGATCAGCATGAGGCCGAGCCCGAAGATCAGGCGGCCCTTGTGAGCGCGCACCAGGTCCTTGGCATCCTCGAAGACGACCCGGAACCGCAGCGGTTTCTTCGGTGGCGCGCCGGGCGTCTCCCCGGGATCGCGGACCGGCGCCTTCTGCTTCGACGAGACTACCCCGCCATACAGGCCGGTGCGCGGAGTCCGGCCGGGTTTCACTGGAGTCGGATCGGTCATTTCAGATCTCGCGGTTGCACCCGGATGGGGGAGTCGAGCTTGATGTCGACGGCGGTGCCCTTGGTGAAGCTGACCTGCTCGCCCGGGGTCCGGGAAGCGACCACCGTGCCGACCACGGCGCCGAGGATCGCGCCGATGACGCTGCCCTTGCCGCCCCTGCCGATGGCGTGGCCGAGGATCGCGCCGGCTGGAGCGGCTGGAACGGGAGCCGGCGCGGACGCTGCCGTCACCGCCGGAGCGGGCTTGGTCTCGGCGGTCTTGGTCTCGGCGGCAGGCCGGCCACAGGCGAAAGCCGTCAGGGCCGCGGCGGCGAGCACCGCGGTGAGCAGGCTCTGGTTTGTCGTATTCATGGTTGAACCCCTTGAGGGGAAACCGTGTGACAACGCGGGAAATTTCGGCTACTTGCGCCGGCTCGGATCGAAGCGCAACACCTCGGCCGGCTTGTCCGGCACCGCGCGCGGTCCGGGCGGCGCCTGGAGAGTGACCTCTGTTTCCGTCGCGCCCTCTTCCTCGGGCAGATCGGCGCCCGCGCCGTCGAAACGCAGCATGAACTCGGCGGCGGGGTCGACGAACACCGTGAGCGCCGAGAACGGGACGGTCAACCGCTGGCGCTGGCCGTTGAAGCTCAGCGTCACCGAGAACATCTCGGCGTCCACGTCGAGGTCCCAGAACTGGTTCTGCAGGACGATCTTGGTCTCGTCCGGATAGAGATCGCGCAAAAAGCGCGGCAGCCCTACGCCGGGGTGGGCGGTCTTGAACGCGATGAAGAAGTGGTGATCCCCCGGCACCCCGTGCTCGGCCACCTGCGCCAGCACTCGCCGCACCACGTCGCGAAGCGCATCCTGCACGAAAGTCGGATAGTCGAGGCGGTCCGGATCCAAGCCAATTCCCTCCCTGCCGCGAGCATGGCCATGGCGGCGAGGTTTGTCAACCGGGAAGGGGGGCGCTCGCCGCGAAACTCGCCTTGGACCGGTTGGAGCAACGAGTCCCGGTCAAATCGCAGATCTGGCGCGAAACACCGCCCGTCATGCTGCGTACTATCATTCAGAGCCCCAAGCTCGTCTTCAGGAGGTCCGCCCGCATGATCCGTCGCCCGAAGCTTCCCGTCCTGATCCTCCTCGCCTGTTTTTCCGGCCGTGCATACGCCGCCGAGTCAGCCAAACCAGACAACAAATTCGAGGAGCTCACCCACGGCGCGACCGCCAAGGCCGGATTCCTCGACACCTATGAGAAGGGCGACCACCTCTATAATCGCGTTGCCGCCGGCCCGGCTCGGCCAGGACGTCATCCTTGTGCCGCGCCTCGATCAGGGAATCGGCGCGCTCGGGATGTTCGGCGGTCTGATGTTCGACCGCCAGGCGGCGAGCATCGTTTCGTTCGAGCGTCACGGCGACAAGATCTTCCTGGTCAAGCGGCCGCACCGCTTCACCGCCGCGGCCGGCAGCCCCGAAGCGAGCTCGCTCGCCCTGTCGGTCGGCGACTCCGTCCTCCAGTCGGCGCCGGTCGTCGCCACCCGGCCCGACGGCGCGGTGGTCTTCGACACCTTCGACTGGTTCGTCTCCGATCTCTCGAACGTCGACCACTGGCTGCGCGCCGGCCTCTCCTTCGTCCCCGACGCCAAGGCGTTGGGCCAGGCCAACCTCGACCGCTCGCGGAGCTGGATCGACGAGGTTAAGGTGTTCCCACAGAACGTCGAGATCCGCGCCAAATTGACCTTCGTTCCGCAGGAGCCCTCGAAGCTGACCTCGCTGCCCGATCCCCGCTTCCTGCCGTTGTCCCTCCACTACTCGTTCGCCGCGCCGCCCGCGACGCCGATGGAGCCGCGCCTCGCCGACGACCGGGTGGGCTCGATCAACAGCGTGCGCAAGGACTTCTCGCGCACCGAGGACACCTTCTTCGTGCGCTACGCCAACCATTGGCGCCTGGAGCCGGGCGAGAAGGTCGGCGACTTGTGGAAGCCGAAGCAGCCGATCGTCTATTACGTCGACCGCACGGTGCCCGAGCGCTGGCGGCCGGTGGTCAAGCAGGGGATCGAATCGTGGAACCGCGCCTTCGAAGCGGCCGGATTCAAAGATGCCATCCGCGCCGACGACCTGCCGGCGGACGCCGACCCGGCCGATCTGCGCTACCACACGATCCGCTGGATCACCAGCGACCGGCCGCAGTTCGGAGCCATCGGACCGTCCATCGTCGATCCGCGCACCGGCGAGATCCTGGACGCCGACATCCTGATCGAATCCAACATGGTGCTCAACGACCGCGAAGCCTGGAAGACCCTGCTGAGCCCGGCGGCGCGCCTCAAGGAACAGCTCGGCGCCGATGCCGCACACGCCGCAGACGCCGCCGGTTTCTCCGGCGGCGAGTCGGCCGATTTCGCCGACAGCCTGGCCGTGCAGCAGATGATTCTCGGCGTCTTCCTCGCCGCGCAAGGGGAGACCGGCGGACCCCGGACCCCCGACGAATTCATGACGCAAAACCTGCTCTGGGTGGTCATGCACGAGGTCGGGCACACCCTCGGGCTCGACCACAACTTCCGCGCCTCCTCCGCCACCCCGTTCGAACGCCTGCACGACCGCGCCTGGACGCACGAGCACGGCCTCGCCGCCTCGGTGATGGACTACACCCCGCTCAACCTGCCGCCGCTGGGCCAGGAGATCGGCGACCTGACGGATTGGCGGGTCGGTCCCTACGATCTGTGGGCGATCTCCTACATCTATACACCCGACGCCGAAAAGGCGAAGCAGATCGCCCGTCTCGCCGCGCAGCCCGGCCACGAATACGGCATGGAAGAGCACCTCGACACGCCCGGCGCTCTCGATCCCACCCTGGCGCGCGACGACATGACGTCCGATCCGGTGGCCTGGGCGCGCGAGCGGGCGACGCTCTACCGCGCGCTCCTGAAGCGGCTCCCCGAGCTGGCGTTGCGCGATGATTTTTTCTACGGCCGGCTCACCGGCACCTTCCGGGGCTTCCTCTTCGACACCGCCGACCTCCTCGCGCCGGCGGTCAAGACGATCGGCGGGCAATATCAGAACAACGACCACGTCGGCGATCCCGGAGCCCGTCCGCCCTTCGTGCCGGTGCCGCGCAAGAAGCAGGAGGAAGCGTTCGCCTTCCTCGTCGACGAAGCGTTCGGCGCCGAGCCCCTGGGCGTCGATCCCGCCGTCCTGCGCCAGCTTGGCGCCATCCCCTGGGCGCACTGGGGCTTCGAGCCGACGTTCGACGGCCGCGTCGACTTTCCGTACGCCGACACCGTCCAGAAGATCCAGCAGGCGATCCTCGAAGGTCTCACCGACCCCTACCGCCTCGCCACCATCCGTGACGCCGAGCTGAAATTCGGCGCCGCCAACGTGCTCACCATGCCCGAGCTGTTCCATCGCCTGAGCCAAGCCGTCTGGAAAGAGGCATGGACCGCGCCGGCGTCCGACATCCCGACTCTCCGCCGCAGCCTCCAGCGCACCTGGCTCGACCGCATGACCACCCTCCTGGTCAAGCCGCCCGAGCACATGCCCGCCGACGCCCGAGCCCTGGCACGGCTCGAGCTGCGCGACGTCCACGACCGCCTGGCCAAACGGCTCACGCCCCCGGTGAAGCTCGACGCCTACACGAGGGCGCATCTCCTCGACGTCAAAGCCCGGATCGAAAAGGCGCTCGACGCCGAGTATCCGGCGGAGGCGCGGTAGGCATGGTGCAGAACCTCCGGCGCGATGAAATGTTCTCGCGCTCCCCGCCACTTACTGGATGAAGGAGGGCCGCATTGAGAAATCCCGCCCTCCGGAGCCCGTAAACCGAATCATCAACCCCGATCCACAATCCATGGCCCCGCGAACCGCTGTCCAGGCGGAGAGCCTCGCCATGGCCGCAACGAGCGGATCGGAATCAACGACCCATACTTCAAACCGGAGAGTTCCATGCCCCTTTTCAACGTTTTGCTCCTCGCGTCGGGCGCCGCCGTGCTCTTCCTGCTCTATCTTTCTCTGGTCTACATCCCCAACAACCGCGTGGGGATCGTGGAGAAGCTCATCAGCGGGCACTCCGTGCGGTCGGGCCTCATCGCGCTGCAAGGAGAAGCCGGCTTCCAGCCGGACGTGCTGCGCGGCGGCTGGCACTTCCTGACCCCGTTCGTGTATCGCATCCACAAGATGCCGCTCGTCACCATCCCACAAGGCGAGATCGGCTACCTGTTCGCGCGTGACGGCCAGTCGCTGCCGCCGACCCAGGCGCTGGCCTGCAACGTGACCGCCAACGACTTCCAGGACTCCACGGCCTTCCTGCGCTCCGGAGGCCAGAAAGGCCCGCAGCGCATGGTGCTGCGCGAAGGCACCTACGCCATCAACCAGGCGCTGTTCGTGATCCTCACCGAGAAGCACATCTACTACCTGCCGATGGACCGGAGCGAGCTCGAGGTGTTCCAGCGGATGAGCGGCCTCATCTCCGACCGCGACGGCTTCCATCCGGTCGTCATCCGCGGCGCCGAGGACCGCATCGGCATCGTCACCGTGCACGACGGACCGGCCGTGCCGTCGGGCGAGATCATCGCGCCGCTGGTCGGCAACGACCCGGCGCATCCGGAGACCTACCACAACAGCTTCCAGGACGCCGACAAGTTCCTCGCCGCCGGCGGCCAGCGCGGCCGGCAGCTCCAGGTGCTCGTCGAAGGCACCTACTACATCAACCGTCTCTTCTGCACCGAGGAGCTGGTGCCGAAAACCATGGTCGAGGTCGGCACCGTCGGCGTCGTCGTTTCCTACACCGGCGACGCGGGCCGCGACCTGTCAGGCAAGGACTACAAGCACGGCGAGCTGGTGGCCGTCGGCGAGCGCGGCGTGTGGAACGAGCCTCTGCTGCCCGGCAAATACGCCTTCAACACCTATGCCGGTAAAGTGATCATGGTCCCCACCACCAACTTCATCCTGAAGTGGAACCGCACCGAAACCGGTGCCCACCATTTCGATGAAAACCTTTCCGAGGTGAGCCTGATCACCAAGGACGCCTTCGAGCCGAGCCTGCCGCTGTCGGTCGTCGTGCACATCGACTACCGCAAGGCGCCGCTCGTCATCCAACGCTTCGGCGACATCAAGAAGCTGGTCGAGCAGACCCTCGATCCGATGGTGAGCGCCTACTTCAAGAACGTCGGCCAGACGCGCACGCTCATCCAGCTCCTGCAGGACCGCGCGGACATCCAGGAGGCGTCCGGCGTGCAGATGAAGGAGAAGTTCGTGGTCTACAACCTGGAGCTCCAGGAGGTGCTGATCGGCACGCCGACCTCCGGCACGGCCGGCGGCCAGATCGAGCAGATCCTGGTGCAACTCCGTTCGCGTCAGATCGCCGAGGAGCAGGTGGAGACCTACAACCGGCAGGAGCGCGCGTCGGTCAAGGAGCGCGAGCTGCGCGAGGCCGAGAGCCGGGCGCGCCAGCAGCAGGCGCTGACCGAATCCGAGATCGCGATCACCGTGCAGTCGAACCAGGGTAAGGCCGAATATGCCCGCGCGCAGCAGCAGGCGGCGCAGATCCAGACCCTGGCCCAGGCCGAGGCGGAGAAGATCCGCATTCTGGCCGAGGGCGAAGCGAAGAAGATCCGCCTCGTCGGCGAAGCCGATGCCGACCGCGCCGGCCGCGTGGGCGTCGCCCAGGCCCTGGCGCTCGAAGAGCAGGTCCGCGCCTACGGCGGCCCGCAGTACCAGCTCATCCAGAACGTGATGGGCCGCTTCGCCGAGGCGATCGAGAAGTCCGGCTCGGACGTCGTGCCGAAGATCCAGATGAGCTCGGACGGCAAAGGCGGCGGCAGCCTCGTCGAGAACCTCCTCACCATGCTCCTCTCCGGCAAGCTCGGCGAAACCGTGGGCGTCCTCCCCACCCCGGCGCCTGACCCGCACGCCGAGACGCTGCGCAGTGAGCTGCGCCGGAGTATCCAGTCAGGGAACGGCGCGAGCGCGTAGAGAGACCCGGCGGGTCCGTTCCCTCGGGAACGGACCCGCGTCGGCCGGATGCTACAATCACACGACAGCTGATCCGGTGTCCGAGGAGGAGACGCATGGCCCCACTGGCTTCCATCGTTCCGCTGGCTGCGCAAGAGGAGATGGTCACCGTGCTGGTGCCGGAGAACCCGGCCGAGCAGAGGCTGGCCGAGGCGGCTCTCGAAGAGGCCGGGATCGCCTTTCTGGTCAAGAATTCCGACATCCAGAGCTTGTATGGCACCGGCGAGATCGGACTGCACAATCCGATCGGCTCCATCGAGATCCAGGTCGTCGGCCGCGAGGCCGGGCGTGCCGGCCGCCTCCTCTCTGAGGCTCTCACGCCGGCCGTTCCCGAGGCACGCGACGAACGAGAGGCGGCGCTCGAGGCGCAGTTCCGTCGCTACTCCACCTATAGCCTGGTGTGGGGGCTCTTATGGCTCGGCGGCGTCGGCTCTCTGCTCGCGACCTACTTCGGGCTCAAGGCGCTCGGCCTGCGCCGCGAGGTGCCGGCGCTGTCCAAGGCCCGGCCCGTCTTCGGCCTCATCCTGGGTCTGCTCGGGCTCGTCTCGGTCTTCCTCGAGTGGGGCCAGCCCCTTTTCCGCTGAGCCCCAAACTTCTCAGCCTCTGATACCGTACAACCCAGGGAGAAACTGCGGGTCTGTCGCGGATGAGGAGTTTTGCGGGTCGATGACGTTCATGCCGTGAGACGCTGGAGAGGGCCTTGGAGGAACGTATGGAGAGCCTGCGCAGCAGTGACACGCTGAGGATCGTGCCGTCGACCGCCACCCCTGCGGTAGAAAGCTTGGCGGTACAACCGGTCTGGAGCCCGCTCAAGAAGATCCTGTTCCGCTTTACCTGCGTCTACTTCTTCCTCTACATCTTTCCGTTTCCGCTGGACGCGTTCCCGTATGTGGCGCAGATCACTCAGCCCTACGGAGACCTGTGGAACGCCCTCGTGCCGTGGGTCGGGAAGCTGGTGTTCCACGTCAACATCACGGTGCTGCCGAACGGCAGCGGCGATACGACGTACAACTACGTCCAGGTGTTCTGCTTCGCGGTCCTCGCGGCGCTCGCGACCGTCGTCTGGAGTCTGCTCGACCGGAAGCGGGCCAACTACGTGCGGCTCAACGAATGGCTGCGGATCTATGTCGCGTTCTCGCTGGCGATGTCGATGATTTCGTATGGTGCGATCAAGGTCATCAAGTCGCAGTTTCCGAATCCGACTCTCGACCGGTTGGTGCAGCCTTTTGGCGACGCGTCGCCGATGGGGCTGCTCTGGACGTTCATGGGCGCCTCCATGGCCTACTCGATCTTTGCCGGCGCGGCGGAGATGCTCGGCGGCCTGCTTCTCACCACCCGCCGCACCCGGTTGCTCGGTGGGCTGGTGAGCATCGCGGTGGTCAGCAACATCGTGATGCTCAATTATGCCTTCGACGTGCCGGTCAAGCTCTATTCGTCCCACCTCCTCGTGATGGGAATCTTCGTGATCCTTCCCGACCTGGGGCGGCTGGTCAGCTTCTTCATTCTCAACCGCACGCCCGAAGCGGTGGAGCTCCGACCGCTTTTTGTCCGGCCGGCTCTCCGCCGCGGAGCGCTGATCTTCCAGATTCTGTTCGTCGTCGGCTACACCGGCCTGGCATTGTACGGAGCGCAACAGGGCCGCCAGACCTATGGCGATCTGGCGCCCCGGTCAACGCTGCGCGGTGTGTGGAATGTCGAGGAGATGGTGGTGAATGGAACGGTGCGGCCGCCGGTCTTCACGGACGCCACCCGCTGGCGGCGGATGGTGTTCGACTACAAGACGGGTATGAGCATCTACACCATGAACGACTCACGCCGCCGCTTCAATCTCAAGCTCGGCACCGCCCAGAAAGTCATGATCCTGACCAAGCGCGAAGATCCCAACGCGAGCTTCACCTTCAACTATCAGCAACCGGCCCCCGGGCTCCTGACCGTCACCGGGACGATGGACGGCGAGACGATCCAGGCGAAGCTCCGGCGGGCCGATGAGAAGTCGTTCCTGCTGACCAGCCGGGGCTTCCATTGGATCAACGAATATCCGTTCAATCGTTGAGCTGACGGTCTCCTCCTATTGGTAGTACCCGTTCACGTCGACGACCACCTGGGTCTGCCCGGAGCCCTGGATGAGCGCCAGGGCCTGGCGTCGAGCACCGCGGTGGTCGCGGTGATCCGGCCGGACTGGCCGGTTCCGAAGGAGAGCCAGTTGTAGAGTGTGGAGACCGCGAAACGATGTCCGAGCTTGAGCAAGAGGCTCCTCCTGAGGGCCGACGAGGTGGGCTCCCGCTCCTAAATGACGGCAAACGCCGAAACGTTTCAAAGAACCGGATCAGGTCGCGCGTTGCGCCTGCACCTGGCGCATCGTGGTCACGACCTCCTGGCCGGAGTAGAACAGGGCGCCGAGCGGGCTGTGGGGGTCTCCCAGATCCTCGCGGTGGACCTCGGTCGTGAAAATCCCTTTCGGGGTCAACACGTAGAAGCGCACCGCGTCGGCCTGCGGCAGCGGCTGCTCGGTGGTCGGCGTCAGCTCGGGGAGCGCCTTCTCGGCCAGGAGGATGAACTGCTTGGCCGCCTTGCTGACCGCTTCGTGAGCGCCGCCCCCGGTCATGCCGCCGCCCGACTGGTAGCAGAAGCTCGCGTCGCCGTTGGCGAAGCAGATCAGGGTGACGATGGAGCTCGGCATGCCCAGCTCCATCAAGGCGCCATAGGCTTCGTTCTCCTGAACGCTGATGCCCATCGCTCCGGGATCGCTCGCGAACGCCTGCTTGCGCAGCTCGGCGAAGACCTCCTCGGGCGGCTTCTCCGGCTTCGGCGGACGCGGCGCCGCCGCCTTGGGCGGAACGCCGACACCAAACTTGGGCTTCTTCGGTTGCGCATCTCTCTTCTTTTTTTGCATCATCACGAAGATGATGATCAGGATGACGGTGGCGATGAAAATGATCGGGTTGACATGCATGTCGACTCACTCCATACCCACCCCTGCCGGTGGGGCGAAAACCAGCGTCCGGCCCTCCGCGACCGTGGATGGATTGCTGGACTTCGAAATGTCGGCCGATGATACCATCCCTCCGCCAGCCGGAGAACCCCGGCGCTGGAGACCTTGAATGGCCGACGAGATCGTGACCTCCGCGTCACCCCGCAAGCCCTGGTACCGCCTCTCCCTGACCACCTGGATCATGGTCGGCCTCGTCGCCGGCGGGTTCCTCGGGTGGATCCGGCCGGACTGGGGAAACAAGGTCTACTTCCTCCGCGACATCTTCCTGAATCTTATCAAGTCCATCATCGCGCCGCTCGTCTTCTCGACTCTCGTCGTCGGCATCGCCGGCGGCGGCGATCTCAAGAAGGTCGGCCGGATGGGTGCCAAGGCGCTGATCTACTTCGAGGTGGTGACCACCGTCGCGCTCTTCATCGGCCTCGGCGTCGTCAATCTCACCAAGCCCGGCGTCGGCGTCGCGCTGGTGCCGACCGCCGCCGATCAGGTGCAGAAGATCGCCGAAAACCATCCGAAGACGCTGATCGAAACGATCGTCCACATCTTCCCGGCGAGCATCGTCGACTCCATGGTGCGCGGCGACATCCTGCAGATCGTCGCCTTCTCGGTGCTCTTCGCCATGGCCGTCTCGGCGGTCGGCGAGAAGGGCAAGCCGATCCTGCATGCGATGGACAGCCTGTCGCAGATCATGTTTCGGTTCACCGGCTACGTGATGATGTTCGCGCCGATCGGCGTCGGCGCCGCCATGGCCCACACCATCGGCACGCACGGCCTCGGCGTGCTGGTCAACCTGGGAAAGCTGATCGGTTCGCTCTATCTGGCGCTGATCCTTTTCCTCGTCCTGGTGCTCGGGCTCGTCGCGCTTCTCTTCCGCATTCCGATCCGTAAATTCCTGCGCGCGGTGCGCGAGCCGGCGACGATCGCCTTCGCCACCACGAGCAGCGAGTCGGCGCTGCCGAAAGCGATGGAGCTGATGGAACGCCTCGGCGTGCCGCCGCGCATCGTCGGCTTCGTCATGCCGACCGGCTACAGCTTCAATCTCGACGGCACGACGCTCTATCTCGCCATGGCCTCCGTTTTCATCGCGCAGGCGGCGGAAGCGACGACCGGACAGCACATGGATCTCGGCCGGCAGATCATCATGATGTTGACGCTGATGGTGACCTCGAAAGGCGTCGCCGCCGTGCCGCGCGCCTCGCTGGTGATCCTGCTCGCGACGGCGAGCACCTTCCTGCCGGGAAACATCGGACCGATCGGCGTCGCCGTGATCTTCGGCGTCGACGAGCTGATGGACATGGGCCGCACCTGCGTCAACGTGATCGGCAACTGCATGGCGACCTGCGTCGTCGCCCGCTGGGAAGGCGAATTCGACGACGAACGGGCGCGCGTTTTCGGCACGCCCGAAGAAGCCCGGCTCGATCTGGCTGAAGGCGAGCCGGCGTTCGCCCGCTCGGCGGCCCTTGGAGATTAGGCGCCTCGGATGATCCAATCCGATGCTTGAAGTCGTCACCCTCCGGAGGCCGCGGCCGTCCGATCCGAGCCGGCCCGCTTTTCTGAGCGTCGACCTCCTGCCGGACCGGGGGATGATGACCTTGCAGATCAAGGCGCATCTCCCCGGCCGTGGAGAGACCGACCTGCTCCACGCTCCTTCTCCGGAGACAACCTTCGCCGAGCCGGAGACCTTCGCCGGCAACACATCCTTCCTTCTCGGCGGCGCGATCCTCCTCCCCTACGCCAACCGCATCCGCGGCACGCTCTCGGCGGACCGCCGGATGATCGAAACTGCCATCCCTGGCGGCACAGCTCACCTGCCGGCGAACGGCGGCCACTGGAAACCGAACGGAGAGCTCTACGCCATCCACGGTCTGCTGCTCGCGGCCCGCATGGACCGCGTCGAGCGGAGCACAACCGCCGAGGAAGACTGCACGACGGCGCTCTTCCACGCCGGAGACTTCGAAGGTCGATGGGTCTCGCAGACGGACGTTCGCTGCGAAAACGTCCTGCGCAGCGATTCCTTCACCCTCACCGTCACCGCCACCAACGCCGGCACCACACCCCTGCCGATGGGAATCGGCTGGCACCCCTACTTTGTGCTGCCGAGCGGCCGACGCGGCCAGGCGCGCCTCCACCTCCCGGCGCATCGCCGGGTGCTGGTGAATCAAGACGGTCTGCCCACCGGCCAGATCGTGCCGGTCGCCGGTACTCCCTTCGACTTCACGGCTCCGATCGGCAGACCGCTCGGCGAGCTCCCGCTGGACGACTGCTTCGTGGATCTCGAACGGTCGGCCGACGACGAAGTCACCGCGGAGCTGATCGATCCGGCCGCCTCCTACGGTCTGCGAATCGTCGCCACGTCACCTGCGATCAAGGCCATCCAAGTCTACGGCCCGCCGGACGCGCCCTTCCTCGCCGTCGAGCCGCAGCTCAACCGGGCCGATCCCTTTGGAGCGCAGTGGGGAGCAGACGCCGACACTGGAATGGCGCTGCTCGATCCAGGGGCTGCGGTGGTCTATTCAGTGCGGGTTGAGCTGGACGGTTAGTCTCTCCAAGGCGTAGAATATCAGTACGATTTTCAGAATTGGAGAGCCGGCACATGAAGATATTCATAAGTTGGTCTGGTGCAATGAGTCGAAACATCGCCGGTGTGCTCCACGACTGGCTGCCGCGCATTCTTCCCGAGGTCAAGCCTTTCGTATCGGGCGACATCGGCAAAGGCGAGCATTGGAGCGCCGCCCTCGCACAGGAGCTCGAAGATACAGACTTCGGCATCATTTGTGTCACTCCCTCCAATCTCGACTCGCCGTGGTTGAATTTCGAGGCGGGCAGCCTGTCAAAGTCCGTTGAGCGTTCGTATGTCGTGCCCTTCCTGTTCCACGTTGAGCCCACGGCGGTTAAATTTCCTTTGGCGCAGTTTCAAGCTGTCGTCTTTGGGAAGGAAGAAGCCTTCAGACTGCTCGTCGACATCAATAAGCGGTTGGGGCACAGGGTGCAACAGGAGCAGAAACATCTCCGGGAAACCTTCGAACGGCATTGGGAAGCTTTACGAGAGAAGATCCTGAGGATCGGGGAAGGCTGCGAAAGAGAACCGCGCCAAGGCTGGCTGCTGACCCCGAACGACATCGAAGAGATCGCGGCCAACTGCGACTGCCGGTCGATCTGGGTTGTCAGCCCGTCTCCTCATGAGGACCTCGAGATGACGCGAGTGCGGAGCCTGGTGCAAAAGAACATCGAGCATGGCGTGCGCTATACGCTGCTCGTGCCTTCCGACACCGTAGAGGCTGCACGCGAAATTCTCCAGCAGATCTTCGGCGCGCGTCTCCATCAACTGAGGATCAAGGGGATTCCCCGGCGTCCGTTTGAAAGCCTGGCGGTCACGCACTACCTTTTGGTGAATCCGGAACAAGGCGATCCAGGTCTCCGGGTCTTTCTCGAGCTGCCAACTGTCCAGCGTGATAACTGGATCGAGGTGAACAGCGACGCAGCCGCCGATTTTGCCGTGCGCTTCCGCAAGATGCTCATCTACCGCGCTCGGAAGTCACGAAAGAGAATTTCGGGCCTCATAGGGCTTCCGACAAGAGATGAAGCCGCTCTCAGCATCAGAGCGAGCTAGTCCGGATGGCGACCTTCTTGTGCGCTGGGCCGACCGCTTCGCCCGCGCGGAGAGTCTCGCCGACGTGTTCCGCGATTAGCCTGGCACGGTAGCTGTCGAAACGCTTGGCGTCTAGCTCGGGCGGCACCAAGCCCTTGAACCGCTGGTTCGCCCGCCGAATCCTGGCCAGGCGACGCTCGTGCGGCAGAGTATTCCCTGGTGCGATCGAACCAGATTCCTGAGGATGGACTGTTCGCGGCGCACGCCGTTCCGCCCGCGGCTGGGCGGCGCTCTCCAGCCCACGACCGGCCAGACTTTGTCCGCCTTCCACCAAGCTTCGTCCGCGTGGGCCGAAACTTCGTCTCCGCCAGACCAGGCTTCGTCCGCGCCGGACCAGGCTTCGTCCTCGACGGACCAGGCTTCGTCCGCGCCAGATCAGGCTTCATCTGAGGCGCACCAAACCTCGTACGCGCCAGATCAGGCTTCATCCGCGGAGGACGAAACCTCGTCTGCGCCACACGAAGCCTCGTTCGCGGTGGACCGGGCCTTGCCGATGCCAGACCAAACCTCATCCGCGCGGGACGAAACTTCGTCCGCGCGAGACCAGGCTCCGCCGGAGCGAGCGGAGCTTTCGATCCTGGCTGTCGAAGCTGTTACCGTCGGGCTTGTTGCCGCAGGTGATTCCCGTGGTGCTCTATAATGGGCTGGCGGCGTGGATCCGGCCCTGGATCTGTCCGAGCTGATCGAGTGCTTCCATTCGTCGGCTAGGCCGTACATCCCGCATGTGCCGTTCAAGCTGGTCTACGAGAGGAAGTTGCTCATGGAGAAGCTGGCGGAGACGGAGAGCCCGGTGGCCGACCTGTTCCGCCTGGAGAGAAGCAGCAAAACTGGGCAGAGCTTGGTGACGAAAACTCTCTTCGGGTCTCCGTGAAGTTTTCGAGTCCTGGCTCGTGGAGGTGATCCTTCCTCGGTTGGGTGTTTCGGCGGAAGACGTCCCGCGAGGGCTCAGTTTGGAGGAGTTCGAATCGATGCTCGCAGAACGGATTGATACTTGGAATCAGCAGCTCCGGGAGCAGAGCCTGCACGAAGGCCAACGCCAGGGGCTTGAGCAGGGGCTGGAGAAGGGGCTTCAACAGGGGCTCCAGCAGGGGCTCCTGCGAGGGCTCAAAGCGCGGTTCGGCACGATCGACGCGGTCACGCAAAAGCGTATCGCAGCGGCGGATGGCGACCTTCTTTTGCACTGGTTCGATCGCTCCGCCCGCGCGGAGAGCCTCGCCGACGTGTTCCGCGATTAGCCTCGCACGTGCGCTGCGTCGCTCTCTTGTCCGACAGAAGCTTCACTCCGCTCGCGGTGTCCACCGGCCGGCCGTCAACTTGGCCGGAAATCCCGTCCATGTCGACCGGTCATCCGGCAGAGGTGCCGGGAGTGAGGGTGCGGGCGCGCTGATCCGGGTCGATCCAGGCTGAGATCCCTTTCGCGGCACAGTCCCGTTGGCTGTTGGTCAGCACAGCGACAGACTTCTTCTATATTCCTGAAACAGTTGGGAGCAAGTGAGATCGGTACGTATATGTATTCGCTCAAGAAGCACGTTGCGCATTACGGCCAAGTCTTCGGCGATGAGCTTTGCGTCACTTTGCGAGATGCCAAGGGCCGTTGCATAGATAGGACGCATATCGGGCGGTCCTTTCGACCGAGGGCCAGGGAATAGAAGCTCAAGATTGATTCGATGGAAGGCGAACCCGAGGAAGGCGATTCGCTCGGCCGTGGCGACCGATGTTCTTACCACAGAAATGTCACTTGTACTGGCGTCAGTTCCTTCCGTGAAGGTCCTTAGCTTCCCTGCAACCTCAATAAGTTGTTTAGCGTCGGGCGGGGCGCCAAACTCAATTCCTGCGTTCGCGTCCATCCACGGTAGCACACCTACTTTTCCATAAGGATGGTGCACCTCTAGCGCCGACAGCACTTCGGCGGCTTCCTCGGACTTTAGCCTATAGTAGTTCTGTAACGCTGAATGCAGGTAGTGTTCTATGCAGCGATCATAGTTGAAGGAAATGACGCCTACCTTTTGAAACCGAGCCGCAAGGTCCTGCCGTTGGCAGCTCTCGGTCAGGAGTTGGAAAAAAGCATTGAACCATATGGGCTCAAGTGAAGAGAAATTCATTTTGTTGTATATGTTGCTTCGATCAAATTGCAGTGAGCTGTTCGCCTCCGCAGCAAGGATGCATCTTGCGATAGCGAGCTTTCCGCAAAGCGCTATCCGCTCATTTTCTCGATGAGAATCAATGAAATTATCAATGGACATGGCTTGTGGCATCGCATCTCGGATGAGCCGGGCAGCTTCGAGAAGTGGATTGATATCGCCAGCGCGTCCGTCTGGCGACCTGACAAGAATGTGCAATGCGTTAACTATGTAGTCATCACCCGTCCTTTCGTATCCATTTCTGAAGCGGATGTCTAGAACGTTGGCAATCTCACGCTTCAGTTCGGCGCCGACCGGAAGGTCGACTTCCTTGCTAGCTCCAGCGCCGACAACTAGGACCAGTGACTTGGATCTCTCAGGTTCTGACATAGGATTTCAGATGTGGTGACGATTGCGCGGCCTAGCCGCAGATTTGTCGTCAAATTTCTTGACGCGACCCTACCCGCTACTGCTCGTACAGGCGCGACAGGATGTCGCCGCTGGCCGAGTCGATGACGTAGTGAGGTCCGCCCCCTTGGCTCTGCTGGTCCTTGAGCTCGTAATCGATGTGCCATCCATCCTCTTCGAGCACAACACTGGCTCGGTAGGGAGAAAGGTCCCTGTAGACCCGTTCCGCGTCCAGGCGGGCTATCCGTAGCGCTTGGTCGCTGGTGATTGAGGGGACCGTGACTTCTTGGATGGCGCTGGATGGCATGGCATTCCTTCCGTTGGAGCTGGACACTATTGTAGCCAAAGCAGGCTGACTCCCCAAGGCCAAGAAGTTTGAGCCCGCTCATGGCGGAAAACCGGGCCCGCCCGTCAGTCCGCCACGCCGGCTTTCAGGGCCTGACACATGGACCCCGTCGTCGGCGCGAATGAGATCCGGGACCCCGTGGAGAGCATCCACCTTCAAATCTCCGCGGCTCGGTCCGGAGGACCAGCCTTCCGAAGTAGGGTTTGGATGGGTATGGAACTTCCCGACCACGACGGATCCTGGGAGAATGGGCGGCCGGCTTAGATCGATACTGGCCTGCCGGCCGGGTGTCTGGCGCCGGACGGAGATCTCTCCCGCCGCGGCGTCCATGTAAATCCAGCCACCCTCCTCGTGACGTCTGGCAGGATCGTCCGGCTCGGAGTCCTCCCAGGCCAGGCTGAGCGCACGCCGGACGACAGGGTGACGCAGCAATTCCGCGGCAGTCGGCGCAGACAGCGGACCTGTTCGCTCCAAGATGCTACCCCCGCCCAGCCGCGAGCTCGCGATACGCCCGCTTCACGATCGACAAAAAATAATTGAGCCAAGGCAAGAGATCGTGCCGTCCTTCGTGCCAGCTCTCCGAGCTGCGCCGCAGGACGTCGTAGTAGTCACCTTTCGACTCTTCGACCAGGCGTTCCAGACTGACGTAGCGCCCCACCTCAATGCCGTGCTGGTCGAGGGCGAGTTGGGTGAGGAGCCGGGAGACGCGGCCGTTGCCGTCGCGGAAGGGGTGGATGCAGAGGAAGTCGAAGATCAGAGCGGCGGTCGCCACCAGGGGCGGCGCCAGGCTTTGGTTGACCACGTGCCGGTAGGAGAGGCAGAGCTCGTCGACGGCGGCCGGCGTGTCGGCCACCGCGACCGGACGGAAACGCACGACCGGAGGGGCTCCCGGCCGCAGCTCGACGATCTCGTTCGCGACGCGTTTCCATTCTCCGGCGTCGCCGCTCCCTTCCTGGATCAGGCCGTGCAGCCTTCGCAGGAGATCGGGATTGATCTCCAGATCGCGCGGAGAGCTCTGGATAAGTTCGAGCGCCAGGCGGTATCCCCGGATCTCGTCTTCGGACCTGTCACGAGGCTTGGCGTCTTCGAGGACGAGGGGAACCAACCGATCCGGAGCGACGGTGACTCCCTCGATGCGGTTGGAGGATTCGACGCTCTGGATGAGCGCCGTGTCCCGCAGGGCTTTGAGGAGCTGCGGGGCCTGCTTGGTGTAGTGATCCTGCCGGCCGAGGGCTTCCGCGACGTCGGTGAGCAGCCAGACTGTGCCGAGGGGGAGGCTCAGGCCGGACAGGCGGCCGCCGCGGAAGGACATCATGATTTGCCTGGCAGGGTAGGACGTAGATTGGCCGGTTCTTCGAGAATCTCCAGGAGGGCTACTGCGCAGAACACCCGGTCTCTCTTCGCGTCGGAGAGCCGTGTGAGGATCGAGGCGCCCTCAAGTTTCTGGATCGCCCGCTGGGCAGTCGTATAGGCAATGCCCAACCGGCTGGAAATCCCGGTGACGGTCCAGTAGGGGTTTTCTCCCAAGAGGTCCACAAGGCCCATGGGCACCCGGGCCTCGGCCGCAATGTGCTTCCAGTGGTTGAGGATGTCGTTGATCCGGCTCGCCCGGTTGAGCGCATCCTCTGCCTGGCGCGAGACGCCGTTGAGAAAGTACTCGATCCAAGGCTCCCATTCCCCTCTCTCGCTCACGCCATGCAACAATGCGTAGTAATCCCGGCGTGTCGCTTCAAAAAAAGCGCTCAGATACAAGAGGGGTGCCGGAAGGATTTTCCGCTCGATCAGGAAGAGGGTGATCAGGAGGCGGCCTACCCGGCCGTTGCCGTCCAGGAAGGGGTGGATCGCCTCGAATTGATAGTGCATCAGGGCCGCAGTCACCAGCGGAGGAAGGGTCGTGTCGTGCAGAAAAACCTCGAGAGCACCGAGGGCGGTCATCATCTCGGCGGGTGGCGGCGGGACGTAGGTGGTATTCGGCGGCACGGATCCAGGGGGGCCGATCCAGTTCTGGGAACGGCGAAACTGTCCCGGAGTGGCCTGACCCCCACGGACCCCAGCCATGAGGTGGGCGTGCAACTCCTGAATCAGCCGCAAGGAGAGAGGAAGCGTCCGGAGGCGCTCGATACCATGTTCCAAGGCAAGGACGTAGTTCGCAACTTCGCGTAGATCTGCCGGGTTGCGCTCCACGCTGGCTCCGGCCTCCGCGGCCAGGATCTCACCGAGGGTTGCCTGTGTGCCTTCGATACGACTGGACAATACCGCCTCGCGGCGAACAAATGGCCGGATCAGGAGGTGGGGGT